>NZ_JBFOLH020000012.1:0-145914 GCF_040829825.2 Leadbetterella sp. DM7 | reverse complement strand
TCGCATATCTTTTCCGTTTCGTTACCCCGATTTTTGGCTCCAACCGTATTATTCGGGGTGATATACAAAGATAATCAAAAGCCCAACAAGTTCTTAATGAACAAGTTGGGCTTTTTCTGAATGGCCCCACTGAATACGAAGAGATCCGGCCGTTTGCGTATCGGTCGGATCTCTCCGTCAGTTTTCCCAAAAAAGATTTGGTGTGAACATCCAGGGTACATTTCGTCAGAAACCTACCTTCACTATTACCTGTTCACTGTTACCTGTTCACTGTTAGTTGTTCACTGTTAGTTGTTCACTGTTACCTGTTCCCTACCTCTTCTCCGGCCCCGGCCTGTTCGGCATCACAAACGGCTGGTTTTTGATCAGCTGCTTCGCTTCTTCAATGGCCCGTTCAAGCTGCACATCAATACCTTTGGAAAAAGCACCCAGGTCTTCATCCACAAAAATATCAGGATCTACCCCGTGACCTTCGCGGAACCAGGTGCCGTCCAGGTTATACATCCGGAAGCTGGGTGCGGTTACCGAGGCACCGTCGATCAGCTCCGGTGTACCGCTGATACCGATCAGTCCACCCCAGGTACGGGTACCGATCAGCGGCCCCAGTCCACGTTTCTTGAAGTAGTCCGGGAAAGCATCTCCGCCTGAGCCGCTCCAGCCGTTGATCAGCATCACCTTGGGTCCGAAGTGCCCGGCCGGAGGCCATTTCCATGATTCCCCGTCACGCGTGGCCCAATATACCAGGGGCTTGCGGTCCAGCATTTCAATGAAACGATCCGGGATCTGTCCGCCGTTATTAAACCTTTCGTCAATGATCAGGGCTTTCTTGTCCAGTTGGGCGTTGAACATCCGCATGAGCTCATTCTGGCCGTCAATGCCTGTGCTGGGCACGTATACGTATCCTACGTCGCCGTTGGTTGCTTTCTCTACACGACTCCGCATGCCTTCTATCCAGGCCAGGTTACGCAGCCGCGATTCATCGCTGAGCGTTTTGACCAATACTTTCCGGGCTCCTTCAAAGTCCGGCTTATCGTTACAGGTAAGCTCCACGGTGGTGTTGTCCAGCCCCGCAAAGTAGTAGAAGGGCTGATGCGCAGTAGTAACGGGAAGTCCGTTAACGGCCAGGATGTACGTTCCTTCCCTGACACCCACACCCGGCTTGTCCAGGGGTGAACGCACCTCTGCATCCCAGGAAGCCCCCCTGATAATTTTTCCTACCTTGTAATATTGGCCGTCTGCCGCCCAGTCGATCCCCAGGTAACCCGTACTCCTTGATTTGCCCTGCTCCAGATCACCGCCACCGTAGTACGTATGCGACGCGTTGAGCTCGCCGATCATTTCACCGATAATAAAGGCCACATCGTTCCGGTTGGCCGCCCCTTCCAATACTTTCAGGTAGTTATTCTTAACCGCCTCCCAGTCTACGCCGTGCATATTTTTATCATAGAAATAGTCGCGCTGAATACGCCAGGCATCTATAAAAATCTGCTTCCATTCTGCTTTCGGATCTATAGAAGCGATCATAGACCGCAGGTTGAGCGTTTTTTCAAACTTCGCGCCTTCGCTAGGCTCGATAACCGCAAACTGGTCACCTTTATTGACCAGGAGCTTGCTTTTATCGCCCGAAGCCTCGTAGAAGCTTACGCCGTCCAGCACAGTTTTTTCTTCCTTCTTATCAAAGTCATAGAGCTTTAAAGAAGCCGCGCCCCCGGCCGAGCCGGTATTGGGATACCGCATATAAACTATCTTGTTTTTATACGGGGTAAGCGAGCCCAGGTTGCCGGGCGCAATGCCGAGTATCTCCAGGCGGCTTTCCATATCCTCCAGGTCAATTGCCACGGTTTTCGGCTTTTCCGGTTTCGGGGCTTCTTCCTTTTTCGCAGATTTACCCGCTTTCGCGTCTTTTTCTGCTACAGGTACAGGCTCCTCGTCTTTGACCGTCACGGCATCGTCTTTCATGGCCAGGAAAGAGGTGCTGTCTTTACTGAGGGTCAGCACACCTATAAGCGTGGAGTTATTGTACACAAACGTATTGTCGTAGTCGCTGTAATTGGGCTGAAATACCTGGTTGGTCGTCAGGAACAGGTATTTTCCGGCAGGATCGAAAACCGGGTTGAAGCAGCTGTAAAATCCGTCGGTTACCTTGGTTGATTGCTTGCTTTCCGTATTGTAAAGGAAAACAGCCTGGTGACCGTTGGGCAGGTCGCGGCTATAGGCCATCCAACGGCTGTCAGACGACCAGTCGCAACCGAACGATGCCGTATTCCCGTGCGAAAATTGCAGCAATTCGTCCACTTTCGTTGTACTGTTGTCTGCCAGGTCAAAGATCCTGATCTCGCCGGCCTGGTCAATGAAGCAGATTTTTTTGGAATCGGGCGACCAGTAAGGCGTATACCGGTATCCCGGTCCGTAAGAGGTCAGTTTCCTGCGGGTGGCCGTATTCCCGGTATTCATGAGGTACAACTCGTATTCGCCGCTGGCATCTGACCAGTAGGTGATATATTTGCCATTGGGCGAATAGGCCGGTGTACGTTCGGCTATGCCCGAGGTATTCGTCAGGTTCCGGGCCACGCCTTCTTTGGCCGGAAGCGAAAAGATATCGCCACGGGCTTCAAAAAGCACCCGGTTGCCGTCGTGGCTCAGGCGGGCGCTCTGAATGTATTTCTCTACTGATTCGTTGCGGGGCATCAGGGCGTTCATATCCGAGGTGATCTGCACTTTCACTATTTTATCCGACTTGTCCCGGATAGCGTACAGGTGCAGCTGCCCGCCCTGCTCGTATACAATTTCTCCGTCACCCATCGACGGGTAATGAATATCGAGGTCGGTATACCGGGTGAGCTGCTCTGCCTGGCCCGAGCCGGTATCGTATGACCACAGGTTCATCCGCTCATCGCTTCCCCGGTCAGAAATAAAGTAGATCTTATCGCCGTACCACATCGGGAATTCATCTCCGCCGCCATCCATGGGCGAAATCCTTCTAGAGGTTCCGGTTTTGAAATCAAAGATCTGTATGGTTCCCTTGGTACCGCCTTTGTACCGTTTCCAGGTACGGCCTGTCTGGGAGATATACACCACGGCCATCCCAGTGCCATCGGGGCTGTAAGATCCGTATTCGGCGTATTCCAGGGGCAGCTTAGTGTCGGGGCCACCGTCTTTGCTGATCCGGTAAAACTGGCTGAAGCGTTGCTTCCCGCTCTCCCTTGACGACGCAAAGACCACGTCTTTCCCGTCGGGTGTCCAGTCGACCAGCCGGTCGCCATACCCGTGCGAGGTCAGCCTTCTGGGCACCCCGCCGGTTGCCGGCATGACATATACATCCAGGTTACCGTCATAATTGCCCGAGAAGGCAATTTCACTGCCGTCAGGCGAGAACCGGGGAAAAGATTCTACTCCCGCCGGAGAGCTGAGCCGGATGGCCTGTCCGCCGGTTTTAGGCACCAGCCAAAGGTCATTGGCATACGTAAAGACAATATGGGTCCGGGATACATCCGGGAACTTCATCAGCGAAGCATCGATCTGGGCATGCAGCGGTTGGCTCAACCATAAGATAAGCGCAAGGGGCCATAGATTTTTCATAAGCATAACAGGTTTTAACAGGGCAAGCGCAGGATATTCCTCCACGTATACAAACACAGTTGCCGGTACAGGGCAACCCGGCCGGTAGTACCGGTTTTTCTGCGTCTCCGTTTTAAATAATTTGTCAAATATACCTTATCTTTAAATCCGTTTTAAAATATCTACCTGTTTCTTATGAGTATGTGTGAAAAGTTTTTGGGTACCGGCTTCTACCCGGTGGTTCTGATTTTCTTCGTTTTAGGCATGGCCCGTCCTTCATTCGGGCAGCGGGTGAACGAAGATTCCCTGTTTATCCGGCAGCATTACAACAAAATCGAGCGACAGATCTCCATGCGCGACGGCATCCGGCTTTTTACATCCATTTATGTTCCGAAAGACGCCTCCGAAAGCAAAAAATATCCTATCGTACTGAACCGTACGCCCTACAGTGTGGCCCCTTACGGGGAAGACCTTTACAAAACCTCGCTGGGCCCCAGCATGCATTTTGCCCGCAACGGCTACATTATTGTGTACCAGGATGTGAGGGGGAAATACATGTCGGAAGGCGAATTTGAGGCGGTACGCCCCTTCAATCCCCGTAAAAAATCACCGAAAGACATTGACGAAAGCTCAGACACCTACGACACCATCGAATGGCTCCTGAAAAACATCCCGGGCAACAACGGGAAAGTGGGCACCTGGGGCATATCGGCACCCGGCTTTTATACCACCATGACGGCCATAGACGCCCACCCTGCGCTGAAGATCGCTTCTCCCCAGGCACCGGTCAATGACTGGTTCATGGGCGATGACCGCCACCATAACGGGGCTTTCTTCCTGATGGGCACCTTTGCTTTCCTGTCGTCATACGGCGCCCCCCGGCCCCAGCCCGATCCCAAGGGAACACCCGCCTTTTCCGCCTACGGCACTCCTGATTCCTATGAATTTTACAAGAAGCTCGGCCCCCTGAAAAACGTCAACGAAAGGTATTTCAAGGGGGAGAACAAGATATGGAACAGCATGATGGAGCACGAAAGCTACGACGATTTCTGGAAAGCCCGGACGCCGGTTCCCCACCTGAAAAACATTAAGCCTGCCGTGCTCACCGTGGGCGGCTGGTTTGACCAGGAAGACCTCTACGGCCCGCTGAAGACATTCCAGGGCATTGAAAATAACCGGCCGGCCTCGCCCAACTTCCTGGTGATGGGCCCCTGGATACACGGCGGCTGGGCGCGGGGTACGGGAGAGTACCTGGGCGACATCGGCTTCGGATCCAAAACCAGCGCCTATTACCAGGCCGAGGTAGAGCTCCCGGTTTTTAACCATTACCTGAAAGACACGCCTGACCCGGCACTGCCCAAGGCTTTTATTTTTGAAACCGGCGCCAACGAGTGGCGCAGGTACGACCAGTGGCCGCCCCGCAATTCAACAGAGAAAAAACTGTACCTGCACCCCGGTGGAAAGCTCTCGTTTTCACCTGCCCCGGCACAGGCCAAACCTACGTTTGACCAGTACACCAGCGATCCCGACAAGCCCGTACCCTTTACTTCCGAGATCCGGATCCTGCGCGGAGCCGACTTCATGTACGAGGATCAGCGTTTTGCAGCCAGCCGCCCGGATGTGCTCGTCTATGAAAGTGACGTGCTGGAGGAAGATGTGGTCATATCCGGTAACGTATTTGCCAACCTGTTTGTGTCTACCACCGGTACCGATGCCGACTTCGTTGTGAAGCTGATCGATGTATACCCCGGTGATGCACCCAACGACAGCCCTACCCGTCCGAACATGAAAATGGGAGGATTTCAGCTGCTCATCCGGGGCGAAGTCATGCGGGCCAAATTCCGGAAAAGCTTCTCCAACCCGGTGCCCATGACACCCGGCAAAATTGAAAACGTAAAATTCGACATGCAGGATGCCGCCCACCGGTTTAAAAAGGGGCATAAGATCATGGTGCAGGTACAAAGTACCTGGTTCCCGCTGGTAGACCGGAACCCGCAGAAATTTGTCAACATTTACCAGGCTTCTGAATCTGATTTTCAGAAAGCCGACCACCGGGTGTATACATCAGGTGCAAGCTCATCGTACATCGGGGTAAGAGTGGTAGAGTAATTCCCCGGTGATGAAAGACAGAAGCAGGAGAATCTCCTGCTTTATCTTTTCAAAAACCCGGAAAACCCAGTAACTTTGCATTTTCAAAAGCAAGTAATGATTCATTTCTTCGTAAACTCCGCAAACACCGTTTATGGTGTTCAGACTGAGCAAAATCTTTCCACTGAAGACGTTCAAAAGCTCAACTGGCTTTTTGGCAATGCCGAAAAGCTGGACGACCTGACCCTGAACCGGTATTATGTTGGCCCGCGGGCCGCCATGGTTACTCCGTGGAGCACCAATGCCGTGGAAATCACCCGCAATATGGGCATCCGGGGTATTGTCCGTATCGAAGAATTTCAACCGGTACCGGCTGATTTCAACGATTTCGACCCGATGATCTCCCAGAAATACCCGGCTCTTACGCAGGAAATGTACACCATACGCATTACTCCCGAGCCTATCCTGGAAATTGATGACATCGCGGCATATAACCGGCAGGAAGGGCTGGCCTTAAGCCCGGAAGAAATAGAATATCTCAATAACCTGTCGGCAAAGATCGGGCGTAAGCTGACCGACTCCGAAGTTTTTGCCTTTTCACAGGCCAATTCCGAGCACTGCCGCCACAAGATCTTCAACGGTACGTTTGTGATTGACGGCGAAGAAATGCCGTCTTCGCTCTTTAAGCTGATCCGGAAAACATCAGAAACCCATCCGAACGATATCGTTTCGGCATACAAAGACAACGTGGCCTTTATCAAAGGGCCAAAAGTGACGCAATTTGCCCCTAAATCAGCAGATAAGCCTGATTTTTACGAAGAGAAAGAATTTGAGTCGGTATTGTCTCTGAAAGCGGAGACCCATAATTTCCCCACTACGGTAGAACCGTTCTCCGGTGCGGCTACCGGTTCGGGCGGGGAGATCCGCGACCGCCTGGCCGGCGGACAGGGTGCCTTACCCCTGGCCGGAACCGCCATCTACATGACGGCCTACTCGCGCCTGACCGGCAACCGCCCCTGGGAGAAAGCCATGCCCGAGCGCCCCTGGCTGTACCAGACCCCGGTAGACATCCTGATCAAGGCCTCGAACGGAGCTTCTGATTTCGGCAATAAATTCGGACAGCCCCTGATCACCGGCTCGGTCTTTACGTTTGAGCACGAAGAAAACGGCCGCAAGCTGGGCTATGACAAGGTGATCATGCAGGCAGGCGGCGTGGGCTACGGAAAACTGGACCAGTCGAAAAAACATACTCCCCAGCCCGGCGACAAGATCGTTATCCTGGGCGGAGAAAACTACCGCATAGGCATGGGAGGAGCAGCCGTTTCCTCGGCCGATACGGGCGCCTTCGGTTCGGGCATTGAGCTGAACGCCATTCAGCGTTCCAACCCCGAAATGCAGAAACGGGCGGCCAATACCATCCGGGGCCTGGTAGAGTCAGATCATAACCCGGTGGTTTCCATTCACGACCACGGAGCCGGCGGGCACCTGAACTGCCTGTCGGAGCTGGTAGAAGAAACCGGCGGACTGATCGACCTCGATAAGTTACCGGTAGGTGACCCTACCCTCTCGGCCAAAGAAATCATCGGCAACGAATCGCAGGAAAGAATGGGCCTGGTGATCGCCGAAAAAGATATAGCCGTTTTACAGCGGATTGCCGACCGTGAGCGCGCCCCGATGTACGCAGTCGGCGATGTAACCGGTGATCAGCGTTTCACTTTCCGGTCTTCATCCACAGGTGAGAAACCTATGGATTATGCGCTGGAGGACTTCTTCGGCTCTTCACCGAAAACCATCATGAAGGACCGGAAAACAGAGCACCGTTACGCCGCGCTTGCCTACGAAACCCAAAATATCCCGGCTTACCTCGATCAATTGCTTCAACTGGAAGCCGTGGCCTGCAAAGACTGGCTGACCAACAAGGTAGACCGCTGCGTGGGCGGCCGTGTGGCCAAACAGCAATGCGCCGGCACCATCCAGCTGCCCCTGAACAACGTAGGGGTTATGGCCCTGGATTATACTTCGGCAGAGGGCATTGCCACCAGCGTGGGCCACTCTGCCCTGACGGCCCTGGTAGACCCGGCGGCCGGCTCAAGAAATGCCGTGGGAGAAGCCCTCTCCAACCTGGTTTTTGCACCCATCCGTAACGGCTTGAAAGGCGTTTCGCTTTCTGCCAACTGGATGTGGGCCTGCAATAACGAAGGAGAAGATGCCCGCCTGTATGAGGCCGTAAAAGCCTGTTCCGATTTTGCGATTGCGCTGGGCATCAATATTCCTACAGGGAAAGATTCGCTTTCCATGAAACAGAAATACCCCAACGGAGAAAGTGTAATTGCTCCCGGAACGGTCATCATTTCTGCTGCAGGTAACTGCTCTGACATCCGTAAGGTAATTGAACCCGTTTTACACAAAAATGCGGGTTCAGTCTACTATATTAATTTATCGAAAGATACCTTCAAGCTGGGCGGCTCCTCTTTTGCCCAGATCTGTAACCGGATCGGCGACGAAGTACCGACCATCACCGATGCAGCGTATTTCGCCAGGGCTTTCAATGCCATCCAGGAGCTGATCAGCAACGATCTGATTGCCGCCGGGCACGATGTGGGCTCGGGCGGTTTGATCACTACCCTGCTTGAAATGTGTTTTGCTGATGCGAACCTGGCGGCCGATTACGACCTTTCAGGGCTGGGTGAAAACGATACCGTAAAGGCCTTCTTCAATGAAAACATGGCCGTGGTGCTGCAGGCCACTGAAGATGCGGCCTTTGAAGCAGCCCTCCGGAACGCGGGAATAGAAGCAGTGAAGATCGGAACGGCGAAAGAAGGCACGGAAGCTACCTTCCGGAACCGGGCAGACTCTTTCAGCTTCGCTGTGGCAGCTACCCGCGATACCTGGTATACCACTTCTTACCTTCTGGACCGGCGGCAGTCGAAAAACGGGATGGCCGACGAACGCTTTAAAAATTACAAAGAGCAGGTACTGCAATTTACCTTCCCGGATCATTTCACGGGCAAAAAGCCGGAGATCGACCCGGCCGTACCGCGCCCGAAAGCCGCCATCATCCGTGAAAAAGGCTCCAACTCCGAACGTGAAATGGCCAATGCCATGTACCTGGCCGGCTTTGATGTGAAGGATGTGCACATGACCGACCTGATTTCGGGCCGGGAAAACCTCGAAGACATCCAGTTTATCGGTGCGGTAGGCGGGTTCTCCAATTCAGATGTGCTGGGATCGGCAAAAGGCTGGGCAGGGGCATTCCTCTACAATGAGAAAGCCAAAAAAGCCCTCCACAATTTCTTTGCCCGCCCCGATACCCTCTCCGTGGGCATCTGTAACGGGTGCCAGCTGTTTATGGAGCTGGAACTGATCAACCCGGATCATTCCGAACACGGCAAAATGCATTACAATACATCCGGAAAACATGAATGCGGTTTTGTTTCGGTCAACGTGCAGGAGAACCATTCGGTTATGCTGAAGACCCTGGCAGGTACTACCCTCGGCGTATGGATCTCGCACGGAGAAGGGAAATTCCGCTTACCGGCGCAGGAAGACCAATACCACATTGTAGCGAAATATGCGTATGGGGAATATCCCCATAACCCGAACGGCTCGGATTACAACACCGCTATGATGTGTGATGCCACCGGCCGCCACCTGGTGACCATGCCGCATATTGAGCGTTCTGCATTTCAATGGAACTGGGCCTCTTATCCTGCCGGAAGAAAGGATGAGGTTTCTCCCTGGATAGAAGCCTTTGTAAACGCAAGGAAATGGTGTGAAGAGAACCGGTAAGGAGTTATCTGAAGAATTGGATTCCTTACTGGTTTTTATCGGAGTAATACTTATAAAACCATTGGGGAACACGTTCTTCCTCTATATCGTCCCAGATTTTCACTCCATCTGCATTAAGCTTAAAATGGGCAAACATCCCATCCGTATTTCCGTCTTTGGAGTTGTCAAAGAAGAAAACCTGGTAGCAATATTGCGCTGCTTCATGAAGCAACTCCAATGACCGGTAATACCTGCTTCTTATTTTGTCTTCCGGTACATCATGGCCGTTTTGCTTTACCCGAACCTGTTTTACCCTGTAAATATTGACTTCCGGGTCTTCTGTTGCAACAAAATACAAATAGACTTTATATCCCGCTTCTTTTGCTTCCCGGATAAACCTCACTTTCCCTTCATGAGAGAATACAGTTTCAAAAGAGAATTTCTTTTCTGAATTTAACAACTTATTCCTGAGGTAGTCTGCAAGTATTTGCGCGATTCTCTCGTATGCGTTATCTTCCGCTTTCCCGGCATTCCCATGATCAATGGAAATGGTATTTCCCGTATAAATTAAACACTCAGAAAATCTCTGGAAATTAAACTCCTCATTGATCAGGCCTGTATTCCGGACTATCTCGTCAAACTCTTCCTTATCGAATACTATTTCATAATCTGAAATATCACACTGGCTCTCGCGCAACTTAACGACGATATCATCAGCATTTATATAAATACCAAAATCAAGAGAGCGTTCATCGTTAACTTTATAATCCCGTATTTGATTAATAATTGTAGTCTTACCCGAACCGTTTGGCCCTGCAAATATCCGGATCCGTTTACTCATTAGTCCAGAACAAGTTTTCTTTTATGGGGTGTTGTGTTATTTATTTCTCTTACTCTGATCTCCCTGCCATCTTTCGATTTCTTAACTACCCAACCGTTTTCTACAACTATCGTATGCCCCACAAGCAACATCGCATTCTGCGCTTTTTCTCTAAATGCAATTTTAGACTGCCTAGCCACCAATCTTTTTGTAAGATATTCCGTCTTTTTCTCGCTATATTTCATAAATGCATTTATTACTGCTAGTAAATATACAAATAATCTATAGATATCTGATGTTCTGAAATTCAATATTTGTTTTCTCCATCCCAAAAACTGCATTTAATTCAACTCCATTTTCAACCTGTTGTGCAACCACTATTGCATTCCTGATAAATGCAAAAGGCTGCTTCCCTCTTCAGGGAAGCAGCCTTTATTGCGCACCTGCTTTTTACTTCACCGGGAAGCTCACCCCGGCATTGATCCCCCAGGAGTGATTGTAAACATCGGTCTTCGACTTGTACATATCGGCCAGGCCCAACCCGTAATACAGGTCGGCATTCAGCCATATTTCTCTTGACAGGCGGATATTGGCACCGGCCGCTCCTTTCAGTCCAAAGTCTACTTTGTTATAGTCGTCTTTATTCAGGTTAACCTTGGTACCGCCCACATTGGTCAGGAAGCCTATGTAAGGACCGGCCATCAGCTTCGGCCGTACGGCAGATCCTTTTTTCCCGAGATAGGCCACCCCGTAAACGGGTACCTGGATGTACCCGGCTTTAATTATTTCAGGAGAGTTGTTAAAGGCCGTTCCCATAGAAGAATATAGCGCTTCCAGGCGGATTCCAAAGAAATCATTTTTCGAATGGTTCAGAAAAAGACCTACATTCAGGTCGGGCGACTTCCATTTCTCCGTTGAGATATCGCCCTTATAAACAGAAGAGTTGAATCCGATCATCGGACCGATAGAGGTAGTGGTTTGTGCAAACAGGCTGTTCATTCCCAAAATGAGGCCGAACACTAAAATTGACTTTTTCATGATTGATACTGGTTTAAAGTTTTTTTGATAGTGCAAAGGTACCGTAGCCAGGTAATTACCTCCAAATCCCCCCTGCTGAGACAGGCTTGCCCGCCCACACTGCAGGTTCATTTTTTAAGGTCAAATTAAGCAGGAAGAAAAGGCCGCAGAAGCCTCAGGAGACCGGATTTTACTGAAGATAAAAGGATTTCATGCCCTTGGGGAAACAGGGAGCAACCCCTCTCCGCCGGGCTGAATTAAAACGATATAAAAAAAGGGGGTGGCTTAAAATTTCGTTAAATCTTGTTTCAGGCCTGCTTACATTGCTGAAGAGACCGTTTTCTTTCATTTCCCGCACCGGAAAGCCCTCTTTTTTATAAGACTAAAAACAGGTGCAAATGGTTGGAATGAAAAAAAAGCGGACACTGTTTATTCAGCGTCCGCTCTCCCGTTACCGGCCGGGTAATGTGTTACCTGATCCGGGTAGTCTTCACCGGCAGGCAATTCCCGCCTTTTTTACATATCGTGATGAGCGAAGTATCGAAATCATCTTCTCCCGGCTCATCGTTATTCCGGTCTTCGTCAAATACCGAATCTATATCTTTTCCACCCTTGGCGGCGCTGATTTCTGCTGCATTCCGGATAGACGCTTTGGCATTTGTACCCACCTTGAAGGTAATCTCCAGGCTGATCTCCTGCCCTGCAGGCAATGCCGGTACCGGGGTCACCAGCCTGGCTTTACCATCGGTAAGGGTCCAGTCGCTGCTGATCAGCTCCAGTCCTTCAGGCACATAATCTACTACTTCCACATCAGTAGCATCCACTGTACCCTCATTGGTCACCGTAATTACAAATGTCACTTCATCGCCTTCTTTAAACACGGCCTTCTGACCGGCTTTTACCGTTTTACGAAGCGCCAGGTCAAATGCCCCTACCCTGATCACGATAGTGGCCTCGTCGCAGTTGGCCGGGTTGGTTTTTTCGCAGATGGTATACGGCAGCGTATAGGTACCTGAAGGAGTACCCGCCTCTACGGTTACCGTACCGTCAGGATTCAGCTTCACACCGGGTACTTCCGTACCGGTCACACTGTCTTTCAGCGCTACCGCAGCCGTTACTTCCGTACCGTTTACCTTAAACGTTATTTCCGAAGGATTTACCGGGGCATTGTTCAGCGAGTCATTGGCAAAAACAGCTCCCGGAGTAGTGTACTCCACCTCTGAGCTGACAGTTCCGAAGTCGTCATCGTCTGCTTTTATCGGGGCTTCTTCTTTTACCCGGATCAGGATAACGGCATCGTCGCAGTTGCCTGCATCAGCCCGCTCGCAAATGGTATACGGCAGCGTGTAGGTTCCCGCAGGAGTGCCTGCTTCTACGGTTACCGTACCGTCAGGATTCAGCTTCACACCGGGTACATCAGCACCGCTCACACTGTCTTTCAGGGCTACGGCAGCTGTCACTTCCGCACCGTTCACTTTAAAGATGATCAGCGAAGGATCTACCGGAACATTGTTCAGCGAGTCGTTGGCAAATACAGTCGCAGGTGTGGTATAGGTTACCGCAGAGGTAATGGTTCCGAAGTCATCGTTATCGGCATCAATGGCTGTTGCGTCTTCCACCCGGATCAGGATAACGGCGTCATCACAAACAGTAGGCACGGCTTTGTCGCAAAGGGTGTACGTCAGGGTATATGTACCTGAAGGCGTACCTGCGTCTACCGTTACGGTACCGTCAGGATTCAGCTTCACGCCGGGTACATCAGCACCGCTCACACTGTCTTTCAGCGCTACCGCAGCCGTTACCTCGGTACCGTTTACTTTAAGAATCACCTGTGCCGGATCTACCGGTGCATTGTTCAGGGTATCGTTGGCAAAAACGGCGCCGGGTGTGGTATACGCCACGGTAGAGTTTCTTGACCCGAAGTCGTCATCATTGGCCCTGATTCTGGAATTGATCCCGAAGTTATTCATGATGAGGTTTCCGCTGCCTGTTGCCGGAACAGAAAGAGAAAGAATCCCGTCTGTGGTACCGTCTTTGGTACCGTTAGCCCCTTCACCGGTTGAATACCAACCTGAAGGCAGGTCAGAAGTGGCCGATCCTCCGGCCTGGGTATGCAGAACCACTTTATAGTTACCGTCTTCTATGTCATAAAATGTATAGCCCCCGTTTTCTACAGGAACGGTAGCCAGCACATTCCCTGCCATATCGGTTAGGGAAACATACAGCTGCAGTCCGTTTACCAGCGAGCCGTCTTGTCCGCCGGTATGCGCATTAATGGTTGACGGATCAGGTGCGGCATCGTGAAATATCCGGCCGCCCACATTGTTCGCTAACATAAAGAAGCCGCCGCCGGCCATAAAATCCAGGCCGCCGTCTGAGGTTCCGTCGGTCTCCGTCGGGAAACCGGCTGAAAGGTCTACCAGGTTCTGTCCGTCACCGGTTGATGTTACGTCATTGGCAAAAAGACTGATCCCGTAAAACATTTCATCGGCACCCACGCCCAGGTCCTGCAGGCTGATGAAGGTTCCGTATACCGTTTGTGCTCCCAGCAGCTGGCTGGGTTTCAGGTTACCGGATTCTCCGCCGTCTCTTTGAAATACAACCGACTTAAACGAAGCATCGGTTCCGCCCCAGGCGGTTGTTTTATCGGCCGTTTTCAGGTCACCGAGGCCGGTTACCTGCTTATCTCCCCCACCGGAAAGCGACTTGATAAGGGCAAATTTAAATGAATCGTTACCGCCCCGCTCCATGATCAGTATACCTGAGCGGTTAAGCATGCTGGCATTGGAAGGCGCTTTGATCCCGTTTTCAAAAATGAGGTCAATCCGCTCCACGTTATTGTGCGTCTGGCCGTTGTTGGAAAATACGTTGTCCGAACCCCGGTTAAACACATAGCTGTTGATCAGTCCTTCCACTTCATTTACATAATCGGGGGCCAGGTACAGTGTATTGTTTGCCGGGTCTTCTGCCACTTCAAAGAAGGCTGTAGCTTTGTTCCCCGCTACCGAGTTATCAATTCGCTTCAGCACCACTTTGGTGAAAGGCGTATTTCCCTGCTCACCCCGAACGTAGGTCCGGCCGTCTACCTGGAAGCTGCTGATCACCCGGTTAAAACCATTCGCACCGGCATTTTCCTTTCCGAAATTCACATTAAATTCCGTATTCGTATAGTAATTGGTACCGTTATCCGGACCGTATCCGTTAATGGTATACGAATAAGGGGTTACGCCCACCTGGGTCGTTACAAAGTTTGAGGGAGCCTTTTGCGCCGCAGCCGGCAGGAAGAAAATGAACAGCAACAGGCTTAAGGCTGATTTCAGCAAAGAAAAAGCCTTTTTGTCCGGTTGAAACTGGTATGTAAAAACGTGATTCATAAATTATGTATTTTAGCGACTTAATTCTATCCGCAACAGGAGCAATGCTCCTACCTTGTTAGTATCTGCAAAAAGTAAGCCGTTTTTTCAAATCCCGTTACCGGTCATGGCCCGTTCCCTGCAAAATAATCCGGCAGCGACTGCTGCTGTACCCTCCGGAGAACCGGCCTGCCGGCCCGCACATTCCCGGATATGCCCTGCAGAAATCATATAATCGTCTGATTATAATAATTTTACAGTATACTTACAAGAAAGAACAGAATAAAAAGAAGCTACAGGAGGAGCCCCGGCAAACAACCGGCAAAGGCAGGGTAGCTCCCTGCCGGGAAAGGGAAATTTCAGGAAAACAGGTGCTTATGCGTGTTTCAGGGAAAAGGCAGCATAATCTAAAATCATGCCACAATTTCTCAACCCGAAAAATAAATCTTACCCCGGCGGTTATTTCCAGCCGGGTGCCGTAATGCGCGTACGTTCGCCGGAGTTCAGCACCAGCCAGTTTTCTTTTTCGTTGTTCACAAAGCCGATGGGCGTAATGTCAGTGATAGCTTTGATTTTTTCGAAATCTTCCTGGCGTATGGTCATCAGCAGCTCATAGTCTTCTCCCCCGTTTACTACAGCCACTACCGGGTTGATATTGAGCTCGGTACTGGTTTCCAGGGTTATATTTTCGATAGGAATATTCTCAAAAAAAACGGTAAAGCCGTTGCCCGACTGCCGCGAGAGGTGAAGAATCTCAGAGGCCAGTCCGTCAGAAATATCAATCATGGAAGTAGGCACCACGTCTTTTTCCGCCAGCTCGTGAATAATGTCCATCCGGGCCTCCGGCTTCAGCTGCCGGCCTACTAGATACGATTTGTCTTCTATACGGGGTACCATGTTCGGGTTGGCCAGGAACTCCTGCTTTTCTCTTTCCAGCACCTGCAGCCCCATATAAGCCGCACCCAGGTCTCCGGTAACGCACACGATATCATTCTCGCGTGAGCCGCTGCGCAAAGTGATCTTTTCAGCTGCCGCCTCACCAAATACCGACACCGATATGACCAGCCCCGAGCGACTGGCAGAAGTATCGCCTCCCACCAGGTCTACCTGGTAAGCCTCGCAGGCCAGGTGAATGCCCTCGTACAGCTCGTCAATGGCTTCCAGACCGAAACGATTGCTCAGTCCCAGAGACACCGTTACCTGCCGGGGAATACCGTTCATGGCGGCAATGTCTGAAACGTTCACGGCCACGGCCTTATACCCCAGATGCTTTAAGGGAGCATACGATAAGTCAAAATGAACGCCTTCTATCAGCAGATCGGTAGAAAGAAGTCCGTAATGATCACCCCGGTCTATCACCGCGGCATCATCTCCTATCCCGTTGACTGAGCTGGCATTCCGGATAACGGTTTTCTCCTTTATATGTTCGATCAGGCCGAACTCCCCAAGATCTTCTAATGTCTTCATGCGGCAAAGGTACAAAAAAAACAGTGGCTCAACAGGCTGCCGGGGTTCCCTTTTTAGTGGTCAACCTGGCCGGAAAATGACTTCGAAAAGAGGAGAATACGTTTTGATTCCGGAAATTCCTCAAAAAATATAATATTTTTTTTCGATATAAAAAGTTCGCATTTGAGAGATATTTACTACTATACCCCTCTTATTAACAGTATATTAATTATGTAGAGTTTATATTTTTCGACCGAAAAAAAACCGGTTAAAGATAATTTTCAAAAAAAATACGTTTTGTACTTTTTTTTAATTCCAAAAAGCTGTTAAATTTGCAATGTCAAAATGATAATGCAACCGATACTCTGTAAGGAGTTAAGGTTTAAAGATAAAAGTTGTGTGGATTTAGTAGCGGGAAAGGCTGGGGCAATTGCTCCAGTCCTTTTTTTTTAACCGCACGGGATTATTATCCGTACAGTACATATCAGCAGACATCTGTTGTTAAGGACTTCCATAAAAAATCATTTTCTTATTTGGCCCGCATACATTATTTTTGTACCCATTACAGAGGTAGAATCCTTCAAAAAGTTTAATATGAGAGAAATTCAATTCCGAGATGCCGTTAAAGAAGCTATGACAGAAGAAATGCGTAGAGACGAAACGGTTTTTTTAATGGGTGAAGAGGTAGCAGAATATAATGGTGCTTACAAGGCCAGCCAGGGAATGCTGGACGAGTTCGGCCCTAAGCGGGTTATTGACACGCCCATCGCTGAGCTTGGTTTCGGCGGTATAGGTGTAGGGGCTGCCATGAACGGCTGCCGGCCTATCATTGAGTTTATGACCTTTAACTTTTCATTGGTTGCCATAGACCAGATTATCAACAGTGCGGCCAAGGTGATGGCAATGTCAGCCGGACAATACTCCTGCCCCATTGTTTTCCGCGGGCCTACCGGAAATGCCGGCCAGCTGGGCGCCCAGCACTCGCAGAACTTCGAGAACTGGTATGCCAATACTCCCGGCCTGAAAGTGGTGGTTCCTTCCAATCCGTACGATGTCAAAGGACTTCTGAAGTCGTCGATCCGGGACAATGACCCGGTTATTT
This sequence comes from Leadbetterella sp. DM7, assembly GCF_040829825.2. Classification (NCBI taxonomy): domain Bacteria; kingdom Pseudomonadati; phylum Bacteroidota; class Cytophagia; order Cytophagales; family Leadbetterellaceae; genus Leadbetterella; species Leadbetterella sp. DM7. Next base: position 128,762 of record NZ_JBFOLH020000012.1, on the reverse strand, counting down.
TTATGGAGTCGGAGCAGATGTACGGTGACAAGGGAGAAGTGCCTGAAGGCGAATACCTGATTCCGCTGGGACAGGCCCATGTGATCCAGGAAGGAAGTGACGTTACGCTTGTTTCTTTCGGTAAGATGATTCCGCGCGTGGTTAAACCGGCGGTAGAGCAGCTGCAAAAAGAAGGCATCAGCGTGGAGCTGATCGACCTGCGCACCGTTCGGCCTATCGATTATGCCACCGTAGTGAATTCGGTGAAGAAAACCAACCGCTGCGTGGTGGTAGAAGAAGCATGGCCTCTGGCTGCTATCTCAAGCGAAATCAGCTACCACCTGCAAAGAAATGCTTTTGATTACCTCGATGCCCCGGTGATCCGTGTAAACAGCATGGATATCCCGTTACACTATGCCCCCACGCTGATTGAAGCTACGCTTCCTAACGTGGAACGCACGGTGAAAGCAGTAAAAGAGGTTTTATACCGGAAATAAATAACCGGCACAAAACGCAGATGACGCAGATTCAACGGGCAATGCCGGTAAATTCTGCGTCATCTGTATTTTTAAATCCGCACACCTCCGTTACTTGTACGTTTTAGCATACGTACCCGTCTTGAAAGCTTCAAACGGCTCGTTTTTATAATGGTTGCCCCCGATAAAGGTAATGACCTGGTGGAAAGGCCTAGCCTCCATATAGCCGGGTACCGGCTGAATCATATTAAACTTTTCATCGAGGTAAACAATGCTGGGATAGCTCATTTTGCCCTCTAGCAGCGCAATGGCCGCCCCGTGGGCCCGGTTAGCCGCATCAAACCTGTAAACCTTGTCGCCGAGCTTTACATCTTTGCGGCTTTCGGCATTAAATTTAACCGCATAGTAATTCCGGTTCACATAATCCACCACTTTCTCGTTGGTAAAAGTCTTCTGGTCCATTACCTTACACCAGCCGCACCAGTCGGTATATACATCAATCAGTATCTTGCGGGGTTCTGCCTGGGTTTTGGCAAATGCCTCCTCCAGGGTCATCCAGTTGATTTTCTTATTTTGCGAAAAAACCGGACCCGCACCCAGCAGAAGAAGTACCACTACACTCCATTGCTTCATTTATTCTCGTTTATTATAATACAACGCAAAAGAGGCGCCAAAAGTGATAAATATATTAGATTTGCATGAAAAAGCGCAAGGCAATGCTTGAAAAAATAAAATCTCTTTCCAAAGAATATTTCCCCGATACCGTTAAAAACCGGCATCACCTGCATCAGAACCCCGAACTGTCGTTCGAAGAAAAAAAGACCTCGGCGTTTGTTGCCGCTGAGTTGCGTGCCATAGGACTGACTCCCCGGGAGGGAGTGGCCGGTACGGGGGTCGTGGCCCTGGTAAAAGGAGAAAACCCTGACAGCAGGGTTATTGCATTACGGGCCGATATGGATGCCCTGCCTATCCTGGAGCAGAATGAAGTGCCGTACCGCTCGCAAAATCCCGGTGTGATGCATGCCTGCGGGCACGATGTACATACCTCATCGCTGCTTACTACCGCGCGTATCTTGCACAGCATCAGCCATGAGCTGGAAGGAACCATCAAGCTCATTTTTCAGCCGGGCGAAGAAAAAGCACCCGGAGGGGCCTCCATGATGATCCGCGAAGGCGTACTGCAGCAACCGAAAGTAGACCGGATCATCGGGCAACACGTAGCGCCCAATATCCCTGCAGGGAAGATCGGCTTCCGCGAAGGCATGTACATGGCCAGCACCGACGAAATTTATATGCGTGTGCACGGCAAGGGCGGACACGGTGCCGCGCCGCACATGACCGTTGACCCCGTGGTTATCGCTTCCAACATTATTGTCAGCCTGCAGCAGATCATTTCCCGGAACCGGAATCCCTCCTACCCTTCGGTACTGACCTTCGGGAAAATGATAGCCGAGGGCGCCACCAATATCATTCCCGGCGAAGTATATATAGAAGGTACTTTCCGCTGCATGAACGAAGAATGGCGGGCAGAAGGCCTGGAAAAAATGAGGAAAATGGCCGAAGGCATAGCCGATGCCATGGGAGCCCGCTGCGAATTCTGGATCGTAAAAGGTTATCCTTTCCTTCAGAATCATCCTGAGCTTACCCGGAGAATACGCCGGCATGCAACCGAATATGTGGGTCCGGAAAACATTGTAGACCTCGATTTGTGGCTGGCGGGTGAAGATTTCGCTTTCTACAGCCAGATCACGGATGCCAGCTTCTACCGCCTGGGTACCCGAAACGAAGCCCGAGGAATCGTTTCCGGCGTACATACCCCTACGTTTGATATTGACGAGGCCGCGCTGGAGGTGGGGCCGGGGCTGATGGCGTATATGGCAACGCAGGAGGTTGTGAGTTAAAAGTGAAAAACTAAAAGTTAAAAGTTGCGGAACATTTAGTATTTAATATGCAGGAGTGTTCCATAACTTTTAACTATTCACTTTTCACTTTTAACTTATCTTCTAAGTGTTCCATAACTTTTAACTATTCACTTTTCACTTTTAACTTATCTTCGGTAGCCTGCTGTCTGCCGCAGCCACTCCTTCGCGCTGAATGATGGGGTAAGACTGACACAGGTGCGCTATGCCACACACCTGGCATTGGGGATTCCGGGCCATGCAGGTGTACCGGCCGTGGAGAATGAGCCAGTGATGGGCCCTGGGAATGACGTCTGCCGATAGATGGGCTACCAGCTCTTTTTCTACGAGCAAGGGGGTTTTTGCTTTTAGCGAAACCAGGCCGAGGCGGTGCGATACCCGGAATACATGCGTATCAACGGCCATGGCCGGCAGATTATGGATCACCGAAGCGATCACATTGGCTGTTTTACGCCCTACACCCGGCATCTTTACCAGCTTTTCTATGGTATCCGGTACTTCGTTATTGAAATCATTCACCAGCATCTGCGCCATGCCCACCAGGTGCTTTGCTTTATTGTTGGGGTAAGAAATGCTCCGGATATACTCAAACACCTGTTCCGGCTCGGCTCTGGAAAGTATACGGGCGTCAGGGTAGCGTTCAAACAGGGCGGGGGTAACCATGTTTACCCGCTTATCGGTACATTGCGCCGATAGAATAACGGCTACCAGCAGCTCATAGGGATTCCGGTAATACAGCTCCGTCTCCGGGTGCGGCATGTGCTGCTCAAAATATTCAATTACTCCGGCGTAGCGTTGCTTCAGGGTCATACATTTTTGCGAATTAATGGGTTACTATATCTCCTTTTACAAGTTTTTTCCCTTGCAAGGCATTTTCAAATTCTGCCGGCACCGATTCCAATCGACCGCCTGCTAAAGGCTTCAGTACACTAAAATGCAGATGCGGGCCACCCGTGAAGCCGGTAACCCCGCTTTTACCGATGGCTTGTCCGCGGCGGACCGTGTCACCCACTTTAACAAAGGCTCCCTGGTGCACCAGGTGAACATATTGCGTAAACAGCCCGCTGTGAGGGTGATAGAGCGTTATATAATTACTGAAGGGGCTCCACTCCCTGGTTTTACCTCCGTATTTATAGTCTTTCACTACTCCCACCACATACCCGTCATCGGCACTGCAAATGGTATCATTGATTTGCAGGTTAAAGTCAATGGCAAACCGGCTGGTGATCTCATAGTGCGAAAAACTTCCGTTATACCCCTGCGTTATTTTATATGATTTTCCTTTGGGAAAAGGCAATGACACAGCGTTCGGATGAATTGTTTTTTCTACGTCCCCAAAGGAAATATTGGGATTCAACGGCTTATTGGGTAAAAAGAAATACAGAACCGTATCTGTCTTAGCGGGTACGGTGACTGAGTCAGAAACAGGTTGTAACGCCTCGTCAGCAAAACTAACCCGCACAGGGCACAAGAGGGTATTATTTATCTTCACCAGGGTGGTATCGCCTTTTTTCAGGGTTTCAAAAGGGAATGCCGCCTGCTGGTATTTCTGTGCAGGCAGCTTCGGCCGTACGGTGCAATTTATCAATACCCCTGAAAAACCAATAGCTATAAGCCAAAAATGTCCCTTATATCCTATCCTTAAACGTTTCATACCCAAAAGACTTAAATAACTCAAATTCGCCGTTCTCGCGGATAATCCCGATAGCCGGCAGGCCTACCCCATTAAAGGTGGTGGTTTTGACCATTGTATAATGGATCATGTCGTTAAAGACCAGGGTATCTCCTACTTTCAAAGGGGCGTCAAAGGAATATTCGCTCATGTAATCGCCGGCCAGGCAGGTCATACCGCCCAGGCGGTAAACGTATTTCCCTTCTACGGCTTCAGATTCTGCACCCCATACTTTGGGCTTATAGGGCATTTCCAGCGTATCGGGCATATGAGCGGCAAAGGAGGTATCCAGGATGGCCACCCGGATGCCCAGCGAATCCACGATGTCCAGCACTTTGCTGCGTAAAAAGCCCGTTTCCCAGGCAATGGCCGACCCCGGCTCCAGGATCACTTCCAGGTTATATTTGTTTCTCAGGCGCCGGATCAGCCCTATCAGGTGTTCGTGATCGTAACCGGCCCGGGTCATCAGGTGCCCGCCACCCAGGTTCAGCCATTTGGCCTGGTGCAGCAGGTCGCCGAATTTTTCTTCGATATGCACCAGGGTACGTTCCAGCACGTACGAGTCGTTCTCACACAGGGTATGCGAATGAATGCCTTCTATACCTTCCGGCAGGGTATCGCCCAGGAGATTGCGGGTAATGCCCAGGCGCGAGCCCCTGACGGCCGGGTTATACATATCGGTCTCTACTTCGGCATATTCGGGATTGATGCGCAGACCCATGGATATCTTCTTCCGGAAACCCAGCACCCGGTCTTTGTACAGCGCATACTGGCTGAGCGAGTTGAAGGTCAGGTGGGAGCTGTACTCCATCATCTCGTTAAATTCTTCTTCCTTATAGGCCGGGCAGTACGTGTGTGCCTCACAACCCATCTCTTCCACAATCAGGCGGGCCTCATTCAGCGAGCTGGCTGTAGCACCCGAAAGGTATTCTTTTACCATCGGGAACATCTTATACATGGAAAATCCTTTCAGCGCCACGATGATCGTTGCACCCGACTGCTCCTGTATGCGGCGGATCAGCTCCAGGTTTCTTTTTAACAGGCTTTCTTCCAGCACATAAGCGGGCGACGGGATCTTCGAAAAGTCGACGGGCATATTCATTCATTCACGTTTAAAGTACAAAATTACACAAGGTTCAGGAGTAAAACACAGGTATTTACCTGAAATAAAGTTTGCAGATATGGGCAGGCTTTACTTTTTTTGTAGCTTCCGTCAGCAAACAAACCCGTTTAATTCTCTTATGTCGACCGGAATTACCATTACCCTGTGTATCCTTATGCTGATGGCATACGTTTTTGATATTACCTCCTCAAAAACGAAAATACCGGCCGTTATACTGCTGCTGGCCCTGGGTTATATTGTAAAAGTAGCCAGCCTGCTGCTGCACCTGTCTATCCCTGATCTGTCTCCTATCCTGCCTGTTCTCGGAACGGTGGGCCTGATCCTGATTGTACTCGAAGGAGCCCTGGAGCTGCAGCTGGACAGGAGTAAACTGCCCTTTATCCGGAAGTCGATGCTGGTAGCCCTTTTACCCATGCTGGCCATCAGCTTCAGCCTGGCCTGGGCATTCTGGTATTTCGGAGATACTTCGTTTAAAAATGCCCTGAGCTGCGCTATTCCTTTTGCCGTCATCAGCAGCTCTATTGCCATACCCAGCGCCCGTAATCTTTCAAAAGGAGACCGGTCTTTTGTTACCTATGAAAGCAGCTTCTCCGATATTTTCGGTGTATTATTTTTTAATTTCGTTACCGAGAATGACCACATCGGAACCGGCACCTGGTGGCATTTCGGGGGCCAGATCGTACTCATGCTGGTCATTTCATTTGTAGCTACCCTGGCACTGGCCTATTTTCTTAACAGCATTAAACACCACATCAAGTTTGCCCCTATCATCCTTATTGTGGTGCTGATTTATTTCTTATCCAAGATCTATCACCTGCCGGCCCTGCTGTTTATCCTGCTGTTCGGCTTATTCCTGGAGAATATCGATGAGCTCCGGCATTATAAATTTATCCGCCGGTTCAATCCCCTGAGCTTCAGCAAAGAAGTGGCCAAATTCAGGGAGCTGACGGGTGAATTCGCCTTCCTTGTCCGTGCTTCCTTCTTTATTCTTTTCGGTTTTTTGCTGGAACGGGAGGAAATACTGAATCCCTCCAGCATGGTTTGGGCGGTAGCAATCACTGCAGGAATTTTTATCTTCAGAGCCCTCTTCCTCCGGCTGTTCCGGTTGCCGCTCAATCCGCTGCTCTACCTGGCCCCCAGAGGACTCATCACTATTCTGCTTTACCTGTCGGTACCTGTCTCCAAACAGACCGACCTGGCCAGCAAATCGCTCCTTATCCAGGTTATTGTGCTGAGCGCGCTGGTTATGATGCTCGGACTCATGAAAGCCCGCTCACCCGAAGACCCGGAAACGTGATCGGTAACCGATAATTGATTATACTTGCATTCTATTTCAAACCAGGATGGAAATTACCGCCAGACACCTCTATACTTCGGGGAAGCTGCTGCATAAGCAAAAAATAAAAATTGAGAACGGGATCATCCGTGAAGTGGCCCCCTATGCCGGCCATGATTTTAACTACGAAAACCTGGCACCGGCCCTAGTAGATATCCATATCAACGGCGGGGAGCAGTATCACTTTACGGCCAACCCTACCGCTGAAGCCCTGGAAGACATGGAGCTTGCCGCCCGGAAAAACGGAGTGGGCTATGTGCTTCCGGCACTGATCACCTCTTCTCCCGAAAACATTTTTGCCGCGCTGGAAACCGTCAGAAACTATGTTGGGGAGCATCCCGGCACCGGCATTGCAGGACTGCACCTTGAAGGGCCCTTTATTTCGGTGAAAAAACGCGGTGCTCACCTGGCCAAGTATATCCGTGTGCCGGATGACCGTCTCCTGCGAGACATCATCGATGCCGGCGGCCCGGTACTCAAAATGATTACCCTGGCCCCGGAACATTTCACCGACTCCCAGATAAAAATGCTGCTGGACGCCGGCATAAAGGTCTCTCTGGGGCATTCTGACTGCACTTATGCCCGTGCCATGGAAGCCTTTGCCCTGGGCGTAAACCTCATTACGCACCTCTTTAATGCCATGTCTTCTTTTCACCACCGCGAACCGGGTCTTACCGGTGCGGCACTGATGGCTCAGCATGTATATACCCCGGTAATACCCGATGGTGTGCATGCCCGCTTTGAAGCCGTGCAGCTGGCTTTGCAGATGAAAAAAGACAAGCTGTTTTTTATTTCCGATGCCCTCTTCCAGAACCATATCAAAACTTCTTTTCAATGGGAAGAATTTGATGCAAAGCTGATTAACGGTGATTACATCAATGCTGACGGCAACCTGGCCGGAGCTACCATTTCTATGGCCGATTGTGTTGTAAACGGGATGAAGATCCTGGGCCTGTCACCGGAAGAAGCCCTTTATAAAAGCAGCGGACTCCCTGCTGAGGTACTGGGAATCAACGCCGGTAAAGCAGAAACCGGTTACCCGGCCCGCCTGATCAGCTTTTCCGATAATTTTAGCGACGTAAAATATTTGAACTTTCAATAATATTTGAAAATACTGAAATGAATAATATTTCTGAATTTTCATTATAATTTGAAATATATGATCTTTTTATGAGAGAAGAGCTTCTGAAAGCCCTGCATTACATTCGTGACAACCGCTGGCATGAAGCCCATGAAATAGCCCAGGCGCACGAGGGGCATCCGGATTACGACCGGATCCATGCCCTGCTGCACCGCATAGAGGGCGATGAATGGAATGCAAAATACTGGTACCGGAGGTGTCATTTGCCTTACCCTGCCGTGAGTGTGGAGGAAGAAACGGAAGAATTACTCCGCAGGTATTCGTGATCACCGGAAAAGGCAGGCATGTAAAGCGGCATTTGAACCCGGAAACGGCCCGGTCAACCGGGGTTATGGGTTCGGTTTGTCCAGGAACTTTTCGATCATCGGCACTACAAATTCACTTTCTTTCGTATCGGGGGTTACGGTCGTGATCTCTCCGATATATTCTCCGTGTCCGCCCGGAATGATCGCCAATTCGGCATGGGCCATTTGCCTCCACAATTCGATGGCGTGTTCGGGTGTAATAACGTCTTTATCCGCAATAATGATCAAAACAGGCACTGTAACAGCCATAATTTGCCCGTCAGGAATGTCTTTAAAATTGACCATTCGCCTTGCATCTTTGTCGTGCATTACCTGCAAGCCGCTTATATCGGGCGCAACCTCCCGGTAAGCAGCTTTCAGGGCTTCGGGCATATTTTCCAGCTTCGCCTGCTTCATGAAGTCCCAAAACCACCCGGGAACCCCGTTTCTTTTGGCAAGGGCCGAGCCCATAATCGTTTTATTGACCATTTTGGGGTGGCGGATGGCTATCTGCAAAGCGGTTGTGCCGCCATTGCTGAAGCCAAAAAAGTCGGCTTTGTCTATGTTCAGGTTGTTGAGAAGCGCTGCCACATCATCCGCATCCTGTTCAAACGTCAGGTCGGCGTTCCTGTCGCCGGTTCGTCCGTGTGCCTGTAATTCAACGGCAATGACTTTCCTGTTTTTCGCAAATAAAGGAATTACCTTTCCGAAGTTGGATGGAATGGTAGAACCGCCACCGTGGATCAAAACAAGCGGCTTACCCTGCCCGTGAATTTCATAATACATGTTCAGCCCGTTCACTTCCGAATATCCGCTGTTAAAGGTCTGCTGGTCTGTTGCCATTGGTCTTGTCTTGTTTATTGGGTTATACGAGCCGGGACAGAAAATACCCGGGCGCTCTCTTGTTCATTTTACGGAGTATTATTTGAAATTCAATTCTCCTGCCCGGATGGCCACCGGGAGAACATTGTCGCGCGGGGGAATAGGGCATACATACTTTTCGTTGTAAGCACAATAGAAATTATGACTGTTATTGAAATCAATGGTCAGCCTTTTTCCCACGAGCTGCCCTTTCTCAATATTGATATAGCGGCCGCCGCCGTACGTTTCCCGGCCGTTGGTGGCATCGCGGAAAGGCAGCAGGAACTGGGCACCTTCGTCAAAAACCATCAGGTTGTACGTTTTCCCGTCAATTGTAACGGCTGCATAGCCGGCCAGCAGGCTGGTTTCAAAGGTAGAGTCGGTCATCTGCACCCTGAATTCCTGCTTTTTCTCAGCCCGGGTAAAGGCGGCTTCAATGACCCATTTCTCGTCGGGTTCAAAGAAGTGGATCCCGTCGCTGTTTTTCAGCGGGCTGTCTTCCATGGTCAGCATGGTGGTCTTGTATTTTTCCCGGTCTTTTAAGGCCCGTTCGGCATAGGTAGGGGCCGAGCTGAACATATAGAAGAAGATACCGGCAATTCCGGCGATGATTATTCCCAAAACAAATTTATTCCTGAACATTTCGACTATTTTTGCATTTTATCTGACAAATATACCATGTTTACAGGAATAGTAGAAACCACTGCCGTGGTAACTGAAATAACGCCATCAGGAAGCAGCCTCTGTTTCCGGCTGGAAAGCCCGCTGGCCCGTGAGCTGAAGGTGGACCAGAGCGTCAGCCACAACGGCGTGTGCCTCACTGTAGAGGAAACCGGCGGCGATACTTACCGGGTTACGGCCATCCGCGAAACCCTTCTGAAAACCAACCTGGGTACGCTTAAAACCGGCGACCGGGTAAACCTGGAGCGCTGCCTGAAAAGCGACGGCCGTTTTGACGGGCATATTGTGCAGGGGCACGTAGACCAGACCGGCATTTGCACCGGCATTACCGATCAGAACGGCAGCTGGCTGCTCGATTTTGAATACGATGCCTCCACCGGCAACGTCACCGTGGAAAAAGGCTCTGTTTGCGTGAACGGCATCAGCCTGACGGTCTTTAATTCACAGCCGGGCAGGTTCAGCGTGGCCATTATCCCCTATACCTGGGAAAACACCGGACTCAAAGACCTGGAAACGGGCGATACCGTCAACCTGGAGTTTGATATTATCGGCAAATATGTGGCGCGGCTGCTTCAACCCTTTCAATAAAAAAATTGCTTTTTCGTTAATATCAAACTAATTTGCAGGCGTATAAATCCTGATGCTAAAGCATGGCAAAATTCAGTACCAACACGAAAACTGATGTTCTTATCCACTTGGGGATTATCCTGAGTGTTCTCCTGATTTTATTTTTCGGATTCTTTTTTGTTTACCTGCCCTGGAGCACCAACCACGGCGAGGCCATCCTGGTGCCTGAATTAAAAGGACTGACCCTGGCCGAGGCCAAAGAGGCGCTTGACGATGCCGACCTCGACTACGAGGTATCCGATTCGCAGTTTGTGGCCGGTCTGAAACCGCTCAGCATCATCAGCAATTACCCCAAATCAGGAGCATACGTAAAATCTAACCGCAAGATATTCCTGACCGTGGCGGCCGTTTCGGCCCCGCTGGTAAAACTGCCCAATATCATTGGCCGCTCCTCGCTCAGCGCACAAAACCAGCTGCTCAGCTCGGGGCTTCAGTTCGGTGGAGAAGAGAAGGTGCCCGCCCTCGAAGAGAACACCATCCTGAAAGTAAAGCTGGGTAACCGTGAGCTGATGCCGGGCGATGAGATCCCCAAAGGCTCCAAGATTATTTTTGTGGTAGGTGACGGCTATGCCGATCAGAAGATCGATGTGCCGAATGTGGTGGGTATGGAGCAGGACGAAGCCGATATCCTGCTGACCGGGCTGGGCCTTACCGTAGGCCAGATCATTACGGAACCCTCTTCGGCACCGGCCGGGTCGGTGATCCGCCAGCGACCGGCTTCCGGGTCTGACAACAAGATCAGGATAGGCGCGCCGGTAGACCTGTGGGTATCGGCCGGCGGAGGTCCGATTGAAGAATAACAGCAATTAAATACATAGAGAATGGAAACCAATTTTGATATTACCGTAGAAGAGCTGAAGAAGCTCCTGGAAGGCAACGAGCCCATCAACCTGATCGATGTCAGGAACCCGGACGAGTACGAAGAAGATAACCTGGGCGGCACGCTGATTCCCCTGGGGGATCTGCCGGACAGCCTGGATCAGCTGGAATCGCTGCGGGGACAGGACATCTACATTCACTGCCGCAGCGGCGCCCGGAGCGCCCGTGCCAAGCAGCTCCTGCTTTCAGAAGGGTTTGACAAGGTGCACAACGTTACCGGCGGCATAATGGCCTACAGAGAGCTTTAAGAGCTCTCTTTTTTTATCCCCACACTTCTCTTGATTGTTTTCAGACACAGCAGAAGCCCCTCCTCTCCGCCTCTTTCTGCAATTTAATTTTCTTTTAAGGCCAATTAAATCCCGTTTTAATACGCCTGCTTTTACTTTGTATCAAAACCATCACCCATGAAGAAAGCAGCATTTTCAATTGCCCTGATGATCATTAGCGCCACTGCCATGGCCCAGACACCTTACAGGACCGCCTTAGGGCTGGGCATTGATGTCGGAAACGGAGTTTCACTTTTTGGGCCGCAGGTAAAGCATGTATTCGGAACGAATGCCGCGTTACAGGGCCAGGTTATGTTTTCCGACTACAATTTTATGTATATCGGTGCAGATTATCAATACGTTAAAAATTTCCCGGAGACCCGTGCTTTTGCCTGGTACCTGGGAATAGGGCCACAGCTGGGATTCAACACCAACGGCGGTAATTATACCGAATTCAGCCTCCGGCCACAGGCCGGGCTCGATTTCAAGCTGCCGGAAGTACCTTTGGGACTTCATTTTGACTGGAAACCCTGGTGGCGCCTGAACCACGGAAGCCAATTCACCGCTGGTAAATTCACAATAGGAGTGAAATATATCCTGAAATAAATCACACGTCTTGTAACACCACATCACCAGGAAACCAAACCCGGTATTTTCCGGCATAAAGATCCAGACAGTTGAAAACAGAAAGGGCTTCCTGCGAAGTCCTTTCTTTATTTTACAGCCAATTCTGCTGCTAAATTCCTTTTTTTTATTACCTTAGGGGTTGTTCCGTTACCTTATCAGAAAAAAGTGAATGAGACCCGCACCCCTGTTTATTGCGTTGCTTTGCCTGTCTCTCCTGGGATGCGGGAAAGAGGAAAAGAAAACAATAGCCGAGGCCCCTCCCCTGACCGATTCGCTTCAGGCCGGGTACAATACCCTTTATTTTACGATCTTCTACCCTACTTCTGACCTGGAAGACTGGCTGAACAGGAAGTTTGCGAAGGTGATTGTTGATAAGGATATCCCCCGTGAAACGGGCAAAGACAGTGTGCGCCTGGTGGTGACCAAAGCCCGGCGGATCCGCCTGCTAACCACCGGTGACTCGGTGGATGTCACCTTTCCCCTCCAGGTGGAGATCATTGCCGACAAGGAGAAAAAATCAGGCCGCATCAGCCACCGCCGGGTGACCGGTGAGCTGGATCTCTACCTGAATATCAAGCCCGATGTCAACCGCAACTGGGATATCATTTCCAAATCGGTATTGAAAAATTACGAGTGGATAAAGAAACCGCAACTGGTCATTGGCAATGCCGAGATCGGTATCCAGTTTATTGCCGATCATATCCTGAAAAAAGAGATGAATGCGCTTACCGATGCCCTCGACAAGGCGCTGGAAGAAAAAGTTAACCTGGAAAAGGGATTGAACCGTACCTGGACCAACCTGCAGAAGCCCATGCCCATTCTTAAAAACGACACCTCGCTGCTGTATTTTAAGATCGATCCCCAGACCGTGGCCGGTGACATAAAGGTTACCCGCAAAGGCTTTCTTTTCCGGATGGGCGTAAAAACACGCGCCCTGGTGCATATTGACTCGCTCAGTCTTACGAAGATCCGGCCCCTGCCGCCGTTCAATGCATTGAAAGGTGCCCTTCCCGACTCCAACCGCCTGGAGGTTCTGGCCACCGTACCGCTTTCGTATATTAACGGTGAGCTGGCCACCCTGCTCCAGCAATACAAATACGAGAACAAGGTTATGCAGCTGACCGTAAAAGACATCTGCATGCGGGGTGCGGCTGAAAAGATTGTGCTGGAGCTGGCCGTAGAAGGCACGGCCGAAGGAACCATTACGATTGTCGGCCAGCCTGTTTACCTGGCTGACCTCCGGGTATTATCTATCCGTGAGCTGGATTACGACCTGCACACCGATCACCTCCTGGTGAACCTGCTGGATAAAAACCTGAAAGATAACCTGCTGGAATATATGCGTCAAAAGGTGGTGCTGGATGTAGGAAAATATGTAAACCAGCTGCCCGATTACCTGAACAATACGATCAACCAGGGGCGCTCAGGCGAGAAATTCCACCTGAATTTTGAAGAGATACAGGTGGAAAATATTGATTACCTGGTAAACGAAGATAACCTGCAGATCCTGCTGAACTGCCGCCCTAAATTCAATATTTCCCTGAAAAGGCTGCCGGTGCGGAAACAGCTCAAAATCAGGTGAACGCAGATGGCACAGACCGTATCAACGGCACGGCGCCCCCGAAAGGCGGTACAGGCTATCGCTATGCCTGCCGGTTCAATCTGCCTCATCTGCGTTCGTGTGCTCAGAGCAATACAGCTTCCAGCTCAATCGGGAAGCTGAATGCCACGCTGATGGGGCAGGTATCTTTGGCCTTCCGGGCAATTTCCTGGAAATCTCCGTCGCCGATACCGGGCACCTTTGCCTTCAGCGACAAGCGCGACAGCACCACTTTGCCGTCTTCCAGCGTAACGGTTGATTCGGTCTCCAGGCTTTCGGGCTTAAACCCGGCTTCGGTGAGGTCCAGCGATAATTTCATGCTGAAGCACCCTGCATGCGCTGCGGCAAGCAATTCTTCGGGGTTGGTTCCCACACCATCCGCAAAGCGGCTGTTGAAGGAGTATTGTGTCTTGTCTAATACGGTGCTGGCAGTGGTGATATGGCCGTTCCCCTCTTTGATGGTACCGTTCCAGACGGCAGTTGCTTTTCTTTTCATGGTTGAAAAATTTAATAAGAACAAAAATAAGAAATTCCGGTTATACCCCACGGCGTTTTTACCAATTAAGTGGGCCGGTATGTTCTCATTAACCGGTTGCCGGGGCTTCTTATTGCCCTCAGCGACAGGGAAGATTTTCATTTTTAAGATTTAATTGAAATGAGGTTGTTTTTTTAGAAAAAACTTCGGATATTTGCAGCCCGAAATGGATTGAAAAGAACTTAATTAATAGTGTTATGTCTAAGGTATGCCAAGTGAGCGGTAAGAGAACAAGAACAGGAAATCATGTTTCTCACGCTAACAATAAAGTAAAGCGCAAGTTTTATCCTAACCTGAAAACCAAGAAATTCTTCCTGGAATCGGAAGGCGTATGGGTGGAACTCAAAGTAGCTACCAGTGTGATCCGTACCATTAACAAAAATGGTCTGGAAAAAACCATACTTAAAGCTGCCCGGAAAGGAACTTTATCTTTATAAGTTTTTTTGTTGTTTGTTTTTTGGGGTTGGGTATTCTGATGTACTCAACCTTTTTTGCTTTGAAGCAGCTTGCAGCTCAGCGCCTGGCCTGGCTGTCGATCACAATTGTTACGGGGCCGTCGTTCTCAATAGACACCTTCATATCGGCCCCGAAGATGCCGGTAGCCACCGGTTTTCCCAATCCTTCTGAAAGTACGGCAATCATTTGTTCATACAGCGGTATGGCTTTTTCAGGGCGTGCGGCTTCAATAAAAGAGGGCCTGTTTCCCTTTTTGGTATTGGCCAGCAGGGTAAACTGGGAAATCAGCAGGATATCGCCGTTGATGTCGTGCAGGTCACGGTTCATTTTCCCTTCATCATCCGAAAAAATCCGCATGCCCAGCATTTTCCTGGCTATCCACTGAAGGTCTTCTTCCGTATCCGTTTCGGCTATTCCGAGTAAAACGGTAAAGCCCTGCCCTATCTTTCCCGTAACTTCCCCGTTTACAGTGACCGATGAGGCGGTCACCCGCTGAATGACTGCAATCATTTAAGATCCAAAAGATTATATGCAATTAAAAAGTATGTACCGATACCGATGAGGTCATTGGCCGTGGTAATAAAAGGGCCGGATGCAATGGCCGGGTTTACGCCCAGCTTATCCAGGATCAGCGGCGTAATGGTACCCATAAACGAGGCCAGAATAACCACCGAAATGAGCGAGAGGAATACCACCCAGAACAACCCCATTTCCCCCCGTACAAACACGTAAATCCCCGCCACGATTCCTACTACCAGGCCGTTGATCAGCGCCACTTTGGCTACCTTTGACAACCTCTGCCATACACCGATCTCCAGGGCTGATTTCTCGGCCAGCGACTGCACGATCAGCGAGCTGGTCTGGATGCCCACGTTTCCGCCGGTAGAACCCATCAGCGGGATAAACATAGACAGCGCCGTGATCTGGGAGAGCGTGGAGTCAAAAAAGCCGATCACCGTGGCGGCCATCAGGCTGCCGAATACACCTACCACCAGCCAGGGGATACGCGACTGTGCCAGCTTCCATACCGAGTCGTCTTCTTCCACCTCCCCGGTGATACCGGCCATTTTCTGGATGTCGTCTTCCGCCTTATCGGTAATAAAGTCAACCACGTCGTCAATCATGATCACCCCCAGTAAGCGGCCGAGTGCATTCACTACCGGGATGGCCTCCAGGTCATATTTCTGCATGATCTGCGCCACCTCATCGCCGCTCTTGGTGGTATCTACATAGACGATATCTTCTTCAAAAATATTTTCCACACGGGTATTTCTCCGGGCCAGCACCAGCTGCTTCAGCGAAACAATGCCCTTCAGGATCTGGTGCTCGTCTACCACGTATACGGCATATACCTTGTCTACGTTTTCGGCCTGGTCGCGGATCTCCTCAATGCATTCGCTCACGGTTTGTCCGAGCTGTACTTTTACCAGCTCTTTCTGCATCAGACCGCCCGCCACATCTTCGGGATAATGCATGAGGTCAATGATAAACCGGGCCTGCTCCCGGTCTTCAAGCAGGGCAATGATTTTTTCCCGGAAACCGATAGACAGCTGGTTGAGCAAATCCACGGCATCATCCGAGTCGAAGAGGTTTACGTACGTGGCTATTTCCTCTACCGTAAACTGCTCTTTGATGAACTTTTTGAGGTCTTCTTTTTCAATGTTGGAAAGCACCTCCGCCCCTTTTTCGGTATCGAGCAGCTGCAGCAGATAATGGGCCTGCTCCCCGTTTACCTCGTATAAAATGGCGGCTATATCTGCAGGAAAATGTTCCTCCAGCTCCTGGGTCAGGAAGTCAACATTCCTGGTCTCAATAGCTTCTTCTATAGCTACCAGGTAGTCTTTGGTTAATTCGAAAGCTGCCATCTTAACGGGTTTTCCGCAAAGTTATGATAAATAAGGTATATAAGCTCATTTAAGTTCGGTAAAACCATATGAGGCATATAAGATTGTTTAAACCATATGAGTCACGTAAGTCATATAAGATTAGCTTTAGATTTGCGTGACTTATATAAGGTATACAAGCCATATAAGATAACTTTTATGACTTATATGCCTCATATGGTTTTAACAATCTTACGTGAGCTTACAAAACTTACATGCCCTTAGAAAAGGAATAAGGGAAATCCTTCTCCGCCGTACCCCTGCTTTTATTCGGTGTGCTGCTCATTTCATAAAGCACTGTTCCGCCGTTCTGCAGCTGCTTGTGTGTAAAGTAGTTCCGGGTATGGTTAACGCCGTTCAGCTTTACAGACCTCACATACGGCTTATTTCCGGCATTGGCAGGCGCTGATAGCCGCAGCTTTTTGCCGTTTTCAAAGCTCAGGGTCACCTCTTTGAACAGTGGCGAGCCCAGCACGTATTCGTCGGTTCCCGGGCAAACCGGGTAGAAGCCCATGGCCGAGAAGACATACCAGGCGGAAGTTTGTCCGTTATCTTCATCCCCGCAATACCCGTCGGGGTAAGGAGTGTACAGCTTATCCATCACCTCGCGCAGCCGGTACTGGGCCTTCCAAGGTTCTCCCGAATAGTTATACAGGTAAATCATATGCTGCACCGGCTGGTTGCCGTGAGCATAATTCCCCATGTTCATGATCTGCATTTCCCTGATCTCATGAATTACATAACCGTAGTAGCTGTCGTCAAAAAGCGGGGGCACGGTAAACACCGAATCCAGCATGTGGTTAAAGTTTTTCTTTCCGCCCATCAGGTCAATCAGGCCCTGCGGGTCATGAAACACCGACCAGGTGTAGTGCCAGCTGTTGCCTTCGGTAAAGGCATCGCCCCATTTCAGCGGGTTAAAGGGAGCCTGGAATTGCCCGTTTTTGTTTTTGCCCCGCATCAGGCCTGTTTCCCTGTCGTACAAATTTTTATAGTTGAATGCTCTTTGGGCGTAAATCCCGATCTCTGATTCAGGTTTTCCCAGCGCTTTTCCCAATTGGTAGATCGACCAGTCGTTAAAGGCGTACTCCAGGGTACGGGCGGCGTTTTCATTGATCTTCACATCATACGGCACATACCCCAGCTCATTGTAATACGCTACGCCCTTGCGGCCCGTAGAGCTGATTTTCGGATGTTCGTTGGCGGCACCGTGCACCACGGCCTCCCAAAGCGTTTCAATATCATAGCCCCTGAGCCCCTTCAGGTAGGCATCTGCTACCACAGAAGCTGAATTGTTCCCCACCATGCAGTCCCGGTGCCCCGGGCTGGCCCATTCGGGCAGGAAACCGCTCTCTTTGTAGGCATTGATCAGTCCTTCCTGCATTTTTACACTCATCGACGGGTACATCAGGTTCAGGAAAGGAAAGAGCGAACGGAACGTATCCCAGAAGCCGGTGTCTGTAAACATATACCCCGGCAGCACCTGCCCGTTATACGGGCTGTAATGCACGGCCTGGCCCTGCGCGTTGATCTCGTAAAAGCTTCTCGGGAACAGCAGCGAGCGGTACAGGCAGGAGTAAAAGGTACGTAGCTTTTCGGTGTTTTCGTCTTTCACCTGTATTCTCCCCAGCACCTCGTTCCAGCGTGCTTTTCCTTTGGCGGTGACCTGGTCAAACGAATCTTTCCCCAGCTCTTTCAGGTTCTGTTCTGCCTGTTCAAAGCTGATGAAAGACGAAGCCACCCGGGCGTGCACCTGCTCGCCTTTCCGGGTAGAAAAGCCGATCACCGCATACGCGTGCCCGGCCTGCACCTCGTTCCGGCTTTCGGTCAGCACGCTGTCAGCAACCGTGGCTTTGTAGGTAAAAGGCTTATCGAAGGTGATCACAAAATAGTTTTTGAAATTCTGAGGCACCCCGCCGCTGTTTTTGGTGGTATAACCGATGATCTTGTTTTCTTCCGGGATGATCTTTACGTACGATCCTTTATCAAAAGCATCGGCCACCACGTAAGAATTCTTGTTTTCGGGAAAGGTAAAGCGGAACATAACGGCCCGTTCTGTAGGGGCCATCTCCGTTACCACATCGTGATCAGCCAGGTAAACCGAGTAGTAATACGGATGCGCTTTTTCTGCCTTGTGCGAAAACCAGCTGGCGCGCTTGTCCTGGTCGTATTCCGGCTTACCTACCACGGGCATGATGCTGAACTGGCCGTAGTCGTTGATCCACGGGCTGGGCTGATGGGTCTGCTTAAAGCCGCGGATCTTGTCGGCGTCATAGGTGTAGGTCCAGCCGTCACCCATTTTTCCGGTCTGGGGTGTCCAGAAATTCATGCCCCAGGGCAATGCGATGGCCGGGTAGGTGTTGCCGGTAGACAGGGAATGCTTGGACTGGGTACCTACCAGCGGGCTGACGTATTGCACCGGGTCTTGTGCCAGGGCCGGTACAGCCAGCAATAAAAACAGTATGCTTTTTTTCATATGTATAACGTTCCGGATGCCGGTGCGAAGCACTCTGCACCCTTGCCCGGTTTCATGGTTTTAAAATTCCTCTTGATTTCAGCCAGTCTTCCATGCGCTCCGGCCACGACTGCACCGGGCCCAGGTTATGGTCTTTCAGGGCATAGCCGTGGCCTCCCTTTTCATAAATATGCATTTCCACAGGCACTTTGTTTTTGCGGCAGGCCAGGAAATAGGCAATGGAGTTTTCGGGCGATACCCAGTCGTCAGCAGTAGACACCAGGAACGCCGGCGGGGTATCGGCTTTTACTTGCTTTTCAGGTGAAAAACGGATCTCGTCTTCTTTTGACGGATTTTTCCCGATAAGGTTGTCTTTTGAGCCGGCATGAGTGATGGCTGCATCAAAAGAAATGACAGGATAGATCAGCAAAGAAAAATCAGGGCGCACGGAGACAGTGGGGTCGGTTATTTCTCCTACCTGGGTATCAAAAAGCGTGGAGGCCGTAGCCGCGAGGTGGCCGCCGGCTGAAAAGCCCATAATACCGATCTTGTCGCCGGCCAGGCCGTATTGCCCTGCATGCTTACGTACATACCGGATGGCCGCCTGGGCATCCTGGAGCGGCCGGATGCTCACGTTATCAAAATTTTCTCTTTCAGGCAAGCGGTATTTCAGCACTACGGCCGTCATGCCGCGGGCATTGAACCATTCGGCCAGCTCGGTACCTTCATGGTCATACGCCAGGATGGAGTATCCCCCGCCCGGACAGATCACCACGGCCGCATCAGTGGTCTTCTTTCCGGGCCGGTAAATGGTAATGGTGGGCCGGGTAACCCCGGAGATCCGGGTAATGCCGTCGGTTTTCGGGGCCTGCTCGGTTACGCCGGCAGCTTTCAGACCGGGAGTGCCGTCAGGATACAAAGGAATGACCTCCTGGGCTATAGTGTTTCCATAAAGCATACAACTCATAATAGCAAGAACGGCTTTTCTCATAAGGCTTTAACTGAATAGACCGCAATATAGCTTCGGGCTGCTTATGATACCTAGTAAAATTTCCGGTTTCCTGCCAAAACGGGCAATAAATTATACCGGGAATTACTTTTCAGAAGATAATCTGCATCACTCTTCAGATTATGTATAATTTTACCGGTCAAATAACCCTTTTAAAATGTACCACCGGTTTCTCCTTGTTATTCTGTTCTTCCTCCCGTTTATAACAACAGGCTATGCACAGAAACCCAACGAACACTATAAATATTTCATAAAAAGGGCTGTTTCGCCCGTTAAAGTTGACGCCATTGATGATGAAGAAACCTGGGCCCTGGCCCAAACGGCTGAAAACTTCTTCATGATCACACCTGTAGATACCGGCTATGCCCGCGCGGTTACCCGGGTAAAAATGGCGTATGACGACAATAACCTGTACATCCTGGCGGTCAATTACAAGGAAATACCGGGTTCTTTCATCGTAGAATCGATGAAACGGGATTTTGTTTTCGGGAAAAACGACAATTTCCTGATGACCATAGACCCTTTTGACGACAGGACGAACGGTTATGTATTCGGGGCAAATGCCGCCGGCGCACCCTGGGATGCCCAACAGGCAGACGGCGGTACAGCCGACACCGGGTGGGAAAACCGCTGGGTAAGCGCCGTAAAAAATTACGAGGACAAGTGGGTATGGGAGGCGGCCATCCCGTTTAAAAGCATACGCTACAAAACCGGGGCATCGCCCTGGGGGCTGAATTTCAGCCGGCTGGATGTGAGCATCTCGGAAAAATCATCCTGGGCACCCGTACCGCGCCAGATGCCCTCGGTTTCTCTTGCCTATACCGGGATGCTGGTATGGGATGCCGACCGGCCTTCACCCGGCACCAATATTTCTGTTATTCCCTATACGGCCATGAAAGTGATCAAAGATTACCAGGCTCCCGGGG
Source organism: Leadbetterella sp. DM7 (assembly GCF_040829825.2). Taxonomy (NCBI): domain Bacteria; kingdom Pseudomonadati; phylum Bacteroidota; class Cytophagia; order Cytophagales; family Leadbetterellaceae; genus Leadbetterella; species Leadbetterella sp. DM7. The sequence continues at coordinate 108,030 of NZ_JBFOLH020000012.1, read as the reverse complement.
GTACGCGGAACAAGCTGTCGGTAGGCGGAGACATCAAGATCGGCCTGACGCCCTCCCTGAATCTCGACCTTACCGTAAACCCCGATTTCTCACAGGTGGATGTAGACGTGCAGCAGACCAACATTGACCGGTTCGAGCTTTTTTTCCCGGAGCGCCGGCAATTCTTCCTCGAAAATGCAGACCTCTTTGCCAATTTCGGCTATGCCACGTTAAGGCCGTTTTTTTCGAGGCGTATCGGGCTTGACGCACCTATCCAGTTCGGCGGGAAAATAAGCGGTAAAATTAACCGGAACTGGCGGGTAGGCGTCTTAAATGTCCAGACCGGTGCTTCTGACAGCCTGCTGCCCAATTACAATTATTCGGTGATCGCCCTGCAACGGAGGCTCTTCAGCCGGTCGAACATCCGGCTGATCCTGGTCAACAAAGACGCCACCCACTACGTGGCTGAACAGCACCATGCCGCCAGCCGGTTTAACCGCAATGCGGGGCTGGAATTTAACCTGGCCAGTAAAAACAACCTGTGGACGGGCAAAATGATGTTCCTGAAATCGTTTGCCCCCAACACTTCGTCGGATGATATCAGCTATGCCGCCGATTTAAAATTCAACAAAACCCGTATGGTCTGGCAATGGCAGCACGAATACGTAGGGAAAAATTACCTGGCAGAGGTAGGATATGTGCCGAATGCGGTTCGTAACGGGTACTATAAAATAAGTCCCAACATAAGTTACCTGTTCTTTGTGAAATCGCCGAAGCTCATAAGCCACGGCCCGAAGCTGCTGACCAATATCTACTGGAACAAAGCGTTTGAGAATACCGACCAGGAATATATTCTTTCCTACAACGTCAACTTCCGTAACCTGGCTACCGCATCGCTCTGGGCCTCTTCCAATTATGTCAGGCTCACCCGGCCGTTTGACCCCACTAATCTTGCGATAGCCTTTCTGCCTGCCGGAAGCGAGCACCGGTGGCACACCACCGGCCTTGACCTGGTGTCCTCGCCTCAGAACCTGTTTATCTACTCCCTCTCCACCTCTGTGGGCAGTTATTACCAGAACGGGCAGCGCGACAATGTAAAAACGGAAATAGGCTACCGGTTCCAGCCCCGTGTTCTGTCATCTATCGCTACCAATTACAACCATATCCGGCTTCCGGATCCCTGGAATAACACGCATTTATGGCTGGTGGGCCCAAGAGTAGACGTGACCTTCACCAATTCTCTTTATTTTTCGGCGCTGGCACAATACAACAACCAAGCAAAAAACATCAACCTCAATACCCGCGTACAGTGGCGTTATAAGCCGGCGTCTGATTTGTTTATTGTTTATACCGACAATTACCTGCCTGAAAATTTCAAGGTAAAGAACAGGGCCATTGTGCTGAAGCTGACGTATTGGTGGAACCTGTAAACCATTTCCGGCTTATATCATTTCTTGCCCACTTATCTGAAGATTTTATCCCACCTGATGACAAACCGGGAAGAGTTCTGTAAATTTCGTACCGTTAAAGATCAGCCCCCTTATGAAGAGTATATCCTTTTTTCTCTGCCTGGTAACGTTTTCTGCCTTTGCCCAGGGTACCAAAGCCGACTACGACCGGGCCAATTATATCAAAGAAAGTACCCGGTATAAAGTGTATGATGAGCCCGGTAATGTTACCTGGATAGACAAAACCCATACGTTCTGGTACCAGGTGCAGACGCCCAAAGGACCGGTCTATTATCTTGTAAATGCCGAAACCCGGCAAAAGCAGAAAGCCTTTGACAGCGAAAAGCTGGCCGGGTTGCTCGACCGTGAAACCGGGCAGAAAAGCAACCTGAACAGCCTGAGCAACCCTAAAATGGAGGAGGGCCGGTTCAGCTTCACCGCTTACGGCAAAAACTGGGAGTATGATCTGAAATCAGGAGAGCTCCGGTCGCCCGGCGACGTTACCCCGCCCCGCCCCTGGGGATACTGGGGCAGCCAGCGCGACGAAAGCGAGGGAAATCCTGTCACTTCTCCCGATAAAAAATGGAAAGCCTATATCAAAAACTCCAATGTTTACGTAAGCCGGGCAGACGACCCCAAAAGCGAGCGGCAGCTCAGTTTTGACGGCTCGCCGGGCGAATTTTATTCGGCCTGGATCTACTGGTCACCCGACTCAAAACATTTTGTATCGAACCGGGTGCGGCCCGGGCAAAAGCGGAGCCTGACCCTTATCGAGTCATCGCCGGCCGACCAGCTGCAGCCCAAGCTGCACACCCGCGACTACCTGAAGCCGGGCGACGCCCTCAGCCAGAGGTACCCCGTGGTTTTTGATGCGGAAAAAGGCACTGCCAGCGCCGTAGACGCCAGCCTGATCCCGAACCAATACAGCCTATCAGCCCCCGTATGGCATAAAAACGGCGGCAGCTTTGTGATTGAATATAACCGCCGGGGCCACCAGGTATATAACGTACTGAAAGTAGATGCCGCAACGGGAGAAGCCCTGGAAGTGATCAAAGAAAGCAGCAAAACCTTTATTCATTACAGCGGGAAACGTTTCCGGCATTACGCCGAAGGCACGGAAGAAATGATCTGGATGTCGGAACGCGACGGCTGGAATCACCTCTATCTCTATGACGCCCGAACCGGCAACGTGAAAAACCAGATCACCAGGGGCACCTGGGTGGTAAGAAGGGTGGTGCATGTAGACGAACCCAACCGCAGGATCATTTTTGAAGGCAGCGGCAGGGAAACCGGCCAGGATCCCTACTTCATCCAGCTTTACAGCGTGAACTTTGACGGAACCGGCCTTACCCGCCTGACCGGTGAAAACGGCAATCACCAGGCGGTATTCTCACACGACTATGCGTATTTCGTAGACACCTGGTCGCGGATAGACCAGGCTGCCGAAACGGTTTTACGGGCCACCCGCGACGGCTCCACCCTCATGAAGCTGGAAAAAGCCGATATCAGAGACCTTCTCAAAACCGGCTGGGTAATGCCGGAGGTATTTGTAAGCACAGGACGCGACGACAGCACCGATATCTGGGGAATGATCATCCGGCCTTCCAACTTTGATCCGAAGAAAAAGTACCCGGTAATTGAATACATCTATGCCGGCCCGCACGATTCTTTTGTACCAAAAAGCTTTGCCACCGACTCGCGCGGCGATCTCCACCAGCTGGCCGAGCTGGGCTTTATTGTGGTGCAGATAGACGGCATGGGTACCTCTAACCGCTCCAAGGCCTTCCACGATGTATGCTGGCAGAACCTGAAAGACAGCGGCTTCCCTGACCGGATCAAATGGATCAAAGCCGCCGCTACCCGCTACCCCTATATGGATATCAGCCGGGTAGGCATTTTCGGAAATTCGGCCGGCGGACAAAGCTCGGCCGGGGCGCTGCTGCATCATCCTGAGTTTTACAAGGTGGCCGTTTCTTCTTCGGGCTGCCACGATAACCGCATGGACAAGATCTGGTGGAATGAGCAGTGGATGGGCTATCCCATCGGCAGGCAATACGAAGAATCGTCGAACGTGACCCATGCGCACAAGCTGCAGGGCAAGCTGCTGCTGATCCTGGGTGAAATGGACGACAACGTAGATCCTTCGTCTACCTTCCAGCTGATCAATGCCATCATCAAAGCCAATAAGTACGTGGATTTCCTGTTTGTACCGGGTATGGGGCATTCGCTGGGAGGCGATTACGGTGAGCACCGGAGAAGAGACTTCTTTGTGAAGCACCTGATAGGCGTGGATCCGCCTGAATGGGAGGGACACATCCATACGAGCGGAAGGTAAATATTCGCAAGGAACACACAACATCCTCCGGATTTGCGTGTTCTGCTATATACCAGTATTTGATAAAAATAGTCTCATAACTATTTGTTAAAAGTAATAAATTTATTACTTTTACATATCATTGTTACACACAATGAAGTACAGTGAACTATTCCGCATGTTAAAAAGAGACGGCTGGCAGGAAGTCCGGCAAAAGGGGAGCCACGTAATTATGCAGCATCCTTTAAAACCCGGGCAATTGATTGTGCCGAATCATTCTTCCAGGGAAGTGAAAAAAGGATTATTGGCCGCTATACTAAAACAAGCTGATATTAAAACCAATAAACGATGAAAAAGCCAAAATTTAAAATAACAGTTATCAAAGAAGATTCCGGGTATAGTGCTACCGCCCTGTCTGGAAATGATTTTATTGCTACCGAAGCAGAAACTTTTGAGGAACTCAGAGAAAATATCCTGGAGGCTGTTAATCTTGCATTTGCCGATAAAGACCTTGTTTTTAGCCCTGAAGAAATGCAATTTGAATATGACCTTGCCAGCTTCTTTGATTTTTACAGCGTCATAAATGCAAAGGCATTATCTGAACGTATAGGCATGAACCAAAGCCTTCTGGCCCAATATATCAAAGGTATAAAAAAACCCTCTGCTCTTCAAACCAAACGTATTTTACAAGGGGTGCAGCAAATAGGTAAAGAACTTGCAGAAGTGCGTTTCCTGTTATAAGCAGGCTTAATAGCGTTATTGCCTTCCGGCTGAACATATTTTCACCCGGTTTCTCTACAAGACACACTTTTACTTATTTATCAGGTAATTATTTTCCATTAAAATATTTTTTTCGGAAACCGGGTATTTCTCTACCTTTCCTGCCATCTTACTCAAATAGAGTGTCACAATTCTAAAGAGGACAATGGTGAAACGAACTGAACTGACAGATACACAGTGGTGGATCGAGATGAAACAGGGCGATGAGGCAGCTTTGGGCATCCTCATAAAAAAGCATTTTAATGCGCTGCTGAATTACGGCTACCGTTTTGTCAAAGATGAAGATTTTGTCAAAGACTGTGTGCAGGAAATCTTTATTGAGCTATGGCAAAGGCGGGAAAAAATAAGTACCCCCGACAGCGTAAAGGCTTACCTGCTGAGTAGCGTACGGAAGAAAGTACTGCGCGAAAACTACCGGCAGCAGGTCTTCCGGGAAGAGCCGGACTTTGGCGGGGTCAGCGACCGTACCGGCGCATTTGACCGTTCTGCAGAGTGGGTACTGATCGAAAACGAAACCGTTTCAGAGCTCAGGGAAAAGGTCAAAAGATCTATCAACCGCCTGTCGAAACGGCAGCAGGAAGTGCTGTACCTCCAGTACTTCCAGAACCTCAGCAGGGAGGAGATCTCCGAAATAATGAATATCAATCTCCAGTCGGTCTCCAACCTGATCCAAACGGCATTCAGCAGCTTCAGAAACCACTGGACAGCCCTGGCTTTACTGGCCGCATTCTATCATAAAATCATACAAACCGTATGTGCTACGGACTTCTTTAAAATATAACAATGATGAATTACAAAGAATATCATTTTCACGATCTGGCCAGAGATCCTTACTTCAGAAGATGGGTTCTGGAGAGAGACAGCGACGCAGAACGGTTCTGGGCCCGTTGGGTCATGGAAAACCCGGGAGAAGAAAAGAAAATACAGGCGGCAAAAACCTTCCTGCTGGCACTCCGGGAAAAAGACACCGATCTGAGCGATGCCCAGCTGGACAGGATTACGCAAAATGTGATTGCACAAGACAGGCCACCGGCCCGGAAAATTCCGCTTATCCGGGTAGCGGCTTCGGTTGCCCTGCTCCTCCTGGCCGGACTGGGGTATTACATCTATTCGTTGAAAACCGGAACGGCACAAGGCGTTGCCGGAATCAACGACGTGATCCTCGACGATTTCAGGGAAGTATCCAATACAACGGGAGCCCTCAAAAAAGTAACCCTTGCTGATGGCAGCATCGTTACCCTTTATCCCAAAAGCCGGGTCAAATTCTCAAAAGATTTCAACCGCAGCGAACGTACCGTGTACCTCACCGGCCAGGCATTTTTTGAGGTGGTCAAAAATGCCCAGAAGCCGTTCTGGGTGTATACGGAAGACATTTCTACCCAGGTGGTGGGTACCAGCTTTATGGTGAAAGCCTTTGAGGGTGCCCGGGAGATCAACGTGGAAGTGAAAAAAGGGAAAGTGCTGGTTTATACGCGGAAAGACCTGAAAACCGCCCAGAAAGGACAAAAGAATACCCTGCCGGGAATGATGATCAGCAGCAACCAGAAAGTTTCTTTCAGCAAGAACGAAGAAAAGCTGGTCAAGTCGATCATCGAAGAGCCGGAAAAGATAGAAAAAATAGATGAAAGCCTGTTCCGCCTCGAAGAAGTGCCCGTGTCAGTAGTATTTGCAAGAATAGAAAAGGCCTACGGCATACCCATCAATTACGACGCCCAGAGCATGGCCGAATGCTATGTAACGGCCAACCTGGAAGGTGACGCCCTTTTCAGGAAGCTTGATCTTATCTGCAAGATCACGCGTTCTTCGTATGAAATTGCTGACGGGCAGATCATTGTATACAGCAAGGGTTGCTTTTAAGGCTGTACGTTACCCCGTTTTAGGATTTTTTTGAAATTTTTTTGTAAAAATCCGGTATTTTGCATCGCAGTTTGCCATCTGGTAATAAAACCTTAAACAATTACCTTATGGCAAGAATTTACCAGATTTACTACTTTTTTCTTCCGCTTATGAAAATTAGCATACCCCAGGTAATGTTAATGATCCTGTGTATGGGAGTGGCGTATGCCAACAAAGCAGAAGGACAGAATGTGCTTGAGCGGAAAATCAGCTTGTCAGTCAACAATGAAGAACTGAAAACAGCGCTTATCCGGATCGAGAATGCGTCAAACGTCAGGTTCGTGTACAACCACCGGGAAATAAAAACAGACCGGAAAATCTCATTGAATGTAAAAGACGAGCAGCTGAAAGAAGTGCTTACCAGCCTGCTTGAGCCGCTGAAGATCCGGTTTGAGGTCAATGGAGATCATATTGTGCTGCAGAACCAGGCATTGGGACTGCTCAAAAGCAATATGCAGCTGAGAACATTCGACCGGCCGGTAAAAGGCAGGGTGCTTGATGAAAAAAACGAACCGGTTATTGGGGCTACCGTAGTACTGAAAGGTACTACGCGGGCCACCATGACCGACGTGGAAGGGAATTTCATCCTGCATGTGGAAGATGAGAAATCGGTACTGGTAATCAGTTTTATAGGTTATAATACCAAAGAAGTAACAGTAGGATCGCAAACCGAATTATCGGTTATTCTTTCGGCAGAAACCCAGGCCCTGGACGAGGTGGTGGTGGTAGGGTACGGTACCCAGAAAAAAGTAAACCTCACCGGTGCCGTAAGCACCATTTCGGGAGAGGCGTTTGAAAACCGCCCGGTCACCCAGCTTACCCAGGCGCTGCAGGGAAGCGTTCCAAACCTGAATATCACGTTCGGCTCCGGCCAGCCCGGTTCCAGCGGTACCTTAAATGTGCGGGGAAGCACCTCGATTAACGGAGGAGGCCCCCTGGTGCTCATTGACGGCGTGCTGGGTGAGCTGGACCGCATCAATGCCAATGACGTGGAGTCTGTTACCGTGTTGAAAGATGCCTCGGCCGCCGCAGTGTACGGCGCCAGGGGAGCTTTCGGGGTAATCCTGGTCACTACCAAAAGTGCGAAAAAAGACGGGGTATCCGATATTACCTATTCCAATAATTTCGGCTTCACTACCCACCCGGTCAGAACCGACTACATCACCTCCGGTTACTGGAATGCCAAAATCAACGATGACGCCATGCGCAACACCCTGGGATACGGTGCCACGCTGTACTCGGAAGAAGATTACGCTGAGCTCTGGGCGCGGGTAAACGACAAGACGGAAAACCCGGACCGTCCCTGGGTGGTTATCAAGAAAAATGCTGCCGGCCGTGATCTCTACCGGTATTACGGCAACTTTGACTGGTTCAATTACTTTTACAACAAATGGCGGCCCAAGCAGGACCATAACCTGTCTTTCTCGGGCAGAAGCGGTAAAACCACCTACGCCTTCTCAGGAGCTACCGCCAAAGAACAGGGGATCTTCAATATCAACCCGGATATGTTTACCCGGCATAACCTGAGAACCAAAGTAGAAAGCGAGCTGAAAAAATGGCTGACGGTGAGCAACAATATGCACTTTTACAAATCGTCTTACGACTGGTACGGCTTTGCCTCCAATTTCAGCCTCGACCCCCGGAATGCCGCCGGTGTGCGGGCCATCAACAATGCCCCCATCTACCATTACCACCCGATGTACGTGCCGCGCAACCCTGACGGCACCCTTACCGGCTACGGAGGCATCAGCAATTACCCCGTGGGCATCGGGCTCCACAATGCCCTGGAAAGCGGATCCATGAAAGGATACAAACGCGGCACCGAACTTACCAATACCACCCAGATGCTGTTCAGGCTGGCCAAAGGGTTCACCCTCACCGGGAATTACACGTTCAGGGAATTCCGTTCGGACGATTCCTACCGGCAAACCAAGCAGTACTATTCCAAATATCCGGGTGTGCTGGAGCTTTCCAGCCTTCCTGATCTCAGCATAGACCGCCTCTCGGAAAGCATGAGCAAATACCAGTGGAACCTCATCAATATTTTCGGGAACTACGAAACGTCATTCGGCTATCATAACCTAAGCGGCATGCTGGGCTTCAACCAGGAGAACCAGACCTCCAAACGCGTGGGCGGCAACGGCCAGGAACTGCTCTCCGAAACCCTGAACGACCTCTCCCTGGTTACCGGCGAGCGGCAATTTGTGGGCGGCGCTGAAGAATGGGCCGTGAGAGGCGGCTTTTTCCGGGTCAATTATGACTATGCCGGGAAATACCTGATGGAAGTTTCCGGCCGGTACGACGGCACCTCCCGTTTCCCCAAAAACAGCCGGTTCGGGTTCTTCCCCTCGTTTTCAGCCGGCTGGCGGCTAAGCGAAGAAGAGTTCTTCCGGCCACTCAAGAGCACAGTAAATAACCTCAAGCTGCGCTACTCGTACGGGTCACTGGGCAACCAGGATGTAAGCACGTATGCCTACATATCGGCCATGAGCACCGGGCAGATCAATTACCTGTCTGACAACCAGCGGTTGAATGCAACCAATGACCCCGCTCCCATCGGTACCGATCTTACCTGGGAAAGCATCACGACCAGCAACTTCGGGCTCGACATTGGCCTTTTTAAAAACCGCCTGAACATTGAAACCGATTTTTATATCCGGGATACCCGCGGCATGCTGACCAAAGGCAGGACACTGGCAGCCGTGTTTGGTGCACCCGAACCCCGCGAAAATGCCGCCGACCTGCGCACCAAAGGCTTTGACCTTTCGGTGAACTGGCAGGACGAATTCCTGCTGGCCAAAAAACCCTTCTCCTGGGGTGTACGGGGGATACTGTCGGATTATACGGCCAGGATCACCCGGTTCGACAACCCGGCCGGTCTGCTGACCACCTATTACAAAGGACAAAAACTGGGAGAGATCTGGGGATACCGGTATGATGGCCTCTTCCGTACCAACGAAGACGCCCAGGCCTGGGCGGCGGTAGTTAACCAGGACTTTATCAATACCCGGCGCACAGGCGCCCCTACGGCGGAGCTCCGGAAGCTGCAGGCCGGCGACATCAAGATACTGGACCTCAACGGCGACGGAGTGATCAATAACGGGCTGAATACCCTGAGTGATCCCGGTGACCGCCGCATCATAGGCAATACCACGCCCCGGTATTCGTTCGGGCTCACCTTTAATGCCAGCTGGAACGGGTTTTACGCTTCCGTATTCTTCCAGGGGGTAGGCCACCGCGACTGGTATCCTGATGCCGAGGCCCAGTCTTTCTGGTCGGTGTACTCACGCCCGTACGACTCCTTTATCCCGGCTGATTTCCCGGATAAAATATGGTCGCCCGAAAACCCGGATGCCTATTTTCCCCTGCTGAGAGGGTATATCGCCCAATCTTCCGAGCTTCTCCAGGCCAATGATATGTATCTCCAGGACCTGGCCTATATAAAAGTCCGTAACCTCACGGTCGGGTATACCCTGCCTGAGCGCTGGACAAAACGCGTGAAAGTATCACGGGCACGTATTTTTGCCACGGGTGAAAACCTTCGTACGTGGACCAAGCTGAAGTCGGAGTACCTCGACCCTGAACAATTGATGATCGATAATTCAGGCCGGAGCTACCCCATCGGAAGAGTCTGGTCTTTTGGTACCCAAATCAGTTTTTAACCCTAACCGAAAATCAAAATGAAAATCAGGATTTTTTATATACTTCTCCCGGTTGTTTTCTTTGCTTCAGCCTGTAACGACGACTACCTCGAACGGTACCCTCTTTCGGAGCTGGCCCCGGCCACGTACTTCCGGACAGCCAACGAGCTTCGCAATTATACCAATGGTTTCTATACGCTGCTGCCTGACGAAGATGGCATCTACAATTACAGCCAGGGCACACTTGCTGCCGATGACGAAGCCCGTAACGGCCTGTCGGCCGAAATCCAGGGCAACCGCGTTACACCTTCCAGCGACGGCGGCTGGGTCTGGTCTGACTTAAGGAAAATCAACTTTTTCCTGGCGTATTCACACCAGTGTACCGATGAAGCGGCCCGCCTGCAATACGAAGGGGTGGCCCGGTTCTTCAGGGCTTATTTTTACTTTGACAAGGTGGTGCGCTTCGGCGATGTGCCCTGGTACGATACCGTGCTGGAAAACAACGACACCGAGGCCCTGAACAGGCCCCGTGACTCGCGCAAGGTAGTCTTTGCCCGGATGCTTGAAGACATTGACTTTGCCATCCAGAACCTGCCCAATCAAAAGCACGCCAACCTGGTTACCCGGTGGACCGCCCTGGCCTTTAAATCGCGGATGTGCCTTTTTGAAGGTACTTTCCGCAAATACCACGGCCTGGGCGACTGGCAGGAAGTGCTGCAGCAGGGCGTGGCGGCCTCAGAGCAGCTGATGAGCAGCGGTACATACACCATTTATACCGGTAATCCGCAAACCGCCTACCATGAGCTCTTCATTGCAGACAATGCCATCACCGGTGAGATGATCCTGGCCCGGCAATACAATGCTTCGGTACCCCTGCTGCACCGGGCAAATTATTACATGCTCACGGCCTCGTACGGCCGGCCCGGCCTGCAGAAATCGCTGGTGAACAGCTACCTGATGGCAGACGGCACCCGGTTTACCGATATTCCCGGCTACCAGACCATGTCGTTCTATGAAGAAACCCGGAACCGCGATCCCCGTATGGCACAGACCATCCGCACACCGGGCTACAAGCGGATCGGGAGCAATGTGGTTTCGGTTCCTGATTTCTCCACCTGTGTTACCGGGTACCAGTATGTCAAATATATCCTGTCACCTGCATTTGATGCGGGGCAGTCTATGAATGATCTCCCGATATTTCGTTATGCCGAAGTATTGCTTAACTTTGCTGAAGCCAAAGCAGAATTGGGCACACTTACCCAGGCCGACATTGATAAAAGCATTAAATTGCTCCGTGACCGCGTAGGCATGCCTAACCTCAGCCTGACAGCCGCCAATGCGAACCCTGACCCTTACCTGGCCGGTGAGTATCCTCATGTATCTGCCGGCACCCATACAGGGGTTATACTCGAGATCCGGAGAGAGCGCCGTATTGAGCTGGTGAAAGAAGGGCACCGGTACCGTGACCTGCTTCGCTGGAAAGAAGGTGCCCGGCTGGCCAAACCGTTCTACGGCATGTATTTTCCCGGTGTGGGCGAATACGACCTGGACCGGAACGGCACCATTGACCTGGTGATCTATGACGGGCAGGCCCCGGCAGCTGTACCGGGTGTGCAGTATCAGCGTTTGGGCGAGCTGGTGCTGGAAAACGGGCGGAACGGCGGGAGGATCGTCAACCTGCCCAATATTATCAAAACCTGGGATGAGAACAAAGACTATTTCTACCCTATTCCTACCCAGGAGCTCCAGCTGAATACCAACCTGAAGCAAAACCCGGGATGGCAAAGCGGAGGATGACGTGACCTGTTTTTTTATGTTTTAATAAATTGTTTTTGAATGAAGTATTTAATTTCACTTACGGCGGGTATTCTTTTTGCAGCCGGCCTGCATGCGCAAAGCCCGAAAGCTGCAACTGCCCCTGCCCGGGAAATAGCCCGGCCCAAACTGGTAGTAGGCATCATTGTTGACCAGATGCGTTACGATTATTTCTATCGCTTTTACGACAAATACGGCGAGGGAGGGATCAAGCGCTTTATGAACCAGGGATTTTTTGCGCGTAATAACCATTACCATTATGCCCTGACCATCACGGCCGCCGGGCATGCCTCGGTATATACCGGCTCGGCACCCGCCATTCACGGCATTATCGGTAACGACTGGTACGACCCCATTGAGGGGCGCGGCGTATATTGCGTGGAAGACAGCACCGTAAAGATAGTGGGCAGCCCCACCGAGTCGGCCGGCAAGATGTCACCCCGGAATCTCCTGGTGAGCACGGTCACGGATCAGCTCAAGCTGGCCACCAATTTCCGTTCAAAAACCATCGGTATTTCCATCAAAGACCGCGGAGCCATATTGCCCGCGGGGCATACGGCTGATGCCGCTTACTGGTTTGATTCCAAGTCGGGAAATTTTGTCACCAGCACCTATTACCGCAACGAGCTGCCAGCCTGGGTGAAAGAGTATAACGACAAGAAGCTACCGGCAAAATATGCCCGTGAAGGCTGGAAAACCCTCCTTCCTATTGATCAGTATACCGAAAGCACCCCGGACAACGAACCCTGGGAAGGCCGGTTTACCGGTGAAACCGCCTCTACTTTCCCGCATGACCTGGCCGGAATTTCGGGGAATTCTTTCGGATCAGTGACCACATCTCCCTGGGGCAATACCCTGCTCAAAGACCTGGCCATAGCCGCCATCAAAAATGAGAACCTGGGTAAGGGGCAGTTTACCGACTTCCTGGCGGTGAGCTTTTCCTCTCCCGATGCCGTTGGCCATATGTACGGACCGAACTCGATAGAAATTGAGGATGTATACCTCCGCATGGACCGCGATTTTGCCGAAATGTTTACGTTTTTAGACAGCTGGGTAGGGAAAGACAATTACACCGTATTCATTTCTGCCGACCACGGCGTGGCTGACGTACCCGCTTTCTGGCAGGAGCACAAACTGCCCGGCGGGCTGGTTCCGCTGGCAAAAATGGGTGACGACATCAGAAAAGCACTGAACAGCGCTTTCGGCGAAGGCCAGTACATCCGTTCGGTAGCCAACGGCCAGATTTACCTGGACCATGCCTTGCTGAAAGAACGGGGAATCTCTCAGGACCAGGTGCATGCCGTAGTGAAAGAAGCCATCATCGGCGACCCTTCTATTGCCGATGTGCTGAACCTGAAAAGGCTGAACGAGGAGCAGCTTACGCCTTACCAGCTGGATCTGTACAGGAACCTGATCATGGTAAAACGCAGCGGCGACATCCAGATCGTACCGAGACCGGGCTGGGTGTCCTGGCGGCCCCAGGGAACCAGCCACGGTACGCCTTACAATAACGACACGCATGTTCCGTTTGCCCTGTTTGGCTGGGGGGTGAAGCACGGCGAAACGCTGCGGCGTACCGCCATTGCCGACATAGCACCTACCATTTCAGCGCTGCTGCACATCTTACCGCCTAACGGCAGCATAGGGCAGCCGGTAGTAGAAGCCCTGAAGTAAATCGACTCTTTCAGGAGGCTGATAAAGGCTTAATGGTGTGAAAATATCAAAAGAGCCTGAAAAGTATACAAATTGCAATCTGTATACTTTTCAGGCTCTTTCTTACTTACACCCCTCCTTCCGCCTCGTATCTATAATATACCGGATCTTCCAGGTGCCGTTTTCCTTATGCAGCTGGAAGCTGTTCACCCCGCAATGGGAAAACTGCCCGTTGTAGTAAAATTCATAGGGAGTCCATACCGCCGCCAGGTTACCGTCTACAAGAACAGAAGCAAAGGTGATCCGCTCGTCAAGGCTGCCTTCCGGGGCCCGGGCAACAGAGCCGATAAAACCCTGTACATCTTCTGTACGTACCTCATTTTTAGAGGTAATGCTCTGGAAGATAATGCCCGCCGCCAGGGTGCTTTTCACCCCGGAAGAATCGGAAGACTTCATGGCCCCGAAAAACCGGTTAATGGTTTCCTTTATGGAATCGGTTTCCGTGGTTTGAGCATAACCCGCCAGGCAGGCCAAAAGGAGCGTTACGGTCAGGTATTTTTTCATAGGTATACATTTTTTAGCTGTGACCCGGGCGACGAACCGCTATGAGGCCCGCCCGCTGAATACGGTTCAGAAATCCTCGTCGGGCAATATCTCTGCCACCCGGCCGATCTGCCCGTCTTCCAGGCGCACCTTAATGCCCCGGTGATGGTAAGGTGCTGAAGTAAGAATATTTTTCACAACGCCCTCTGTCAGCTCTCCCGTGCGCTGATCTTTCTTCAGAATAATATTGACCAGCATGCCCGGCCTGATATCTGCTCTTGTTTTTCCGTCTTTTGCCATAGTGCAAAGATACAATTTTGGACATATGTTCACCGGTTGGCCGCCCGAAAATGAAGCTATTGGATAATTACTTCCCCGTCGCGCATTTCAATGATCCGGTCGCTTTTACGGGCAAAGTCTTCGTCGTGGGTGACGGCAATGATGGTCTGCCCGAATTCCTGCGAAAGCTCCCGGAAGATGCCGAAAACAATATCGGTATTTTTGCTGTCGAGATTGCCCGTGGGCTCATCGCCCATGATCAGCAGGGGGTCATTGATCAGCGAGCGCGCTATGGCCACCCGCTGCTGCTGTCCGCCGGAGAGCTTGCTGGCCGGCTTCAGGGCCTGATCCTGCAGGCCCAGGATCTCCAGCTTTTTCATGGCCCTTGCTTCGATCTCTTCTTCGCTGTACCGCCCCAGCCGGAGCGCCGGGATCATCACGTTTCTCAGGCAGGAAAATTCAGGCAGGAGGTAATGAAACTGGAACACAAACCCGATCTTCTCGTTTCTTACCCGGGCCAGGTGGTCAACCGGCTTGCCGGTCATCACTTCATTGTCGATCACAAGCGTGCCCCGGTAGTCGGTATCCATGGTAGACAGGATATACAGCAGGGTAGATTTCCCGCTGCCCGACTTCCCTATCATGGTCAGGAACTCGCCCTGGCGCACGGCAAAAGATACCTGCTTCAACACCTGGAATTCCACGGGGTCGTAGAAATATTTGTCAATATTTTCGGTGCTGAGAATGACGTTTTTCATAGGCCGGTTTCGGGTAGTTAGTTCCGGGTTATTTCCTGAAAATGCTGACAGGGTCTACCTGTGCGGCTTTCCGGGCAGGAATATACCCGGCAAAAAAAGTAATCACCAGGCCGATGATGATGCCCTGCAGGTATTTCTGCCACTCGTAATGAATGGGAAAATACCCGATATCACCGCCGATATACACTTTCTGCACCAGGGTAATGATCACCGTAGCCATCACAATGCCGCCCAGAACACCCATCACGCCGATGCTCAGCGCCTGCGTAACAAAAATACGCACTACATCGCGCCCCCGGAAACCCATGGCTTTCAGGATGGCGATATCGTTTATTTTCTGGCTTACCGTCATGTTCAGGATGTTGTAGATGCCGAAGCCCGCCACTACCAGCAGGGTAGTGGAAATAAAGGTCATCACTATCTTCCGCATCCTGTTTCCCGCCATCAGCGTTTCGTTACTTTGTTCAAATCCTTCGGCTTTATAGCCCGTTACCTGCGACAGCTCTTCGGCCACTTCCCGGGCTTTCTCAAAGTCGAAAAGATTAATGTTTACATCCGTCACATAGTCACCGTTCTCTTTCAGCATCTGCTGGGCGCTGCTCAGGTTCACATACGAGGTGGTCTTGTCTACTTTTGAATTGCTGGTTTTAAAAACGCCTACCACCTTCAGGTTCTTGTTCACTGTTTTCGACGAGGTCAGGTTGATATTATCGCCTATCCTCAGGCTCATTTTTTCAGCTATCCCCGACCCGATCAGTATACCGTTCGGGTTACTTTTCAGGGCCTCCCAGCTGCCGTCTACCATCAGCGAGGCCAGGCTGAACATCCGGTCGGCTTCATCGGGTATAATGCCGATGGCCGTGCCCGATAGCTGCGATTTCCCGCTGTTATAAAAAACGCCGGTACTCACCTGCAGGGTGACCACCCGTACCAGGGGGTGCTTTATGACCTGCGCCTTCACCGAATTGGGGTTCAGGATCCGGTTATTGTGAGGCACCACTTTAGGGTTGATGATCAGGTATCGGGCCGGGCCGCTGCTCACCAGGGGCTCACTGATGGTATCGTCCTGGTAAAGGCGGATATGGGGCGTACTTTTAAAAACCGAGCTGTAGGAAATGCCGTCGAACCCCACAATAAGGCAGTTCATAAAAATGTAAATTGCCATGCCCAGCACCACTCCCGTAACCGCCACTGCCGTCATCTTTTTATTGGCAAAAACATAGGTTTTTGCAATGCTGCGGTTGATGTTCATGGTTTAACCGGGAGTAAGATGTCGTTCTGCGTGATCCCGCCCAGCACTTCCACATACTCTGTGGAGACAATGCCCGTCTGAAGCACCACTTTTTCGTCTTTTCCTTTCACACGCACAGTATTTCCGTATCCTACCCGGTTTCTCGGAACCAGCAGCGCCTTTTTCTTTTCTCCTACCAGTATGTTCCCTTCCAGCTGGGTACCGTAAAGCGGCATGACCTGCGGGTCATCCAGCCGGGCTTTGCAAATAAACGACTGCGAGGCTTCGTCAAAAGCCAGCACGATCTCTGTTATGGTACCGTTATATACTTTTTCTTTTTCGGTATTCAGGCGAATAAAAACCGCCTGCCCGGTTTTGACCTTGCCAATGCTGCTTTCATCCACATTCAGCACTATTTCCGTGCGCAACGGGTTGGCCAGGGTAGCAATCACATCGCCCCGCCTGACAAAGTCGCCCCTGAACTTCTGCTTCCTGATCACCCGCCCCTTCTCCGGTGCCCGCAGCTGGTTGTAGGCATGCAGAATCCGTGAGTTGGCTTCCTGGTTACGGGCTACGGTAACGGCCTGCTCGTTCTGCAGCTTTACCGATGCCAGCTGTTCTTCCAGCGCTTTCAGCTGGGCCCGTGAATTCTCCTCTGCCAGCTGCATGCTTTCGTATTCCTGTTTCGATACGCTCTGCTTCCGGTACAGCCTCTCGTAGCGTTCACGCTGGAGCTTATCCTGCCGGTATTTCTCTTCGGCAAAAGTGATATTCTGCCTGATCTGCTGCTCAAGCGGGGCCGAGTTCATCTCTGCCAGCCGTACCTGCCGGCCGGCGGTTCTGAGGTTCTCGGTATTCGCCGGGTTTGCTACCGAGCCAAGCAGCTGGCCGGCCTGAACCTCGTCGCCGGTTTCCAGGTTCAGCTCTTCCAGGATACCGTCGGTCTGCGCCACCAGGTTCCAGGCATCTTTCCACTCCACCTGCCCCGAGGCAAAGACCAGTTCTTTTATGTCCTGAACCACCGGCCGGGTCTCAGGCTCTTTTGAGCAGGCCAGAATGCCTGCCAGGAGGATCGGAAGCACAGCTTTGATCTTCATATCAATAACGATTATTGATCCTTAAAATTTCGTAATTGTATTTAACGTTGACGGCACCGGCAGCTTCGTTCAGCCGGCTGGTCAGCCAGTCGTTCTGGGAAATAAGCAGCTTATCCAGCGGCAATATGTTCTCTTCAAACTGGGCAAAATTCTTTTCGAAGGTATCTTTCTTCAGCGTCTCGATCTTCTGCAGCGATTCCAGCTGGAGCTGTGCCTTCCTGAGCTCGGTTTCCAGCCGGAGGTTATCATACACCTGCTGTTCTTCGGCCAGCTCCCGGTTATTTTCGGCTATTTTCCATTGAACCTCCCGGTTTTTCAGGTTGCTGACCTTCTGAACGTTGGTAGGCAGGTCCCACGAAAGCTTCAGCCCCACATAGGCAAAATAAATGGCGCTGCTGCCCGAACCGTAGAAGAAGCGGTTATCGAGGCTTTGCCAGTTGAAGGAAGATACGGCCGACAGCACCGGCCACTGATCGAGCCGGGCAGACCGTACATCCTGCCCGGCCATCCGGGTGCGGGTACGGGCCAGGTCGGCTTCCAGGCTGCCTTCTGCCCGTAACTCAGGAGCAGGCCCGGTATCTGTTTCCTCGCGGATCCGGAGATCGCCTTCGGGCCGGGCCAGCAGCTTCAGCAATTCTACCTGCAAACGCCGGTTTTCTTCCAGCTGCACCAGGCTGTTTTCAAGGGTCACCACGTTAACCTCGGCCTCGTTGACTTCCTGGCTGCGGGCTATGCCTTCTTCAAAACGATTGCCGGTAATCGTCCGTATTTTCCGGGCCACCTCCAGGTTTTCTTCCAGGATGTGCTTTTGCCGGTCAAACGAAATAACGTTATGAAACGCCGCATTGATCTGCAGGTGGATGTCGCGCTGCGCCTGCTTCTCGCTGAGTTCCGCCAGCTCTTCATTCACCACAGCGGCCCGGCGCTGGGCCCGGTTGCTGAAATTAAGGATATCAAACTGGGGCGACAGGTTAAAAGTAGCCACATATTTCTGCCCCATGATCAGTTCTTTGTAGCTGCCTTCCGGCTGTCCGAAAATCACGCCGGGCACATAGGTTTTCTGCAGGGCAATGTTATCCAATGCCTGGTAAGACACCGGCACACGGGGCGAAAAAGCATTCACCCCGGCAATCTTGCGGGTGATGCCGGCCAGGTCACGTTGCAGTGCGGCATTCCGGACAGCCGGGTTAGAGGCCAGCGCCATCTGAAAAAGAGCATCTGCCGAAGAGATTTCCACCTCCTGGGCCGACAGGTTTCCGAAAATCAGCAGCAGGGCAATGATTTTTCCTTTCATGCCCGTAAAAAGTGCCGGATTTCTGCCGCATTGCAGGCGGCACACCGGATTAAGGTACATTCTTCTCAGCAAAATCCACCGAAACTTTAAACTTTTAACTTTTCCTTTATCTTAAATCTTTCTCTCAGCTCTTCCAGGCTCTCCACCACCTTCCCGTTCAGCGGGATACCGTTAGCCAGGCGTTCGGCCCTGGAAGTACGCTCCTGGTCACCGGGAATCTGCACATGCTGTCCGTCTACGGCTTTGGCCGAGCGGAAACGCGTGATCCATTGATCCATATGGGCTTTAAATTCTTCTTTCGGCCGGAAACCGTCGATGCGCATGGCCCCCAGGAAATGCCCCGTGCCTTTGCCTACCTGTTCTGCCGCTACCCCGTGAAAGCCGGCTGTGGCAAAGGGTGGCACCCAAGGGCCGAAATTAGCCCCGGAGAGCACGCCTGAAAAAATATCGACCACTGCTCCCAGCCCGTAACCTTTATGGCTGCCGTGCTCGCGGTCGCCGCCCAGCGGCAGGAGTCCGCCGCCCTCTTTCACGGCATTGGCGTTATCGGTGGCGTTACCGGCTTCGTCCTGTACCCATCCGAGAGGTGCTTTTTCTCCTTTTCGCTGTAAAATTTCCATCTTCCCGTACGCTACCGCCGTGGTAGCAAAGTCGGCCAGGAAAGCCGGTTGCCCGCCAGCCGGCACCGCCACGGCAATGGGATTGGTGCCCAGCAGCTTTTCCCTGGAAAAGGTAGGCACCACCAGCGGGGCGGCGTTGGTCATGGCCCAGCCGATCATGTCCTGTTCCAGCGCCAGCGAAGCATGGTAGCCGGCTATGCCGAAATGGTTGGAGTTTTGTACGGAAACCCAGCCGGAGCCCGACTTCCGGGCCTTTTTCATGGCCAGCTTCATGGCAAAGGGAGCTACCACCAGCCCCAGGCCCCTGTCGCCGTCTACCGTGGCCGTAGAAGGGGTTTCATGAATGACCCGGATATCGGGCACCGGGTTCAGCCGCCCGTGATCGTACAGGCGTACATACCCCGCCAGGCGGGCTACGCCGTGCGAGTCTACGCCGTTAAGGTCAGCGCTGACCAGGATATCTGCGGCCTGCCGGGCATCTTTGGCCGGGCAGCCGATGGCTTTGAATACTTGTTCGGTAAATTTTCTGATTTTATCTGCTGTATACATGTTTTTGGGTTTGTGCACGTTGGCCTTTCCCGGAGAAGGCCGTTCCTTACAGGTAAAGATGAGCATATTTTTTTATTTCCTGTATCAGCCGGGTTGAACTTTTCTTATATTTAACCCGAAAACCCGGTACAATGTCAAAACCCAACCCCGCTGAAAATCCTGGTAATGCTATGAAACCTCTGACCATCGGCGTAACCGACTGCAGTAAGTTCGAACTTTACAATCAATGGATCCTGGACTTCCACCCTTCGGTAAGCACCCTGCGGCTGAGTGTGGAAGACAACAGCTTTGCGCAGATCGGCCGCTGCCACGGAATTGTACTTACCGGTGGTGAAGACGTGCATCCCCGCTATTACAGCAAGCCCGAATGGCTGCAATATTGCTATGACGACGACGTCAACGAAGAAAGAGACGAGCTGGAATGGAAAATACTGTCGTACAGCCAGGTGCACAGCCTGCCCGTGCTGGGCATATGCCGCGGGCTGCAGATCACGAATGTATTCTTCGGCGGCACGCTGATCCCGGATATCCCTACCTGGGGAAAATTTAACCACGGTAAGCTGCCTGACGATACCGACCGGTACCATGCCGTAAAAGTAGATCCGGAGTCGGCGCTCTTCCGTATTGTGCAGGAAAAAGAAGGCATGATCAACAGCAACCACCACCAAAGCGTAGGCAAGGTAGGCCACGGGCTGGTGGTTTCGGCCCTCTCGGAAGACGGTGTGGTCGAAGCGCTGGAAAGACGGGAGCCGGGCTCCTCCTACCTTTCGCTGGTACAGTGGCACCCTGAGCGGATGCACGACCAGGAAAGCCCCTTTGTTAAAAACATACGCCGGTCGTTTTTTGAGGCCTGCTTATCCGGGGCAGAATTATAGCGGGTAACACGCTTTAAGGTCCTGTATGAAACGGTCTACCGCCTCTTCGGGTGTGGCCCACGACACCACCAGGCGAAGGGCCTTGCTGTTTTCATCGATCACCTGCCATTCAAAAAACTCGTACTGCTCTGCCAGCTTCTGTATGACCGTATCGGGCAGTACAGGGAAGACCTGGTTGGTTTGCGGCGGGGTGAGGAAAGCCAGGCCCAGCTGCCGGAAAGCCTCTGCCAGCTTTGCTCCCAGGCGGTTGGCACGGGCGGCCAGGTCAAAAATCAGGTGATCGGTAAACAATACATCAAACTGTATGCCCAGGCTCCGGCCCTTGGCCAGCATAGCACCGCGCTGCTTGACATGGTATCTGAAATCGGTTTGCAACGCAGGATTGGAAATCACGATAGCCTCTCCGAACAGGGCGCCGCACTTGGTACCGCCAATGTAAAATGCATCGCACAGGCGGCTCAGGTCTTCGAGGGTCAGGTCATTTTCTCCGGCCGTCAGGGCCATAGCCAGCCGGGCACCGTCAATAAAAAGCAGCAGCTCATTTTCCCGGCAAAAGGTATAGAGGGCTTCCAGCTCCCGGCGGGTATACAGGGTGCCGTATTCGGTAGAGTTGGAAATATATACCAGGCGCGGTTTTACGGTATGGTATTTCGGGAATTTCAGGAGGTGTTTTGCCATCAGCTCCGGGGTGAGCTTCCCGTCAGGGGCCGGTGAATATTCTATCTTATGCCCCGTGGCTTCAATAGCCCCGGCCTCATGCGTATTGATATGCCCGCTTTCTGCCGCAATCACCGACTCATAGGGCTTCAGGAAAGCCGCCATCACCAGTAGGTTGGCCTGGGTTCCGCCCGATACAAAATGAACGTCAAGCGCTTCGTTACGGCATGCCAGCCGTATCTTCTCTACCGCGCTTTCGGAATACTCGTCGTTTCCGTACCCGCTTTGCTGCGCATAGTTGGTTTGGGTCAGCTTCTCCAGGATAGCCGGGTGGCATCCTTCGCTGTAATCGTTCAGAAATTTGTATTTCATTGTATTTACGTGTTCGGGGTGGCGGGTTCGCTGCGGGAGGAACCTGGGGTTTCTTCCCGCAGTAAAACAAAAAAACTCTCATTTCTGAGAGTTTTCTGAGCCCCCTATCGGGATCGAACCAATGACCTACTGATTACAAATCAGTTGCTCTACCAGCTGAGCTAAGGAGGCGTTCCTTATTTTGGTGGTGCAAAATTAATCACCCGGATAATATGACGCAAGTGTTTTCAGAAACTTTTTTACACACATCCGGAGTTCTTCCGGGCCCGGCGACTTCCGGCAGGAAGCACAGCCCGAACAGCTTAGTTAGCCGCCACAATTAACCGCAGCTTCGCATTCAGCTCTTTGAGCTCGGCTTCGCTCTTATCGATCTTCTTCTGGTATTCAGCCCTGAGCTTATCCGCATTTTTTGAATAGCCGAAAAACTCCAGGTTATTTTTGGTGAGCGTAATTTCGTCTTCCAGGCTCTTGATCTTCCTGCGGATCTCGCTTTCCGTTTTGTTCAGGTTTCCACCTGACTTCAACACCACTTCGGCCTCGTTCTGCATCATCAGCTTGTCTTTTTCCGACTTCTCGATTCCGCTGGCTGATTTCACATACGAGTTAATGGCTTTGATGAACCGGTCCTGGATCGACTTCATGTCCTTACGGGGTACAAAGCCGATGGCATTAAAGCTCTTTTTGAATTCGGGAAGCCGGTTCAGGTTGGTTTCGCCGCCGGCCACCAGCTTGTCAATTTCCTCGCAAATGGCGATTTTAGCTGCCAGGTTCTTGTCGTATTCCGAATCCTGGGCCTTGCTTTCATCCCGTTTGTGGTTAAAATAGGTATCGCATACCGACTTAAATTCCTCAAACAGGCTGTCTTTATACTTTTCAGGCACATGCCCGATGGTCTTCCATTTTTTCTGGAGATCAATGATCTTGTTGGTATGCGGTGCCGAGTAGTCTCCCGTTTCAAGAATGGCTTTTGCCTGCTGCACCAACTCGCTTTTGGCTTTGTAGTTGGCCTCGCGCTTGGCTTCCAGCCGGGCAAAAAACTCGCTCTTGTGCTTGAAGAACTGCTTGAGCGTGCTCCAGAAGTTTTTGCTGACTTCTTTTCCTTTCTCGCGCGGCATGCCGCCTTTTATGGCATTCCACTGGTCCTGGATGGCCTGTACTTCCTTTGTTTTTGCATTCCATTCGTTGATGGAGTCGCTGTTAAAGGTAAGGTACGTCTGCAGGTTGGCCAGCAGCTGGCTTTTGGCTTTCAATACTTCTTCCGACAGCTCCGAGCTTTCTTTCTGCAGCTCCCGTTTCTTGTCGTAAATCACATCAAATGCCTTTTTCAGGCGCTCCCAGAGGGCATCCTGCTCCTCGCGGGGCCCCGGGCCGATGTGCTTGTACTCCTGCAGCAGCTCATTGGCTTTCTTCAGGGTTACGTTGTTGATGGGCGTGGTTTCCAGTGACTGCGCCACCTCTTCAATTTTGATCACCACAGCCTCTTTGGCCTCAATATTTTTCTTCCTGTCAAGGTCTTTCAGCTCATTCTGGATGCTCCGGATGTCGAAATACCGGTCTACCAGCGCATTATATGCCGACCACAGCGAGCCGTTATGCGGTGAGTTGATATTCCCGGCGTTTTTCCACTCGGTCTGCAGGCTTTTGAAGGCCTCCCAGTTATTTTTCGATTCGCCGCGTTCTTCGGTATCCACTATTTCGCGGAGCCGCTGCAGCAGCCTGGTTTTTATTTCGAAGTAATCTTCTTTCTCTCTTTCCAGCTTCTGGAAGAAGGCCTGCCGCTTTTCGCGGATCTGGATCATGATGCCTTCAAAGCGGATCGAGTAATTATCGTTCCGGAACTCGAAGCCTTCGTCCGATCCGTTTTCGGCGATATAGCTTTCCAGGGCTTCATTCTTCTCCTGCTGGTGAATTTCATCAAAAGCACCGCGCACCACTTTCAGCGCGTTATCAATGTTTTTCACATCGGCTACCGAGAGGGTCCGTGCGTTCATGGCTTCCAGCAAACGGTCGGCCAGGTCAACGAAGTCTTTTTTCGAATAGTTGGAAAAGTCTTCGTCAAATTCAAGCATAGACTCGGATTCTTCCACCATTTCTTCAAAAGCTTCAAGGTCTGCAGACGTGCCTTTCCCTTCAACAGGCTTCTCTGCCGTATCCGGCGTCGGAGAAGCGGACTGTTCCGCAGGTACTTCAGAAACTTTGTCATTTTTACCTTCCATGTTGCCCGGTTCTAAACTTGACTCGCTCATTAATCGAAATTGATAATTACTTTTGTGAAAAAGCAAAATTAATAATAATATTCAAACACCTTTCCATGAACGGCAAAGATATTTCAAATCTTCGGATACATTATGAAAAATCCGAACTCTCTGAGGTGAATGCACCGGCTTCTCCCTTTGATCTCTTCCATACCTGGTTTGCAGAGGCCCTTGAAGGGGGGATCCGCGAACCCAACGCCATGGTTTTGTCTACCGTTCAGAACCACCGGCCACATGCCCGTGTGGTGCTGCTCAAAGGCGCCACGGCAGAAGGTTTTGAGTTTTACACGAATTATAACAGCAGCAAAGGCATCCAGCTGGCGGAGAACCCTTATGCCGCCCTGACTTTTTTTTATGATTTCATGGAGCGGCAGATCCGGGTAGAAGGCATGGTGCACAAGCTTACCGCCGGGCAGTCGGACCAGTATTTTCACTCGCGCCCGCGGGGCAGCCAGATAGGCGCCTGGGTAAGCCATCAGAGCCAGCCCATTGCGTCGCAGCAGGTACTGGAGGAACAGCAGAAATTTTACGAGGAAAAGTTCAGGGACCTGCCCGTTATTCCCCGGCCCGAACACTGGGGCGGCTATATTTTAGAACCCGGATCCATTGAATTCTGGCAAGGCAGGCCTAACCGGCTGCATGACCGGCTGCTGTATGTGAGGGAAGGGAATGCGTGGGGGATTTCGAGGCTCTCACCGTGAATTTAAGTGAAAAGTGAAAAGTGAAAAACTAAAAGTTGCGGTACATTAGTATTTCATATGAAAGAATGCTCCGCAACTTTTCACTTTTAACTTTTCACTTTTAGTTTTTAACTTCCTCCTCCTGTTTCATAAAGCTTTCTGCAGCGCCTTCCAGCAGCTTCCCGTGCTTCAGCCCCATTATACTCTCGCGGCTCGGTTTTTCGGCAATTCGGTAGTTGAAGTCTTCAAAGCGCGATTCTGCCTGGGTGATCTCGCCGGGAGGAACCAGCCGGGAGTCTACATCGCCGTAGAAGTAAATGTCTTCCAGCTCATCGTTGGCAAAAATGAATTTCATGGAAGAGCATTGCGACAGGTCAAGCCCCACTATTTTGTTTTTTTCATCCAGGATAAAGTACTTGGATTCTGCATTTCCGTAAATATGAATCTGCTCCAGGCGCGAGCTGTCAGTAAAGTAGGCATTCATGTTCCGCCCTTTGATCTGGTTGAAATTAAGCAGGCTATCCTGTTCAATAATAAAGCTGTTTCGCGTCATTTCCATCCTGTTTATCCGGTTATTCTTCATGAAAACATCGATAGAATCGGCTTTCAGCTGGCTTCGCCTGTGCCACAGCACGGGCTCTTTGTAATACCCTACCGTTGAATCTATGGCATTATAGATCAGCGAATCCGATATGCTCTGCATATCGGTCCGGTAGACCTTCACTTTTCCCGTAACAATGATAAACTGCACGTCTTCACGCCCGGGCTCTTTTTTCGGAGCAGGCCGCACCGTATCGGCTGGCATCCCTACTGAATCTGCCGCGATCCGGGGCTTTTCAACGATACGCAGCGAATCTCCTGCTATCAGCGCCGTTTCGTTCCGTGAAATATACTGCGTAATGGTAGAGCCGTTGATTTTGGTGATGCCCTGGCTGCCTACCCGTATCCCCTCATCGCCCACGGTGATCAGGCTGTCGGTTTTTGACACAAAAACCACGTTGCCCCGGGCCCAGCCAAAGTCGCTTTGGCTGTCGTAGTTAAGCGTATCGCCCATCAGGATATACTTTTCGTTATCCACCGTTGACCGGCCGCTGAAATACGACTCCCGGGTCTGGATATTGTACCATCCGCGTTCAGCAGTTAAATTGCCTTTTTCTCCCCTGATAGTGGTAAACGCCTTAAAAATGGCCTTTTTGGCATGGGTATCGTAGTCCATTGAATCGGTACACACCACAAAGTCGGGGTGCATGACCTCCACATCACCGATGTAGTTGAAGTACTTGGTGCTGGTGTTGTAATACCCGGTATTGCTGGTCAGCCGGCTGGAATCCTGCATGATCTCGCCGGGCACAGGGTAATAGGCCATGCCGCTGGCCATGTTGTAGATGATCTTCCGGGTACGCAGGGTTACTTTTTTATCCCGTAGCACCACGCTCCTGCCCCAGATGGTGGCTATGCGTGTATTGCCTTCATAATGCAGGGTATCGCCTACAATGGTGAGGGTATCGCCCTGGTTGATTTTGATGTTACCGAATGCCTCCATTACATTGGTGCTGGTATTCTGAATGGCTTTATCGGTGCCCATCAGCACGCCCTGGTGCCGGAAGATCACGTTTCCAGTGAAGGTCTGCACCTGCATATCGGTCAGGTTTACCCCCTCCTGGAGGTCGGAATTCAACACTTCAACTATGCTCTGCGGACCGGCAGGCTTGGGTGGGTTAAGCGGTTTCTGGGCAAAGACCCAAACCGGCATTACCGCCAGCCATACCCCGCAGAAATATCGGAACACACTTTTCATCAGGCAAAAATAACGCTAAATTTGTGTTCACTACTATATATAGTACCATTCTTTATGCTGCGTGAAGTTTTCCGAAACACCGTTTCTTCCTGCCGTCTTTGCCTGAAGACCCACCGGGTGCTGGTGGCCGTCAGCGGCGGTAAAGATTCTATGGCCCTGCTTCACCTTTTCCTGGAAGAAGGGTATGCCGTAGAAGCCGCGCACGTTAATTTCAGGCTGCGGGGAAACGAGTCTGACGAAGACGAGAACCTGGTGGCCCGTTTCTGCCGGGAAAGAGCCATTCCCTTTCATACCCGTTCATTTGATACCAGGGCTTTTGCCGAAGAAAAGGGCTTATCTACCCAGATAGCCGCCCGTGAGCTGCGGTATGCCTGGTTTGAAGAGCTGGCTGAAGAGCGAAAGCTGGACCGCATTGCCACGGCGCATCATCTGCAGGATAACCTGGAAACCCTGCTGATGAATTTTACCAAAGGTACGGGTCCGCGCGGGCTTACGGGCATCCCGGTCAGAACGGGCCGGATCATCCGCCCCCTGCTTCGCGCTGCGCCGGAGCTGATCATGGCTTACCTGGAGCAACACGGCATTGCCTGGCGCGAAGACCGCTCCAACCGCGAAGACCACTACCACCGTAACCGCATCCGTAACCGGGTCATCCCGCTGTTAAAGGTTATTAACCCCGGCCTGGAACATACCTTTGAGGTCAACCTGGAGCGTTTCCGTGACCTGGACATTATTTTCGGGGAAAGCCTGGAACATTTTGAAGCTACCCACCGGAAAACGGGCGATGAAATACAGATCCCCCTGGAAGCGCTGAGCCACACACCGGGCATAGCGCTTATCCTGGAAGAGTTCCTGAAAAAATACGGGTTTAACCGGCAGGATGCCCTGCAGGTGCTGAAAGTGTCGGAAACCGGTAAAAAGATCCTCTCTCCCACCCACCGGCTGATCCGGGAAAGGAATTACTGGCTGCTGACCGGCCGGGAAGAGAGCAGAGGTACGGAAACGGAAATTCCGGGAGAAGGGGTTTTCCGGACAGGAAACCGGCTCCTCTCCGTCAGGTTCTGCGATACGGCGCCTCCCGATTACTCCGACCCTTCTTCGGCCTGGCTGGATGCGGACAAGGTAAGCTGGCCGCTCCGGATCCGGCCCTGGAAAGACGGCGACCGCTTCGTTCCTTTCGGCATGAAAGGCAGCAGGCTGGTTTCTGATTACCTGAAAGACCGGAAGGTGAGCGCGTCGGAAAAGAAAGACCATTGGGTGGTGGAAAATGCATCGGGAATTCTCTGGCTGGCCGGGCACCGCATTGCAGACCCGTTCAGGATCACGGCCTCCACAAAGAAGGTGCTGCACCTGAAGCTGGAGGAAGGGAACCGTTGAAAAAATCTCCCTAAATTCAGGCATTCGCTAATTTGCAGCACCGGGCTGTTGTGCTTTAGGGCTTATCCGCTATTTTTGTATTTTACTTTTACGGATGCTGAAAAATCTGACCATCAAAAACTACGCCCTGATCAAAGAGCTGGAGATCAGTCCCGATCCGGGCCTGAACATCATTACCGGTGAAACAGGCGCAGGAAAGTCGATCATGCTGGGTGCCCTGGGCCTGCTCATGGGCAACCGGGCCGATGTAAAGGCCCTGTTCAGTGCCGATGAAAAATGCGTGGTGGAGGGTACTTTTGACCTCTCGGGCCGGGCACTGGAAAAGTTTTTTGAAGAAAAAGACATCGATTACGATACCACCACCCTCATTCGCCGGGAAGTGGCCCCCACCGGGAAGTCGCGGGCCTTTGTCAACGACCAGCCCGTTACCCTCGACGTGCTCAAAGAGCTGGGAGACCGGCTTATGGATATCCACTCCCAGCACGATACGCTGCTCCTGGCTTCTTCTACGTTTCAACTGGACCTGCTGGATCTGTATGCCCGGAACCAGGCCCTGTACCGCGAATTTTCAGAACGCTATTCCGCCTTCCGGAAAATAGAGAAAGCCTGTCATGAGCTTATCAGCCGGGCTGACCTGCTCCGGAAAGAGTTCGACTACAACTCTTTCCTCCTGGGAGAGCTCAATGCCCTGGCCCCGGAAAAAACAGACCAGGCCGCCCTAGAAGAAGAGTTGCAGGTGCTGGAGAATGCCGAAGAGATCAAACGCAGGCTGTCTGCCGCCTATGAAAGCCTGAATTACCCGGAAATGCCGGCCCTGCAGCTCCTGAAAGACGGTGTTCAGGCCCTCAGCGCTATTGCTGAGCTGTCAGAAAGGTACAGCCAGCTGCGCGACCGGCTCAACAGCTCGCTGATCGAGCTGCAGGATATCTCCCAGGAGCTGGAAGTAGAAAACACCCGGGTGGAAACCGACGACACCCGCCTGGAAGTGGTGCAGGATACCCTCAGCAACCTCTATAAGCTGCAGAAAAAGCACCAGGTGGATACCACAGCCGGGCTGATTGAGCTGAAAAACGAGCTCGCCCTAAAAGTTGACACCGTTCTGAATCTCTCGGAAGAGATTGAAAAGCTCGAAAACGAGCGGAAAGCCGCAGAAGAAGCGGCAACAGAAGCAGCCCAAAAGCTATCGGAAAGCCGTAAAAGCCACAGCCTGCGCTTACAGAACGAGATCACTGCACTATTGACCGACCTGGGCATTCCGAATGCCGTTTTTGAAATCGGGCTGCAGGACAAACCGCTGGCAGCCGACGGGGCAGATGCCGTGACATTCCGGTTTTCGGCCAACAAAGGCGGTGCACCCAAGCCGTTGAAAGAAGTGGCCTCCGGCGGGGAATTCTCGCGGGTGATGCTGGCTTTGAAATATATCCTGGCCCAGAAAACGCAGCTTCCTACCATCATCTTTGATGAAATAGATACCGGCATATCGGGTGAAGTAGCCGTTAAAGTGGGCAACCTGCTCCGCGATATGGCCCGTTCATTGCAGGTGCTGGCCATCACCCACCTTCCGCAGATTGCCGGTAAAGGCACCAGCCATTTCTATGTATATAAAGATGATGCCGAAGAAAAAACCGTCAGTCGGATGAAGAAACTTACTGAAGACGAACGAATTAACGAAATAGCGGTGATGATTGGCGGGCAAAATCCGTCACCCAGTGCAATGAATAGTGCCCGGGAATTGTTAAATTTATAGCATTAAATATGAAACCTATGAAATTTTTAAAGTCTTTCCTTCCGGTTTTCCTTGTTTTTACGTTGTCCTGCAACAACCGTTCTTCAGCTGAGATGGACCAGCTGTACGAGGAGCTCGTGAAGGGGCACGATGAAGTAATGCCGAAATCCATGGCCATTCCTTCTATCCGGGAAAATATGATCAAAGCCGTTGAGAATGCGCCTGAGGATAAGAAAAATACGGCTCTCGACATTTCCACCCGTCTGCAGAAAGCCGAAGAGCAAATGAACGAATGGATGGTGGAATTCGGAAACGCCATCAATACGGAAGCAGAAGACCAGAAGCTGGAAACCTATAAAAGGTTGCACGAAGAAATCATACGCCTGAAAGCAGAAACCGATTCTTCCATCAGCGAGGCGAAAAAATTAACGGCCGAGTTCCAATGAAAAAAGCAGCCCTTTTTATCTTCGGGATCTTCCTGCTGGCCTGTAGCACGCAGCAGAAGGAGCTTCCCTACCTGGGACCGCACGAGATAAGCGACACCGGCGATACGGTATACCACCGTATACCTGATTTCAGCTTTGTTAACCAGGACGGCGACACCGTAACCCAGGAAGATGTAGCCGGGAAGATATATGTAGCCGATTTCTTCTTTTCGACCTGTCCTACCATATGTCCTATTATGAAAGGCCAGATGCTGCGGATATTTGAGAAATATAAAGATAACGACTCGCTGATGATCCTGTCGCACTCCATCAATCCGCGGTACGACACGCCGGAAGTGCTTAAGCAATACAAGGAAAAGCTGGGGGTGAACTCTCCCCGGTGGCAGTTCCTGACCGGTACGCAGACCGATGTGTATAAGCTTGCCCAGAACAGCTACCTGACCTCTGCCCTTGAAGATTCTACGGCGGCAGATGAGGGCGGTTTTGTTCATAGCGGAGCATTTGTACTCATTGACAAGGACAGACACATCAGAGCTATTTATGACGGTACAAAAGAAAAAGAAGTGGATAAGCTTATGGCTGATATTGACCGGCTTTTGCATACCCCTTAAATCCTGTAAATCAGAGCAGCAGATCAAATACGAGCAATACGTCATAGCCGGAGAAGCCCTGTATACGCGGCATTGCGCCAACTGCCACGGCCGGAACGGGGAAGGCCTCCGGAACCTCTACCCTGCTCTTGATCAATCGGCAAAGCTGGGTGAAACGGCCTACCTGGTCTGCCTGATTCAGAACGGCACCACCGGAAAAACCATCAACATGCCCGCCAACAACGACCTCTATGCCATTGACATTGCCCAGATCATTACGTACCTGAATGAACGCTGGGGGGAGAAGAAGATGACGGAGACGGAGGAGGTGGCGAAGATTGCATGCGGGGAAAGTGAAAAGATAAAAGTTAAAAACTAAAAGTTAAGGTAGATTCGTCTTCTTTTCCTTAACTTTTAACTTTTCACTTTTATCTCTTAACACTGTCCGTGCTTACCATCGTCCGTATCGAATCCACCACCACTGTGCCTCTCGACTTGCGGAGGGTATACCTGGAGAAATCCTGTTCGGCATCCATGCCACCCAAGGCGGTAAAATTTTCTTTGGGGGTTTTGATCACCACCTTTTTTTCAGAGTATATCTTGCGGGTATTGGGATTCCAGAAGAGCTCGTCTGTAGCGAGCGACTGGTTTTCACGGGTATTGTTGATCAATACATTGCCCTGCATCTGGTAAATGTTCTCGCTTTTCCTGTACCGGGCCGAGTCACCCCGTAAACGGGAATATTCCACCCCGTTCTTGTCAATAAAGGTAATGTAAACCGGCTTGGGATAAAGCTCCTCTCCACTGGCGTATTTCAGCTGTTTGGCCGTAGACATTTTTATCCGGGTATAGCCGGAGTCGCTGTGAACCACGTTGATATCTTCGGCTTCGAGAATGGGCCCCAAATAGTCTATTTTTCCTTTCAGATCATTCTCTTTCTCCTCGCAGGAAAATACAATCAGGGAGAGCAATACCAGGAACCGCCGCATCTTTTTATTGAATTCTTGGTCTGTAGAACCAGTCTCTCATCAGGGAGAAGCTCACAGATATCCGGGCATAATTTTCTTTCACCAGGTTATTGGCCAGCGTTCCCCGGTTTCCTATGGCCAGTGCCCAGTCGAGGTAGCTGCCGCCTTTGCCTAACGGCATCGACATCCCGAACGACACGCTGTTGTCTTTGATCTGTATCCCGTTCAGGTAATAGGGAGTAGTAACCGATTTAAACCCGGCACGGTAAAATACCTGGTTAAAATAAGCGCTGGAGTTCACATTCGGGATCCACTCCACGCCAAAATTCATTTCTTTGCTGTTCCGGAGCGTCTGTGCCGCACGGGCATCAAACGGCCGGCTGATGCCTTCCCAATCGGTGAAGCCGTATTCAGCGGCAAAGATCCACTTGTAGGTTTTTTCGAGGCTTACGCCTACACGGTATGCGGCCGGTATGCTGGCGCTGAAATTCTGCAGGGCAAGGGTATCGGGCAGGCCTGTCGGGGTAATGCCGTTACTTCCTTCCACCAGTATCTGGTGAATATTCAGGTATTCTCCTTTCAGGTTGTTTCCCAGCTGGTAGGTGGCACCGATATTGCCTTTCCATTTTTTGGTCAGCTTCTGCTGGTAGGCTATTCCGCCTTTCAGTGAAGCCCCTTTCAGGTTACTGCGCCCTGTATACCGGTTGTATTGTTGTGTGCTGGTGATAAACAGGCTGGTGGTATCTCTGACCACATTCCCGAAATAGTATTGTGCTTCTACCCCGGCATACAGTCCTTTGGCCAGGTGAAATGAGTTGGTAAGCCCTGCTTTCGACAAACCGCCGTAATCGGCAAAGTCGTAGCTGCTGACGGCAGAAGAACCCGAAAAAGATTTACGGATAAAATTTTCATTGTCGGCTACGCTGTAGGGTTTGAAATTGATTCCTACGGTCCAGCGTCTTACGATCGGGAAGGCCATGGAAAGGTTCGACAGGTTCAGGCCGAAGTCCTGCCCCAGCGTGCCGTTCTGCTCCAGGTTCCTGAAATACCCGCTTCCGCCCACATTGAAGGCCACATATTTCATGCCGTTCACAATGCGGTCTTTGCCCACCAGGGCCGGGTTCAGTCCGTTGATATAAAATGTGTTACCGAACGACACTCCCGTTCCGCCCATCATGTCCTGTACGGTAGTGGTTTCATTGTTCACCTCGCCAAAACCGATCGCCGAGTATGGACTTCGTCCCTGGCCCTGGCCGAAAGACAAATGATGAGCTACCAATAAAAATAAAAGAGAATAGTGTCTAAACTTCGGCGACATTGTAAAGTAGTATTCGTATTAAACCTTCCAAAACCAGATTTGGAGCTGCAAAGGTCGGATATTTTATTTGAGTTTCAAAGTATAGTGCATCACCACCACACAATAAAACCACCGGATTATAAGATTCCTGGTAACTCCCGATCATCCCGTTCAGCTCAGCCACCATGCCGTTCATCACCCCGCTTTGTATGCAGGCTTCGGTATGGGTCCCTACCAACGCGGGAATCTCCGTTGCATCTACTAACGGAAGTTTTTTCGTAAAAGTATGTAAAGCCTGAAATCTCATTTTTCTTCCGGGCGATATGACTCCGCCCACGAACGCATTTCCGGCCGATACGAAATCGTATTTCACGGCCGTGCCGATATCCACGATCAGGCAGTTGCGCCCCGGGAAACGGCCGTTGGCGCCTACGGCTGCCGCAAGCCGGTCATACCCGAGAGTTTCCCTGCTTCCGTACGCATTTTGCAGGGGAACAGGGGTTTGCGGCGAGAGAATGACCTTCCGGGCAAAGCCGGCAAAAAGCTGCTTCAGCTCTTCTTCGGTATGCACCACCGAAGCCACGATGACCGGCACCCCGGCATAATCGCCCAGCCCGGCCAGCACTTCCGGAACCGACCCGGATTTTTTAACGCTTACCAGTTGCGTTTCTTCAAAGAATCCCGTTTTTACGGCGGTGTTTCCTATATCAATAGCCAGGTATTTCAAATCACAATTCCTTTTAAAAACAAAAATACGGATATGCCGCACGTCTTTTCTATCCGGGGCCGGTTTTGTTCCGATAAAATTTCCTATCTTGTGCCCACTAAACGTAGGAAATTAAACCTTAAAAAAATATGTCTAAAATCAAAGTAGGTGTGGTAGGCACGGGCTTTATAGGACCTGCACACATTGAAGCATTGAGAAGGCTGCCTAATGTTGATGTGGTGGCATTATGTGAAGTAAACCTCGAACTGGCCACGGCAAAGGCAAACCAGCTGGGTATTGAAAGACCCTGTACATTTGACCAGCTCCTGGCCATGGAAGACATTCAGTCGGTGCATATCTGTACCCCTAACTTTCTCCATTTCAGGCAGGCCAAAGCCGTTCTGGAGGCGGGTAAGCACGTGATCTGTGAAAAACCCCTGGCCACTGACGTTCATGAAGCAAAAGAGCTGGTAGACCTGGCCGCCCAAAAAGGACTGGTCAACGCCGTTCATTTTAACCTGAGATATTACCCGCTGGTCAGGCAGATCAAAACCATGCGTGAGCTGGGCGAGCTGGGCGAAATTTACAGCGTTCTCGGTTCCTACCTGCAGGACTGGCTGTTTTACAATACCGATTACAGCTGGCGGCTTGAGCCCGATAAATCAGGCGATACCCGTGCCGTGGCCGACATCGGATCGCACCTGATCGACATGATCGAATATACGTCAGGACTGAAGATCACAGAAGTATTTGCCGACTTTAATATCATTCACAAAATCCGGAAAAAGCCGCTTAAACCAGTAGAAACCTATTCAGGCAAAATGCTGACGCCGGAAGATTACGCCGATGTGGAAATCAATACCGAAGACCATGCCACTATCCTGCTCCGCTTTGATAACGGCAACAAAGGCTCGGTGACTGTTTCACAGGTATCGGCCGGCCGGAAAAACCAGCTGAAGCTGGAAATCTCCGGGTCGAACTGTACCCTTGCCTTCAATTCGGAAGCACCGAATGAGGTCTGGATCGGAAAAAGAAATTCAGCCAATGAGCTGCTCATGCGTGACCCCTCGCTGGTGCATGCCGGCGTAAGATCGCTGATCACGTACCCGGGCGGGCACAACGAAGGCTTCGGCGACACCTCCAAGCAGATGTTCAAAGAAGTTTACGAAGCCGTTGAAGCCGGAAAGCAGCCGGCTGAACCGAAGTTCCCTACCTTTGCCGACGGCTACCGCGAACTGCTGATCGCCGAAAGCATATTGGAGAGCAGCAGAAGCGAAAAATGGACAAAAGTCTAGTTAGTGATAAAGTGAAAAGTGAAAAACTAAAAGTTAAGGTACATTAGTTATGTATTTATATAAGTGAATATAAATATACCCTAACTTTTCACTTTTAGTTTTTCACTTTTAGTTTTCTTAATCATCCAACCAAATTTCCTATAAAGAAAACGATGAAAACAATAAAAGGTCCCGGTATATTCCTCGCCCAGTTCTTAGGCGATACGCCGCCGTTCAACACCCTTGACGGCATAGCAGATCACATGGCGTCAATGGGCTACAAGGGTTTGCAGATCCCGACCAATGACCCGAATATTTTTGATGTGAAAAAAGCGGCAGAGTCAAAAACCTATGCCGATGAAATAAAAGGCCGTCTGGCCGAAAAAGGCCTGGAGATCACCGAGCTGTCGACCCACCTGCAGGGACAGCTGGTGGCGTCCCATCCTGTTTACAACCCCTTGTTTGATGCTTTTTCGCCGAAAGAAGTGCACGGCAACGAGCCCGCACGGCGTGAATGGGCCATAGAGCAGGTTAAGCTGGCAGCGGTGGCCTCCCGTAACCTCGGGCTCACTTCACATGTGGGCTTTTCCGGAGCTTTGGCCTGGCCTTTCCTGTATCCCTGGCCTCAACGGCCCGCCGGACTGATCGAGACAGCCTTCCGGGAGCTGGGAAAACGCTGGAAGCCCATTCTTGATGTATATGACGAAAACGGCGTGGATTATTGTTTCGAGCTGCACCCCGGTGAGGACCTCTTTGACGGAACCACATTTGAGCGCTTCCTTGAAAATGTAGACAACCACCCCAGGGCAAACATCAATTACGATCCCAGCCATTTTGTGCTTCAGGCGCTTGACTACGTACAGTTCATTGATTTCTATCACGAGCGGATCAGGGCCTTCCACGTAAAAGATGCCGAGTTCAACCCTAACGGCAAGCAGGGCGTTTACAGCGGCTTTGCCGGCTGGGCCGACCGTGCGGGGCGCTTCCGCTCACTGGGCGACGGACAGGTGGATTTCGGTACTATCTTCTCCAAGCTGAGCCAATACGGGTACGACGGCTGGGCTGTGCTGGAATGGGAGTGCTGCATCAAGTCGTCAGAGCAGGGTGCCCGCGAAGGCGCTCCCTTCATTGAAAGCCACATCATTGAAGTAGTTACCCGCGCGTTTGATGACTTTGCGGCTACCGGCACGGATGAAAGTGTTAATAAACAGGTGCTGGGACTTGAATAAGTGAAAAACGAAAAGTGAAAAGTGAAAAACAAATGTTCCCTAACTTTTAACTTTTAGCTTTTCACTTTTAACTTACTTTCAATGGCTATAAAAAAAGTGGCTGTCATCGGTGCTACGGGCATGCTGGGGCAGCCGGTTACAAAGCAATTTCTCCGGGCAGGATTTGAAGTAAGTGTGCTGGCCCGTAACGTGAAAAAGGCACAAAAAATCTTTGGTCCCGGTGTGCGTATAATAAAAGGCGACCTGGAAGATATCAGCAGTATAAAAGAGCTGATTAACGGACAGGACGCCCTTTACCTGAGCTTATCGGTTGAGCAGAACAGCAGGAAAACCGATTTTCAACCGGAAAGAGACGGCCTGGAAAATCTTCTTGAAGCAGCCCGGAGCTTCCCCCCGATGCGAATCGGGTATTTGTCTTCGCTGGTTCAGTTTTACCAGGGACTGAATGGTTTTGACTGGTGGGTATTTCAGATCAAGCAGGAAGCTATTGCAAAAATTAAAAGCAGCGGGCATCCCTACTCCATTTTTTATCCATCCACCTTTATGGAGAACTTTGACAAAGGGGCTTATGTACAGGGCAATGCTATACTTCTTGCCGGCAGGTCGGTTCATCCTATGTTTTTTATTTCGGGAGATGACTACGGCAGGCAGGTGGCTAACGCTTTTCAGCAGGACAAGGGCAACCGGGAATACGTGATTCAGGGACCTGAGGCGTATACGGCTGACCAGGCAGCAAAAATTTATGCCGAAAACTATACATCTGCCAGGTTAAGCACCCTGAAAATGCCCCTGGGACTCCTGTATTTTTTAGGAAATTTCAGCAAAAAGCTGAATTACGGCGCACGGATTATCGATGCACTGAACAATTATCCTGAAAAATTTGAAGCCGGAGGCACGTGGGAGGAGCTGGGCCGCCCCGAAACCACGCTTGCGGACTATATCAGGAAAGTGAACAATGAACAGTGAACAATGAATAGTGAACAGTTGCGGAACATGCTTTCATTATAGACTAATGTACCGCAACTTTTCACTTTTAACTTTTAACTGTTAGTTGTTAACTGTTAGTTATTAGTTGTTAACTGTTCTCCTCCGCCAGCGCTCTCCCGGCCACCTTACCCACGGTAAGGCCCTGAACCACGATAGAGAATACAACAACAAAATAGGTAATGGCGATCAGGAAGTTGCGGTACTCGCTTTCTCCGGCCGATAAAGCCAGCGCAATGGAAACACCGCCGCGCAGTCCGCCCCAAACCAGCACCTTGATAGTACCGGGTGAAAATCGCTGCTTAAACCGGATCAGGAAAGTAGGCACCCAGATAGAAAGGAAGCGCGAGGCCAGCACCACCACAATGGCTACGGCTCCCACTACCCAGTAATCGAGGATATTCGGGATCAGCAATAATTCAAAGCCAATAAACAGGAAAAGAACCGCATTCATGATCTCATCAATCAGCTCCCAGAATTTATTCAGATAATCTTTGGTCTCCTCTGACATGGCCGTACGCTTACCGTAATTGCCAATGATGATCCCGGCAGCCACCATGGTCAGTGGGCCCGAAATGTGCATGGCATGGGCAATCAGGTAGCCGCCCATCACTACAGACAGCGTGATCAGCACCGAAACAATATAATCGTTTACACTTTTAATGGCTTTGGAGGCCGTAAAGCCCAGCAATATACCCAGCAGGAAGCCTCCGCCGGCCTCTTTCAGCAGCAGCCAGGAAATATTTCCGAAAGTAATATCAAAAGAATCGCCGGAAGCCAGCTGAAGGATCACGGCAAATACCACTACCGCTACCCCGTCATTAAAAAGAGACTCTCCCGCCACCTTCGTTTCCAGCGATTTCGGCACTTTGGCTTCCTTCAGTATGCTGAGTACGGCTACCGGGTCGGTGGGTGAGATCAGCGCCCCGAACAGCAGGCAATACAGCAAGGGTATCTCAAATCCCAGCACCGGAAGCACATAATACAGGATCAGCCCTACGGCAAAAGTGGAAATGATCACACTTACGGTAGAAAACAGCATAACGGGCAGCTTCTGCTCCCGGAGATCAGCTATATTGATATGAACGGCACCCGCAAAAAGCAGGAAGTTCAGCATGGCTCCCATAAGCACTTCTGTAAAATCAACCCCGGTCAGCAGCCGGGAAAAGCCGGTCAGCATTCCGGGAAAAAACTTACCGAAAGTAACCAGGAGAACAGAAGAGACCATGGCAATCACCATAATGCCGATTGCCGGTGGCAGCCGTAGAAAGCGCAGGTTCAGGTAGGCAAAAAAAGAGGCCAGAACAATCAGGATCGAAAAGGAGTAGTATAATTCCATAGCTTATTTCAGAGGATTTAAACGGCTAAAGCGCAAAAATACAAAAAAACTGTTTTTTGCACGATGCTTCTTCCCCGGTTAAAGGTGTATTTTCTTCCTTTTTTCGGCAAAAAGCAATACATTTGGTCATCAAACAACCTTGTCATGAAAAAGTTCTTCTTTCTCCTGCTGCTGCCCCTGGGCTTATGGGCGCAAAACCCCTCGGAATGGATCAAAGAAAATTATACCAAGCATGCCTACCGCATTCCCATGCAGGACGGCACCCGGCTTTTTACCCATGTATATATCCCTAAAGACGCTTCAGCCGATCACCCCTATCCTATGCTGATGCAGCGCACCTGCTACAGCGTGGCCCCCTACAAAGCAGATGAATACCCGGCGCGCCTGGGCCCTTCTGAGCTCATGATGCACGAAAAGTATATCTTTGTTTACCAGGATGTGCGCGGAAGGTGGATGTCAGAAGGCACCTGGACCAATATGACGCCTAATCATCCCGGGAACGGCCCGGGAATAGCACCGGATGAAAGCTCTGACACCTACGACACCATTGAATGGCTCATCAAAAATGTTCCTTTCAACAACGGGCGCGTGGGCCAGTGGGGCGGGTCGTACCCCGGCTTCTATACTACCGCGGGCACCATTGATGCGCACCCGGCTTTGAAAGCCTCTTCGCCCCAGGCGCCTATCTCTGATTTTTTCTTTGACGATTTTCACCATAACGGCGCGCTTACCCAGGCCTACCTGTTCACATTTCCTGTTTTCGGAAAGCAGCATGACGGCCCTACACCCTCCTCGTGGTACGACGATCAGCTGATTCCTAAATATACCCGCGACGGCTACCAGTTTCACATGGAGCTGGGTCCTTTGAAAAACATGCAGAAATACTACAAAGACAATTTCTACTGGCAGGAAATCGTCAACCACCCCAACTACGATGAATTCTGGCAGAAGCGGAATATCCTGCCCCATCTGAAAAACATTACCCCGGCGGTAATGGTAGTAGGAGGCTGGTTTGACGCGGAAGACCTTTACGGGCCGCTGAATACCTATAAAAGCATCCGCCGGCAAAATCCCGGTAAAAAATACAACAGCATTGTTATGGGGCCCTTTGACCACGGCGGGTGGTCGAGAGAAAGAGGCCATACCATGCATACCAGCGTTTATTTCGGCGACAGCATCGCCACGTTTTACCAGAAAAACATAGAAGCAAAATTCTTCCGGCATTTCCTGAAAGAAGCAGGCGACGGGAAAACGGGACTACCCGAGGCCTATATGTTTGATACCGGGGCCAAAAAATGGGGCGAATTTGCCCAATGGCCGCCGAAAGAAGCGGAAAAGCTGAAGTTTTACCTGGCCGAAAACGGGAAGCTCAGCACCTCATCCCCGGCTGCGGCCGGCAGCTCCGAATTTGTGAGCGACCCGATGAAGCCCGTTCCCTATACCGAAGACCTCACCACCACCATGGGCTTTACGGCCCGGAATTACATGTCGGAAGACCAGCGTTTTGCTGCCCGCCGGCCGGATGTGCTGGTGTTTGAAACCGACGTGCTCGACAAAGATATCACACTCGGAGGAGAGATCCTGGCAAAACTGAAAGTCAGCACCAGCCAGTCAGACGCCGACTGGGTTGTAAAGCTGATCGATGTATACCCGCCGGATGAGCCCGATAACGCTTATATGCCCTATAAAAACATTACCCTGAGCAATTACCACCAGATGGTCAGAAGCGAGATCATGCGGGGCCGGTTCAGGAACAGCTTTGAAAAGCCCGAACCCTTTGTACCCAACGCAAAAACAGACGTGAATTTTGCCTTGCAGGACGTTTACCATACCTTCCGGAAAGGGCACCGGATCCAGATCCAGGTACAAAGCACCTGGTTTCCGCTCTTTGACCGCAATCCGCAGAAATACGTGGACAATATCTACAAAGCAGACGAAAGCGACTTTGTAAAAGCACTGCATAAAGTATTTAATGATTCGGTTATTGAAGTAGATGTGATTAAATAAAACAAATGAAAATATATAGAACCGAAAAGGGAATTGTAATTGAGAAAGACAACAAATTTTATCTCCTGGAAAACCGGGACTGGAACACGTACATCAACGACGACCGCCTGGCGGCCAAAATAGAGGCGGATCTTCGCGGTGCATCCCTGGTAAGCGACACGGGCACTATCCTGGCCCCACTGGATAAGCAGGAGCTCTGGGCCTGCGGAGTTACCTACCTCCGGAGCAAGCTGGGGCGGCAGGAAGAAAGCAAAGATGCCGGTGGTGGTGATTTTTATGCCCGGGTTTACGAAGCCGAACGCCCCGAGGTCTTCTTTAAAGCTACGGCTCACCGGGTATCTGATCCGGGAAAGCCGGTAAGAATACGGAAAGATTCAGGCTGGGATGTTCCTGAGCCCGAATTGACCCTGGTGGTCACCTCTTCCGGTAAAATTGTAGGCTATACCATCGGAAACGACATGAGCAGCCGGAGCATTGAAGGCGAAAACCCGCTCTACCTGCCCCAAGCCAAGACGTATGACGGCTGCGCCTCGGTAGGCCCCTGCATACGGGTCACTGAAGAGCCGCTCTCTGCAGATACGTCCATCCACCTGGAAATCCGGCGTGAAGATCACACGGTATTCCAATCTTCCATTGCCATCAGCCAGATGAAGCGAACACCAGAGGAGCTCGTATCGTTTGTTTTCCGTGAATGTTCTTTCCCTTACGGATGCTTCATCATGACCGGCACAGGTATTGTTCCGGATCATGAATTTACGCTGAAAAGCGGTGATCAGATCCTGATTACCATTGACGGGATCGGCACACTGGCAAACCCCGTACAATAACTGAATCTCTTCATAAAGAACCCTTACGGGGGCCCTATCGGGCCCCCGGCGGACAATGCTGCTTCAGGTAGTTCGTAAACAGTGTATTCAGATGTTTATCCCGTACGCCGTGGTTCCGGTTCGGGTAAGGCATAAACTGGAACTGGCGGTTGTATTTGATGAGCTCATTGATCAGCATTTCAGCATTCTGGTAATGCACGTTATCGTCACCGGTTCCGTGTATATAGAGCAAATTTCCTTTCAGGTTCCGGGCATGGGTCACCGGTGAGCCTTCTGTAAAGTCCTGCAGGTTTTCCTGGGGAAGCCCCATATACCGCTCCTGGTAAATGTTGTCGTAGGTCAGCTGGTTGGCTACTGCTGCCCCTGCTATGCCGGTCTGGTACAGCTCCGGATATTTAAAGAGCAGGTTCAGCGTGGAAGAGCCGCCTCCGCTCCATCCGTGCACCGCAATCCGGGTGGCATCTACAAACGGGTAAGTAGCTATGATCTTTTTGCAGGCCATGGCCTGATCCCGGATATTCAGGATACCGATATTCCGGTAAATGGCCTTACGCCAGGCCCGGCCTTTGGGAGCGGGCGTTCCGCGGTTATCTACCGATATATAAATATAGCCGTCTGCGGCCATATCGCCGTCATACAGGCCGTTCCGGCCAATGCCAAACCGGTCGGTGACCGTTTGCGCGGCCGGCTCTCCGTAAACCAGGAACAGCACCGGGTATTTCCTGCCGGGGTCAAAGTTTTTCGGTTTGGCCATCCAGCCGTCCATTTCCACATCGTCTTCAGTGACCACTTTAAAGAATTCCACATTAGACTGCGCCTTTTTAGCCGGGTCAAACCTGGCCAGGATGCTTTCCGTTGCATTTATAGGCTGGTGTTCGGGTAACGTAATGGCTTCTGTCATGGGCGGCGTATAGTAATTGCTGAAAGCGTGTACGGCAAAAAGGCCGTTCGGCGAGATCTGGTAGCTGTGCGATCCTTCCAGCACCTGCGGTGTTACCCGTTCGGCCTCTCCCTGGCCATCCAGGCGTGAGCGGTAAAGATATCTCTGCGTGGCATTGAACGGCGACGCCAGGTAATAGACAAAGCCGCGGGTCTCGTCTACCGCCAACGGAGAGATCACATCAAGCTCTCCCCGGGTAACGAGGGTTTCTTTCCTGCCGTCACGCGAAACCCTGAAAATGTGGTTCCAGCCGTCTTTTTCACTGATCCAGAGAAAGTCTTTGTTGCCTTTCAGCCAGCGCCATCCGCCCTGGCTTCCGTCCCAGCTGGTTCTTACATCTACCCAGGCTTCATCTTTCTCTTCGTAAAATGCCTTTGCCTCGCCGGTTCGGGCATTGGCATAATATAGCTTACTTTGATTTTGCTTACGGTTCAGCTGCTGGAGAATCACTTCCTCCGAGTTTTCAGCCCAGTCCATGCGGGGAATATAATGCTGCCGGCTGTCGCCCGGCACTTTCATCCAGACCGTCTTGCCGTCTGCCACGGTCACCACGCCTATACGGCAGGCCGAGGGGGTCTCGCCTACTTTCGGGTATTCTACCGGTATGGTGAAGGAATAAATAGAATCAGTGGTATTGATCATGTAGAAGTCGCGGATGGTATTGGCATCCACCTCCCAGAAGGCAATCGATTTGCTGTCCGGGCTCCACCGGAAACCGTCGCGGCAGTCGAATTCCTCTTCATAGGCCCAGTCAAAGGTTCCGCTGATCAGCTTTCCCTTACCAAAAGTCAGCTGCTTAACCCGGCCGTTCGACAGCTGCTCCACGTACAGGTTATTCCTGCTGACATAGGCTGCTTTTGTGCCGTCAGGCGATACTTTCGCAAACATCAGCGAAGCCTCCGGCAGCTCTTTTCCCAGCTGTTTCAACCCGTGTGTTTTCAGGTCAAGCAACCAGTAATCTCCACGGGTATCGTAACGCCATACCCGCCGGGTATTGGTAAATATCAGCACGGAGCCAAAATCTTTCGAAAAAGTAAAGCTTCGTACAGCCAGGGGCTTGTCTGCTCCGGCCGGAATCAGCCAGTCGGCCGGCACAATGGTTTCTTTTGCCCTTGTTTTAAAGTCGGTTTTAACAATAGCTCCTTTCTCTACAGAATAATTTCCGTTCCCGTCTTCCGTCCATTGAGAAGAGGCCCCGAATTGGGCATGGGAAAGATGGAAAAACAGCAGGAGAGCAATTAAAGTAATATTTCTGAGCATAATCCGGTGTTTTTTTCCTCTAAATTACTAAAAAAACAAAACATCCGCCAGCTCAGGAAACCAATTTGGCCAAAAGGTAGATCAAACTAGATTTTTTTAAGGACTGTCCGCTGCCCGTCGGCCCGGTTGACAGCTTTAATGAAATCTATCCATTGCCGGTATACTTCCGGGCTGTAGTGCCCCCCGCTGACCTTCACGTTCCTGATGTATTGCAGCTCATCGGGTTGTTCGGCCAGCACTTTTGCCTCGTAGTACCCGAAAGGCGCCTCCAGCTTTACGTCCCTGGGCCTATTTTCCAGCGCATACCCTGCCGGCAAAGTCACGGTTACGGTATCGCTG
The DNA here is from genome assembly GCF_040829825.2 of Leadbetterella sp. DM7. Lineage (NCBI taxonomy): Bacteria > Pseudomonadati > Bacteroidota > Cytophagia > Cytophagales > Leadbetterellaceae > Leadbetterella > Leadbetterella sp. DM7. The sequence continues at coordinate 64,187 of NZ_JBFOLH020000012.1, read as the reverse complement.
TCGGTAAAAGAAAACAGGTTGGGATTGAGGTAGAATTCCCCGGTTTGTTCCTGCAATTCGTTTTCCCCGTTGAATGAAAAAGCCGAATTGATTACATGGGGACGAAAAAAGAACCGTTCCCCTGAAATACTGCCCAATGCCGGTGCCTTTAAAGCGGCCGTTTCGATGACTTCACCGTCAGAAAGATCAAAGCGAAAATCCCCCCAAACGGCATCCGAGACCCCGGTTTTCCCGGTCAGCCAGCGTTTTTGCTTCTCCCTGTCTCTGCTTAACGCCAGGGAGTAAACCTCTTCCCGGCGGATGCCACTGTAGCTGCTCCTGTACGTGACCTCTGCCGGGCCGTCTTTCTGCAGGCGGATACGGGTGGAAGAGACCACCACGTTTTCTTCGGGGCTATAGGAGCGCGTATTGACCAGCCTCGAACCCTCATCGGTGATCAGGAGGGCCCTGCGGTTACCGGTAAAGCTGCCCAGGTAACCGAACGGGCTGGTCTGGCTGGTGCATTCCAGCCAGACGGTATCGCCGGCGGCAGGAACACATGCAATGATATGGTTAAAAGCATTTCTCGGAAAATCATCCAGCTCGGTATAGCCGGTTCTCACGCCTGAATTGACCAGGGCCGGCCAGGCTTTCACGCCCACCTCTTTTAAAAGCGCAAGCGTGTAGTTGGTGAGGGCCTTGCAGTCGCCATACCCCTTTTCAGCCACCAACGCAGCCGGTGCACTCTGCCAGCCTCCCAGCCGGAAGGAAACATTGAAATAACGGGTATGTCCCTGCATAAACCGGTACACCCGGCGTGCCTTTTCCAGCGGGTCTGTTGCATCTCCCACGGCTTCTTTCAGCCTGGCAATGACCGGGGCCGGCAATACGTCACGCCCCTGGTTCAGCCTTCGGTAAAAATCGCCGATATCGTTCCAGGAAGAAATAGTGCCTGAGTATTTATCGATCTGGAAGTTAAGAGGTTCTATAAACACCTGGGGTACCGAGTTCGGCGGAAGGTACCTGTCGGATGAAACGGCCCTGTAATTTTCCAATTTCCAGGTTTCTGTCTTCCAGCCGTCTTTTTCCGTGATAACAGCAGGCTGGTCAAGATGGATCTCCCGGGTTCTGTAACCAATACCCGCGGGGGTTCTGAGGCGGTATGTGCTTTCAATAACCGGCGTATGGAGAAAATTCACAGGGGTCCAGTCATCGTAAAAAAACGTTGCGCTGCTTTCTTCCTCTACCCTGAATTCAAGCACGTAAGGAATAACCAGGTGCTTCCGGTCTATCGAAATGCTTTTTACACGCACATCGGTCACCCCGTGCTCAAAAGGGTTTACCGCCATGTCCTGCACATCGGCATTCTTACTTTTTACAATGAGCTCGCCGTTCAGGCGGTAAGCGGCAGCTTCTATTTTCCTGATCTTATTAAAACCATCATAATAGGCAGAGTACGTTTCAAAGGCAGCTTCTCCCTGCTTATTGAGTATAGCCACTACCCGGCGCTTCCGGGTGCTGACCTTGTTCAGCTTTTCTACCGTAACATCGGTTTCTTCCCGGACGATCACGGCATTGGCCCCTTTCAGCAATTCGGGGGACAAAGACGCCAGGTCAATCCCCTGTGCGGTTACCCGGGATAGGCCTAAAAAGCAAAAAAAGATAAAGATGACCCGGTTTCTCACTTCTTTTTAAATACGATTTGTTCATTCCCCTTCTTTACCATATAGCTGAAAAGTTCTTTCAGGTGGTGGTAAGACTCTGCATAATACACCGGATTTTTGATAAAAAACCGGGTCAGTGTCTGGATGCTTCCCTGGGCTTCATTCACCGAAAGCTGGTAGGTATAACGGGCCGAATTATCGGGCAGGGCGTAGCCTTCTGATTTGGGGGCAGATTCCACCTGGTAGCCTTCCGGTATCTTCACCGTATGGGAGAATACCTCTTCGTATCCCCAGCCGAAGTCTACGGGGTACATCCGTTCTTCCAGGGTAAACGGGTTCTTTTTCATCCGCTCACTAAGCATGGGATTGAAGTAAATGTATTCGGGATCCTCCAGTTCCTGTTCTCCGTAGCTGAACGTATATTTTGCAATCAGGGGCATCATATTGTCTTCCAGGTTGGCAATTTCGAGGTTCTCAATACCCTGAAAACCCAGCTTTTCCTTAAATTCCGATTCAAAGTCATGGCCTTTGGCATAATACGCCCTCCTGATTTCTGCGCCGCTGTAGCCCAGGTAGCTGCGTTCGGCCTTCCCTTTCACCTGCTTATTTTCCAGGTCAATTTCCGACACAAAGCTGGCGGTTTCCCAGTATTTGGATTTGGGTACGATATCCACAAAGCTGCCGCCGCCTTTTTTTACTTCAAAACCGGTAAAATTCAGGCATTCAAAAGGCAATACCCCCATGGGAAGCGCTTTATCGGTGATATCGATCAGGAACGTCTCCTCTCCCAGGGTAACTTTGGCAATGATGTAATCAAAGCTGTCGATCGTGGGCCAGTCCTTGTTGATCGCCCCGTTGCTCCTTCTGCTGAGAAGCACAGGGTTAGCATCAAAGTCCATCTCCCGAAGCAGGCTGATAAACAGGCTGTTGACCTGGTTGGGCGTTCCTCTCCGGTTGTCCAGCACTTTTTTCTGCTCGTTTTTGAGAAATACGCTTCCCCGTTCATCGTCTATTGCAAAACGGCCGTTCCATTCCTTATACGCCGCCCTGAGGCGCTCTTTCGGGTCCGATATCCCATTAAACCGGCCCACCTCGTCTTTCAGAAAACCGGTCTTGCGCAATATAATTTTCCCGAAGTATTCGCTGCTGATCAGGAATGAGTTGAGGGCTGTCCAGGTGGTGGAATAATCTGCAGGCGATCCGCCGATACGGGACTTTACGAGCTCAAAGTTCAGCTTGGAGATAAAATTATCACGGGCGCTGGTGTAGGGCTCGTCTTTAAAAGCCGGAATATTTCTCAGGATATACTGGTAATAATTGCCCATGCCGTTCAGCGACGAATGGCCCACATCCATGTTCCTTTTTTCGGTTTTTTTCTCACTGACCGGCACATATCCCGTCAACAGCATGTTATAATCCACGAAATTCGGGAAGTTGATATTGTATTCGCTGTACAATACCGGGTATTGGGTCTGAAAATACCACGAGCGGGGCTTATCCCGGATATTCATGGGTGTTGACAGCGTGTAGGTATATTCAATAATGCAGTCACTGGTAACGTTCGGAAAGGCTACCTTCCTGGCATACCACGTATTCTGAAGCTTCCGGTCAAAGATATCTTTGGCAGAGACGTCCGCATATTTCATCTGCCCGTTTTCCAGCCAGTAGGTCCTTCCCATAAACGATTCAATCGTTTCACCTTTCCGGTACCCCGGCTCGAGGTACATAATATCCAGTATGCCCAGGTCGGTTGCATTTTCCGACAGGATCCTCTTCCTGGCGTAGTAGTCGGTGTTAATGCTGATTCCGCTGTTTTCGCTATACGTAAAATAGGTGTACGCATAATTGTACAGGATAACGGCTTCTGCCGTACTGTCTGCCGGGTACACTTTCTGCAACAGGTCAGCGGTGGTTACTTTTCCAAAGGGTACCCCTTCCGGTTGTGCGTAAAGTGAAACATTGACAAGCAACAGTAATGCAATGCATTTAAAATTAAATTGTGTCATAGAAATATGTTAATCCATTCTGAATAACGGCAGTTTGCTCTCCGTATTACGCGACTGCCGGGCTCATTTTCCCTGTATGGTTTTGATGATCTCATCTCCTACCGCCGTACGCAGGTCAAGCGTCGATATCTTCACGTTGTCGCGGGTGGGATATACCCGGTTCGACAGGAAAACATACACCAGGTTGTACTTCGGGTCTACCCAGGTAAATGTTCCGGTATAACCCGAATGGCCGTAGCTTTCCGGTGAGGCCATCTGCGGGCCGTTGGTAATGGCTTTATTGAAATCCAGCTTGTCAAAGGCAATGGCCCGGCGGTTGCCCTCTTCAGGAAACTGGTAAGCGGTTACTTCTTTCAGCACCTCAGGCCGGATAAACGCTTCTCCGCCATATTGCCCTTTCTGCAGGTACATCTGCATGAGCTTGGTGAGGTCGTTGGCGCTGCCGAAAAGGCCCGCATGGCCCGAAATACCGTTAAGCATGCCGGCCCCTTCATCGTGTACCCTGCCGTGAATCTGCGTTTTCCGGAACAGCGTATCTTTTTCCGTAGGTACGATCCGTTCCAGGCCGAAGAAACGCCGCGGATTATAGGTCAGCGTATAAGCACCCAGGGCGTGATAGGTTTCTTTCAGGAAATTCTCCCATTTTTTCCCGGTGAGCCTTTCCATGAATATAGGATAAGTATAATAGTGCAGATCCGAGTATACATATCCCTGCGAGGGGTTCACCGGCGACACTTCGATCTGCTTAAAGATATACGCCATCCTGTCGCGGTTCATAAAGAGCGTATCCGCAATTTCCACGCTGTACTGCTCCGATCTCCGGTTAGAGAAAATACCCGGGTACCAGGTGATCGACTCCGTGCTCAGCGCTTTCTGCCAGATCCCCTTATTCTCTCTGAGGTTCTTTTCGTAATTAATGAAGTATTTGGGTGCCCGACCGAACAGCTTATCCCAGAAGGTCTTTGGGCGGGTCTCCCGGATAAACAACTGCTCCATTTCCGGGTGCAGCAAAACCGCCTTCTTCAGCGTAGCCACCGAGTCAACACAGTCCATCCAGAAGGGAATCCACGCCTTCAGCCCCGACCGGTGTGTCAGCATATCCCGGAAGGTCAGGCCGGCCTTGTTGCTGTTTTTAAACTCGGGGTAATAGTCGGCAAATGTCTTGTCAAGGTCAAATTTTCCCTGGCTCATCAGCTCCATTACGGCCAGGGCCGAGGTGCTGACCTTGGTCACGCTGGCAAAGTCATAAATGTCATTCACATCTACAGCTCCCCCGGCTTTCCGGCCTTCAGAAACCGCCTTCACTACAGATGTGCTCACATTTTTGCTGTCCATGACCTCTGCCGGGTTGGTAGCCGAATAGGTATCGGCACCGGTTACCGTACCGCTGTACCGTTCGGCCTCCTCGTAGGTATGAAAGCCGTAGGGCTTCTGGTAAATTACGCGGCCGTCTTTGGCAATTTCAAGCACGGCGCCGGGATAGGCTTTTTCGCGGATACCCAGCTGCATCACCGAATCTACCCGGGCCTGGAGAACGCGGCTGTCAAGCCCCACCATTTCCGGTGTTCCGTAAGCCAGGCGGCCGTTTTTCTGCACCCAGGTACCGGCACCCAGCCGGAAGGTATCGTTTACGGTAACCGGAAGGCGCCCGTTCATCTCGATTCCCCCGAAAACCGCCATAGCAGCCGCTTCTTCCATATAGCGGGTCGACTGATTGGCCATCACCAGCGAGCTGAATTTACCGACATTCTCAATTTTATCCAGCACATACGGGTTGCCGAAGACCACCAGGACGGTGTTATCCCGTCCGGCCAGCTCATTCAGCACGTCCTGCATATACGGTTCGAAACCATAATTGGCACCGGGACGGTTATTGTTCAGGTGCAAACCGATGACCAGGTTCTGCCCGGCGGCCAGCTTAGTCCTCAGGGTATCCACTCCCGTATTCTTAGAGATGCTCACCCGGTCGGTCAGCGTATAGTTTTCCGCCATTTGCTGAAAATAGGTCTTCCCTTCGGCCCCTACCGAAACCACCAGCGTATTCTGCCGCAGGTCTTTTACCGGGAGATTAGCGGTTTCCAGGGCAACGAGCGTTCTTTCGGCCATTACCCGGTTCAGGAAGTCCGACTCCGCGGTGTTCAGGTCTTCGATCAGCCCCTCTGTTTTTACCGGCTCATACCGGTCAAGGCCCACCCAGGCCTTGGCCTTCAGAATTCTTTTTACCCGCTCATCCAGCAGCTTCACGGGGATCTTCCCCGATTCTACAGCGGCTTTAAGGGCATCAAAAGCTACCGGCACGTCCATAAAAGTTTCCAGCACATCGTTCCCGGCCAGGAAAGCCTCTACCATGGCCTCACCGGGCTTGTAATTCTTCACCGCTCCCTGCATGTCCATAGCATCGGTAAAGGTCAGGCCTTCAAAGCCCAGCTCTTTCCGCAAAAGATCGCCGACAATCCGGGAAGAGAAGGTGGAGGCCAGGCCCTGTTTGGGTTCCAGCGAGGGAATATTCAAATGGGCGGTCATCACGCCGCTCAGCCCGTTATCGATCAGGTATTTAAAGGGGAACAGCTCATTGTCTTTCAGGTATTCTTTGGGGTGTGCAATAACGGGCAGATCGTAGTGCGAGTCGGTGCCGGTATCGCCGTGCCCCGGGAAATGCTTCGCCGTGGTCAGCAGCCGTTGCGACTGCATTCCTTTCATAAAGGCCAGTGATTTATTGGCTACGCTGATCTTGTCTTCTCCGAAAGAACGGAAGTTGATCACCGGGTTTTTCGGGTTATTGTTGATGTCTACCACCGGCGCGTAATTGATATGGATGCCCATACGCCTCGACTGCCGGCCTACTTCCACGCCCATACGGTACAGCAGGTCGTCACCGCCCTGCATGGCGCCCAAAGTCATCTGGAAGGGAAAACGAACGGTGCTGTCAAGCCGCATAGCCAGCCCCCATTCCATGTCTACGCCTATCATCAGCGGTACTTTGCTGATGCTTTGCAGCTCATTGGTAATCTGTGCCTGAACGGTGGGCTGCCCGGCAAAAAAAACCACTCCGCCAAGCTTATAATTGCGCACCCACTCTTTCAGCTTTTCCGGCTCATAGCCTTTTCCCGAGAAATTACCCCGGGGCATGAGCACCTGCCCTACTTTATCGTCCAGTGTTAAGGTATTGAAAACCGAATCCACCCATTTTTCGTTGGTTTGAACAAGGAAATCGGGTTTCTTCTGAGAAAAGCCGGCAAAGGAGACCAGGAGCAGGACAATGAGGTATCGCATAGTATGTAAGGTAATCCTCAAAAATAAGCAAAAAGGCCGGAAGGTCTATAAAAGCGGGTAATTTTTAAATCAATGTAAAAAATAGTACTTTGTATTGCATAATACTATGCTATATATTATTTTTGAAGCAAAAATGAAAAATCTATGAAAAAGCTATGGCTAACTGTCCTGTTATCTCCCCTGTTTCTCATGTGCCGGCACAACGGGCACGGGGGACTGCACATCACTGAAAAAGTGACCGACGACCTCGTCTACGAGTTTACGGCTGACTACCCCGACTCAGAAACGGGCACCGTACAGAATATTCTTTCCAGGCACCTGAAAGACGCCGGGATGTCTTTTGTAAATGCGGAACTGGATGCGGATATGGGTTTTGATAACGGCATGTTTTTCTATATCAGATCCCGGCCGGGCTTCCTGGAAATTGTTTGCGAAAGAAGTAAAAACTCGGAAGAGAATTACCTGAGGATTCAGAAAATGTGCAAAGCGGTCAAAAATTCGCTGGAGGATTAGATCATTTAAAGCCGGAAATAATGGAACCGGAAAGCTGCCTGAAAACCTTTTGGAATACAGCAGTCTAAAATAATTAATACAAATCCGGTTTCATTATTCCTTTACTTTCATAATGCTTTTTATTCATCTCATAATGCATTTCAGTCATCATGTTCAGGTACTCTTTCAAAGGTTCCAGCTGGTACTGCTTCCTGATTTCATCCACATGGGTTGAGTCAGAAAGGCCTGACTTAGGCCGGGCCCTGCCGGTGCCGTCCACGTCATAATCTACCTGCGTTCCGAACCGCTGCTTTTGTCCGGCATTGATCCGGACACGATCGTATAAATACGCATAATTTCGCGGATTGGCGTTACCCTTCTTCACCTCCTTATCCATGGCTCTCAGAATCTTTTTCTGAAAATCAGGGTATTTATCCGCATGCTGCACCATCAGCCAGAAATGGTTGGAGCCCTCCTCGCCCACTTTGTCGAAGCCCATAAAACCATGTTTCCTGTATATTTCTTCAAGCCTGAGCGTATGCGTGGTAAAAACACTGTCTTTAAACTGCTCCCAGCGCTCCCCGGAATAATCCTTGTATTTTTCCGGCCGAACCCAGGCTGCTTCCTGATCCACCGCCACCATTCTTTTCAGCTCATCCTGTAATTCTGTCTTCTTCTTTTCTGACAATCGCTTCGTACAACCCGTAAGCATCAGCACGGTACAAGGCAGTATATACTTCCATTTTCTCATGATACAATTATTAAGTGCCGCAAAATAACCGGAAATTAAACGGAAAAATTATAAATTTAGAATATCAGTCGCGGATAGACCGGAAAGTATCTTCATTCCCGGGTAGTTTTCCCTTTCAAAAAGGGTTTGGGGGCATTGCCTGCTAAACTCCGGTAAACCTTGATCAGCAGTAATCCACGTACATAGCAATATGCGGATCGGAAGGTTAAACCGCTTTTCCATAAACAGGCTGCAAACGAAACGGCTCTCCGTTTTACCGCCGGAATTTACCTGCAATCCATTTCCCCATTTTCTTTTCTTTTTCCCAGAAAAAGCTGAACTGGCCCAGAACAAAACCGTAGGTCAGCAGCAGCGCCTGGTAAGCGGGAAAAACAAACAAAATATAGGTGAGGGTCTTCAGCCACATGGCTGTATGCTCATCATAGCCCAGGAAACCGAAGAGGGTTTTCCGGAGAAATACCACTGACGACCCCGCCAATGAAAATACAACTAAAACGGCTATCACCTGGAAGAGGTTTTCCAGCCCCCATTTTTCCTGTAACCGGGTAAGAACGGTAGATTTCTGCTGATTATCCATTATAAACTACACCCAACAATTTTAAAGTACCCGGCCTCTCCGGCTATTTACCGGCAGGCAGGCCGTACCGCAAAATTAAGCCCCTTTTTAGATTTCCGGATATAAAAGTGCAATATATTCGCAGGAAACCGTCCGGCAGAATACCGCTGCATGCTTATCTTTGAAAAATATACCCGGGCATGACAGAACAACCCTCTATCTTTCCTTTCGGAATACGCATTGATGAACCCGTAACCATGGCTACGGATGTGCTGGTAGGGGTTACCTGCCTGGTTTGTGCCTGGAAATTAAAATCGCTTTACAACGGCAGCCGGATGCACCGGCAGATCCTCCTGTATTTCTTCCTGATGGGGGTAGCCACGCTCCTGGGCGGTATTATCGGGCACGGTTTCCTGTATGCGCTGGGCTTTTTCTGGAAGCTGCCGGGCTGGCTGCTGAGCATGATAGCCGTAAACCTGCTGGAGCGCGTCATGATTCACTTTTCCGCTACCCGGCTGAGCCCGCAGATGCTCCGGCTCTTCTCGGTGTTTAATATCATTGAGCTGCTGGCCTTTATGACCCTGGCCTTCGGCACGCTGAATTTCCTGTACGTGCAGATTCACTCTACGTACGGTTTCCTGGTGGTGGTTTTCAGCTTCTGCGTATACAATTACCGAAAAAACAATCATCCTGAAGCCATGAAAGACCTGATGATCGGGGTGGGATGGATTTTTGTGTGTGCCGTGGTGTTTGTAGCCCGGCTCGGCATCAGCCGGTGGTTCAACCATGCTGACCTGGCCCATATGTTCATGTTTATCGGGGCTATCTATTTTTACCGGGGATCGCGCGGGTTAATGAGATCGGGGCGTTGCGTGCAACGCCCCGGCCATATCAAATAAAATCAGCCCAGGCAGAACCTTCCTGGTAATCAATGATCGGTTCGGCATTGTTGTAATCCGACAGGTCGGTTGACAGCTTCTTGATATCCATACGCATATGCTTGATACAGTTATCAAACAGATCCTTCCGGAAGCCTTTTTCCACCATTTCGTCTACATACTGAAGACAAACCAGGCGGGCAATGATCTTACCCAGCACCACGGTTTGCCGCTGTACCAATACGGCAGGTAGCTCAAAATTAAGATGCTGGCGGAACAGGGGCGCCACCCGCGCCGTATGCTCAAACAAAGACAGGTATTCGTTAAAATTACTGATCTTCTGCTTTTTCATCTGCTTCACCAGGATCTCCGAAATCTGGGTATACAGCATTTCATTAGAGCCTTCAAAGATCTGGAAGGGCCGGCTGTCTACGATTCCGCGCCCGGCAATATGATCAATTTTATAGCCGCTTGAGCCTGAAAGCTGCACGCAGATCTGCGCCGATTCCTGCATCAGGTCGGTTACCAGCGCTTTCATACTGTTGGCCTGCAGGCCTTCACCGGCCACATCAAACGCTATGCCGCTCATGGAAGAGCTGTGGGCACACATGCCCGAGGCCAGCGTATAGGCAGCCTGGATACGCGAAAGCTGGAACCGCACGGAGTCCATCACCGAAAGAGGCTGTCCGCCCACTTTTCTTTGGGTGGTGTGCGACAACGCCTCATCCAGCATCCGTTGGATAAAGCCCATGCCCATTCCCGGGAACTGCAGGCGGCTCCGGTGCAGGATGTCGAGCATCATTTTTATTCCGGTGCTGTGCTGAATCAGCTTCTGGTTATGCGGTACCTGTACATCTATTGTATTCAGCCCGTAGGGAATCATGTAGAGTCCCAGGTTATTGAAATAATGTTCTACCACGATTTTCTGTTCCGGGCGGCTGTTATCCGTTACAAAAAATTCCACATCGCGGGCCAGGTCGTTTTCCTGTACTTTTTTACGGGCAGCCACGATCCAGAAATCGGCCATGCCGGTCAGCCCCTGCCAGTGCTTCTGGCCTTTGATGGCATAGCCCGTTTCGGTTTCATGGTAGCTGGTACGCATGTTCAGCGCATCGCTGCCGTAATCGGGTTCTGTGATCATCAGGCCGCCCATGGCCTGGTCTTTTATGAACCGGTCGAAAATGGGCGATTGTATTTCCGGGTTTCCGTATTTGGCCAGGGGTTCCAGGAAAAGGGCTATGTTGATCCCGAAGGTGAGTGAAAGCGGCAAAGCTTCATAAGAAGCGGCCGAAAGAATGCCCAGGCACTCTTTTACTTCGGCTCCCCGGCCTCCGAACTCCCGCGGTATGGCTACCGATAATGGATTCATTTCCATGATGCCGCTCCATACATTATCCGGCAGCCCGCGATTCAGGCTTAGCTCATTAATATTGGATTCATCATGGAACAAAGATTTCAACCGGCCCTTGAAGCGGTCGATAAATACGTCAAAATTTTCTGTCATGGTTCTGTTTTACCCGCCTAAAACTAAAAAAACTTTACAAAAATATGGATTAGACCTGTAAAAAAACTATGATCTGACTCATAAATATCTATAAACTTTATGATTTTACCTTTCTTACCCGGACGGCCACCAGGCCTCTTTCCCTTTTCTCAACGGAAAAAACCACCTTATCTCTTTCCTGAACCGGCTCCTCCAGGTCGTTCCGGTGTACAAAAATTTTATCCCCTGAATTAGCGCTGTTGATAAAACCATAGCCTTTATCACTGAAAAATGCCACGGTACCACGCCATTCCGTTTCTTCTTTTACCACCGGGGCAGCCCCCAGCTGAATATCTTCCGGGTTAATTTCCGGACGGTGATGAATATCAACGGGAGCAGAAGTCAGGTTACCGTTCGCATCTACATATACCATCATTTCTTCCAGACTTTTGCCCTTGTTGTTACTGCTCTTCCTGTCTTCAATCCGCTGGGCCCGGTCTTCTTTCTTCTTTGCTTTCTTTTTTATCTTTTCTTTTTTTGAAAAAGAATCACTCATATTTAATCTATAATTTAGTTTATAATTTGATCACAGGTATCTCAAAGCCTATCAGCTTCTGTATGGCAGCCAGGTTGCTTCCTTCTTCTCCCTTATCGCAGAAAGACACGGCATCGCCTGATACGCCTGCCCGGCCTGTACGTCCTATGCGGTGAACATAGGTTTCGGGCACATCCGGAAGCTCATAATTGACCACAAAGGGAAGCGCCTCAATATCAATCCCCCTCGCTGCAATGTCGGTAGCAATAAGTACCGGTGCCCTGAAATTCTTAAAATCTTCCAGTGCGCGCTGACGGGCGTTCTGGGATTTACTTCCGTGGATGGCCGTAGCCGTGATACCCGACTTGGCCAGCTTTTTAGCCAGGCGTTCGGCACCGTGGCGGGTACGCGTAAAGATCAGCGACCGGCTCTCCGTTCTTTCTTTCAGAATATCTATCAGCAGGTTGGTTTTTTCCTGCTTGTTTACAAAATATACTCCCTGCCGGATGGTCTCTGCCGCAGAAGATACCGGCGTTACCGAAACCGTAGCAGGGCGGGTCAGCATGGATGCCGCCAGCTTCCTGGCCGCGTCAGGCAGGGTAGCCGAGAAGAAAAGGGTTTGTTTCCGGTTCTTCAGGTAGGCATTCACCCTCTTTACATCGTGGATAAAACCCATGTCCAGCATGCGGTCAGCCTCATCCAGCACAAAAGTGTGCACAGAAGAGATATCGGCATATTTCTGCTGGATGAGGTCCAGCAGCCGGCCCGGCGTGGCAATGAGCACATCCCCACCCTGCTTAAGCGCACGGGCCTGGGGCGGCAGGGCTACTCCGCCGTAAACACATAGGGTTTTTATACGCAGGTATTTCCCGTAAATTTTAAAATTCTCGTCGATTTGTATGGCCAGCTCCCGCGTAGGGGTCAGGATAAGCACCCGCAAACCCTTTCCGGCCGGCTTTTCCTGTTCCAGGCGCTGCAGCAGGGGAATGGCAAAAGCCCCTGTTTTACCCGTTCCTGTTTGTGCGCATCCTATGATATCTCTTCCTTCTAAAATGATGGGGATAGCTTTGGCCTGTATTTCTGTAGGGCGTGAATAACCGGCCTCCTCTACAGCCCGGGAAAGAGGCTCAATCAGGTTTAATTCTTTAAAATCCAAAATGTAAGTCATTTAATGTTAATACCACCGGTTTTCCTCCGGGAGGGGGCAGCTGATAACGCGAAAACTGAGATAGGGAATTCCTAACTATGCAGAATAAGCAAGGCAGAAGCCAAATATTCCGTAAATGTACCTGTTTTTTCGCAAATATCCTATTTATTTTCCATATTAATGCGCTACAGTTCGGGACAAGCCCCCGACCCGCATGCAGGGAGGATACACCCTCACCATTTATACTTTACCTGTATCCGCACGTCGGTACGGGTGTTTCCGTTCAGGAGGTCATACCCGCTTCCTGACGTATCACGGTCAGACAGCCGTGTTTGTGCCAGCCGTATCCACACATCTGCCCGCTTACCTGCCGGTAATTTTACAATCCCGTAATACCGGATTCCCCGGCCGTAATACGCCGGGAAAGAAACCGCATAAAGCACATCATTCTCGTATGCATAAATGCGGGTATCGTAAGAGCCGGTGGCAAAACCGGCCACCCGCATCTTAAATTGCATTTTCCGGTAACGCGTTTCTATATCCTGGATAATTGCCCAGCCTCCTGCCAGGGGTTGCATACCGGCGCGAAAGGCGTTGTACTGCACCTTTGACTGGAATTTCCAGGAAAAACCCGGGCTGTAATCACTGCTGAGCACCACCGTCTGCCGCCTGATCTCTTCAGGCTCCCGGATCACGCCGGTGCCGGCTGCAGGGTTCCTGAACTTTACGTCGCCCCGGTACGCTATGTAGGAGGTGAATTTCTTACCGGGCCTGTAATTCAGCCTCAGCTGATAATCCTGCCCCCATGAAGGACTGTCTACGCGGTATTTCAGCCACGGAAACCGGAAGCTGTCGTAATGGGCCGCAGCCTCCCACTTCTTTCTGATCCGGTATTTTAATCCTGCATATATCCCGCTTTCGTTGATCGACCGGCTGCCTTCTGAAAAGGCGTGACCGTAGAGCGTATGAAAATCCGGCCGGTAATTTCGGTGGTTCAGCGACACTTCCACCTGCTTTCCCAATGACCCGGCCAGCCCGGCCACATACCCGTACCCACCCGAAGACGAACGGGCGGCTTCCCCGAAAAAAGCAAAGTTTTGCCACGACACAGACAAATGAGGACCGAAAACCGTATTGACCCTTCCCTTAAATTCATAAAAGTTATACGGCAGGTCTCTTTTTCTGAAATCCCGGTCAAAAGAGGTATTCAGCACAGAAAAGCCCAGCTGGATGTGATCCAGCTTATACAGCACATTTCCTCCCATATTTTGCTCCGTAATGGCCTTTTTGCCGGCTATTTCCTGGGCGGTCCGGTGCATTCCGGCCGTAAGCAGCGAGCTGAAGTCTTCTTCTTCCCCCAACGAAGCATCCTTCCGCTTCCGCGATACCATCCCCGTTATTTCCACTTTCCCCAGCCGGCAGGTGGTGGCCAGCCCCCGGAAGCACCCGTTCTCCACCAGCGAATTATAGGGTTTTATGCCCAGGTTGCTCCGCCGGGTGGTATACACGGGCTCTCCGCCTTTTCCGGCTGCATACCCGGCAGAGAATACCAGTCCCTGCCCAAACTGCAGCAGGTAATCTCCTGCTACTGCGTTTTTCAGCTTTCCTTTGTTCTGCAGCTGCAGATGAAAGGCCGTATAGTCAAAGAAATTCTTTTCGCCGGGGTCTTTTTCCGACAGGAAACCCACACTGAAGTCTTTTGAACGGCTCAGGCGGTATCGCGTATAATACCGCTGCCGCGAACCGGCATATTTGTCTTCGGCAAACCCGCGCGACTTTTCGAGGGTCATGTCGGCCCGCATCACCAGGTAGTGATCAACGGCCCGCTTTACGATGCTCCCGGGCCGGAGGTCGCCAAAACCTTCCCGCACGGTTACAAAAGCAATCAGCCGGCGCACTTCATCCAGGCTGAACGACTCCAGCGCCTGCAGCTCATACACACTGAGGTACCGGCCAAACCGCTCCCGGTGGCTTAGCAGCTCATTGATCTGCCTTTCGTTCAGGAAAAACAGGGCGGATAGGTCTTCCCTGTCGGCCCGGTTGAGATCCAGCCGACTCTGGTAGAGGCTGTACAGGCTCTCGTATATTTCTTCATAATTCAGGTCTTCGGCAGCCACCGGCGCCCATTGCAGGAGCAGCTCCTGCAGGTTGATCTCCTGCGCAGGAAAAGACTGCGCACACAGCCGCACGCCCAGAAGCAGGAACAAAATAATTTTCTTATTCATGAAGCGTGTAGATAAAAGTGGTGTGATGCGCTATGCCCGCATACGGATGCGTGGCAATGCTGTAAAAAAAGCCATAGCGCCCGGCCAGCACCCGGGCCCCGAAATGAACGCGACGCATTTCCGGGTCAATGCCGGCCGAAAATCCCAGCTGTTCCCTGACCTGGTAATGGAGCCCAAAACGCACGACGGCCCTGCGACCCGTGCGGTAATCCACCTGCGCGCTGAGCTGTACCTTCTGATCGGCACGAAGCGCGGCCCCCACCGCCAGGGTCACCGGCTCCCGGTTGTAAAACCCGGCTGAAGTGAAATTGAAAAGGCAAAGCCCCAGCGTGAGGGCCGGCACCGGGGTAACCACCATACCGGCGTCACCCGTAAGCGTTTTGCCGGTACCTGCTCCGGCCGGGTGCGCACCGGCATACGACACTTTCAGGCCCACCGACACGTGGTCACCGCTCCCGGCCAGGGCCAGTCCCGCCCGGCTTTCCCGGTAATGCCGGTCGCCGAAGCTGTCGGCACAAAACCCGTAATTCAGCCATTTACCCGTAAAAACGCCCTGCACTCCTGTAGTATGAAACCCCTCTACCGGTAGTATTTTCAGGTAATGAAAGGCCAGGAACCCCGCCGTGATCTCCCCCAACCCTCCCGGGTTCTGGTAAATCGACGAAAAGCCCGGAACCGCCACCAGGCTGTTGGCCCTGCCAAAGGCATCGGCACCCAAAACACTGAACTGGGCCAGGGAATGAAAGGCGAAAAAGAAAAAGCCCGGGATAAACAAAAGTATTTTTTTCAAAGCGCATGTAGATTTTGGGGCTAAAGTACAGGGAAATAACGGGATAAAAATTAACCCTGGATAAGAAATGCACGCTCTGACGGAAAATAATCGGCCGGCAAGGCAGCACCGCTCCCCCGCGCTTCGTATTGCTGATGTAGAAATGGTTTAACCCTGGTTCATGAATGTGATCAAAAAAATTACCCTTATCATCTCCCTGTATTTCCTTTTTTCTCCCCTGGTGCTTCACGGACAGCAGAAAACCCTCCGCGTGGGACCGGTAGATATTTCCAATGCCACGCTCAAATCCATCCTTGAACAGGTGCAGTGGGAATACGGCGTTCGTATAGAATACAAGGAACAGGAGCTTCCTTCCGGAAAAATCACTGTTAAAGCCCCCAGGCAAACGCTTAAAGAATTTCTTGAGAAAATCATTGCCGTCAATAACCTCGACCTGACCTTTACGCTCGACAACCCGAACGCAGCCGTGCTGTATAAAAAGTCGGCCCTGGCAGAAAGCTTTAAAATGCCTGAATCGTCTGAATTTCAGCCTACCCGCAAAAACTTTACCCTCACGGGCAAAATTGTGGAAAAAGAATCGGGAGAAACCCTGCCTTTTGCCGCCGTATTTGTCACCTCACGGCCCGACATTTACACCCAGTCGAATGTAGACGGCTACTTCTCACTCCAGAACGTACCCAGCGATACCGTCATCCTGAAAGTTACCTACCTGGGCTTTGTCACCTACACGGCAAGGCTTACCCCCTCTACCCCGCTGACCGGTTACCTGGTAGAGCTGCAGGCCGAGCCCAACCAGCTGAAAGCCCTGGTGGTACAGACCGAAAAAACCGAGATGGTGCAGGCCAACCAGGTGGTAGGTATGGTTAAAATGACACCCCGGAACATTGCCAAGCTGCCCAATGTAGGAGAAAAAGACCCTTTCCGGGCCTTTCAGCTCATGCCCGGCGTGAGCGCCTCTAACGAATCATCGTCAGGATTATACGTAAGGGGCGGCACGCCTGACCAGACCCTGGTGCTTTACGACGGCTTTACGGTGTATAACGTTGACCACCTGTTCGGCTTTTTCTCGGCTTTCAACTACAATGCCGTGAAAGATATCCAGCTGTACAAGGGAGGGTTTGACGCCCGTTTCGGCGGAAGGATCTCTGCCGTGGCCGAAATAACCGGGAAAGAAGGCAATACCAAAAACTTTAATGCAGGCATGGACCTGAGCCTGCTCAGCACCAACGGCTACCTGGAAACCCCGGTAGGCAAAAAAATGACCTTCCTGCTTGCCGGCAGACGCTCTTACAAGGGACCGCTCTACAACAAGATCTTCAACAAATTTACGGAATCAGAAGAATCAGCCGCTACGCCCGCGGGCGGTTTCCCGGGCAGGGGCGGCTTCAATAACCTGCAGGCCAGCCAGAAGGCCACTTCTTACTTCTACGATGTCAATGCCAAGCTGACCTTTAAACCCAACAAGCGCGACATCTTCTCGCTCTCGTTCTTTAACGGAACCGACAACATGGACAACAGCACTGCTTCAGGCTTCAGCGGGTTCGGCCCTTTCCAGGGCAGCTCAGGCGGGCTCGGTAACCGCACCACCGACGTTTCGGAATGGGGAAACACCGGTTCCAGCTTCAAATGGTCGCACCAGTATAACAGCAAGCTGTACAGCAACAGCCTGGTCAGCTTTTCCAACTATTACAGCGAGCGGGATAACTCACGTACCATCAACATATCGCGTAACGACTCTTCCTTTACCAGCCGGTTCGGAAGGTACGAAACCAACAACCTGGTCGATTTTTCGTTCAAGAGCGACTGGGAATGGAAATTCCTGCCCCGCCACCAGCTGGAAACAGGCACCATGATCTCACTGAACCGGATTCAGTTCAACTACGTACAGAACGATACCACCACCATTCTCAACCGGGATGACGCCGGGGTGCTGGCAGCCTTCTACCTGCAGGACCGCTTCCGGCTCATGGGCGACAAGCTGGAGCTGATTCCCGGCTTACGGTTCAATTATTTTAACCTGACGGATAAAGTCTATACAGAACCGCGCTTCACATTCAATTACCAGTATAGCCCCCAAATCAAAATCAAAGGCGGAGCCGGTGTCTATTACCAGTTTATCAAGCAGATCAACCGCGAGGATATATCAGAAGGCAACCGCAACTTCTGGATACTGGCTAACGGCACCCATCTGCCCGTTACCCGGGCAGAGCACCTTATCCTGGGCGCGGCCTACGAAAAGAAAAACTACCTGCTGGACGTGGAATTCTACCGCAAAAGAAACTACGGGATCACCGAATACACCTTACGGTTCGTTCCCTCCTTTTCCGGCGGTGGCCCCGGAATGCCCGGAAGCGGCGGGCTTTCAACCGAAGAAACCTTCTTTAACGGTGACGAGACCATACAGGGGGTAGACGTGCTGCTACAGAAAAAATTCGGCAGCGTTACCGGCTGGCTGGGCTATACCCTGGCCCAGGCCGCACGAAAGGTCAGCGCGTTTTCTGACCTGCCGTATTATTCCGACCAGGACGTACGCCACCAGTTTAAAGCAGTAGCCACGTATACGGTTCACCGCTGGGATCTTTCGGCCACATGGATCTATTCATCCGGGCGGCCCTATACTTCCGTGATCGGCGCCTACGATATCACCCTGCTTGACGGCACCGTTAAATCGTTTACCAACCCAACCGATAAAAACGCCAACCGATTCCCGGCTTATCACCGCCTCGACATCTCCGCCAATTATAACTTTAAAAACGGAACCATCGGTTTTTCGGTTTTCAACCTCTACAACCGCAGCAATATCTGGTACAAACGGTTTGAAGTGATCCGTGAAAACGGCGTTTCCGTGCTTCAGACCACCAATGTAACCTACCTCGGCATCACGCCAAACCTTATTTTAAGCCTTAAACTGAAATGAAAAGATACCTGCTTCTGCTCTCTCTTGTGCTCACTTCCTGCCTGGAAGTACGCGACGTGATCACTCCCGGCGACAAACCCGTTATTGAGGCCTACCTGGCCCCGGGAAGCCCCGTAAGCATGAAGATCTATACGGAAACCCCTTATTCGGAAACCGACTCGGTATACACCGAACCGGTCACCGGGCTTGCCGTAACGCTGACCGGAAGCAACGGCCAGCACATCGTATTAACCGATAATCACGACGGCACCTATACCTCTTCAGAACGCCTCGGTGAAGCCGGCTTAACCTATGCCATGAGCTTTCAGCACAAAGGCCGGACCGTTTCTGCCGAAACCACCCTCCCCCAAAAACCGCAGGGATTTCACATGGACACCACGGTTGTTTACCGCGTTTACAGGAACATCACGGGGAGCTTTCTTCCCGGTCAGGGCGGTTTTGAACAGGAAGAACCGGTAGACATCAACCTCAGCTGGCAAAACCCGGATCAGGTATATCATTTTGTTTCGGCGCTGGTGCTGGATGAAAACGCCAGCCAGATCGTAACCCGTACGGGCGATAACTCCTTCTTCCAGCCGCCCGGCCGGCGATTCAACAACGAGCCCGTGCAAGGTGAATCTGCCGTTATCAGCTCCCAGTCTTTTGAGTATTTCGGGCGGCATGCCATTATTCTCTATAAGCTTAACCCCGATTACGCGGCCCTGTACCAGAACCAAAGCAGCACTTCGCAGAATATTTCCACCCCGGTCAGCACCATTACCAACGGGCTGGGCATATTTACGGGCATCAATGCCGATACGCTTATTCTTACGGTGAAAAGAAAATAACCCTGTCCATAATAACGGGTAGATGGTTCAGGCCCGGATCATCTGCCCTACTTTTCTGTTCCCGGCGAAGGGAATTACAGGAATTCGGCTTACTTTTGAGCCGTATTGTCAATATTCCTTATGAAAAACCTTAATTTCCGTTTCCCGGTCATCGTTATTGCCCTGTCGGTACTGCTGGGCTTCTTCATGAACTACCGGAACGGGATGACCTGGCCTGAAAACAGGGCTGACATGACCGGAACGGCCAAGGTAATTACCTACCTGGTCTTGTTTGCGGTTATTTTTGTATGGAGAAATTGGAAAAGGAAATAAGCGGTCAGTCGCGGATCTCCTTCCCGATCATATTTTCGAAGCTCTTCAGCTCTCCCATCATCACCAGCACATCCCGCTTGGTAAAGATATGTTCTTCAGAAACGTTCATATTGACCGTTGATTTCTGGCTGCGCATGCCCAGGAAGTTCTTCTTCTGCTCAAAATACTTGATGGCCAGGAGCCGGATATTGAAAATCTTCTCAAAATCCACGTCTCCCACTTTTTTGCCCAGGTAGCGGTCAGGCACCCGGATCTCCAGGATGCTGCAATTGTCGGCCAGCTCAAAAGACTCCTCCACCCCTTTCATTTCCAGCTGCTTGGCAAACATATTGGCGGCAATCTGCTCGGGGTTAAAGATGATGTCGATTCCCATAGACTCCAGTACGGCCAGGTGAACCGAATTAATAGACCGGCTGATGATCTGGCGGGCATTGTGCTGCTTCATCAGTGCGGTGGTAATGATAGATGCCCCCACATCTTCACCAATGGCCACCACTACGGTATCGGTATCTTTGATAGGAAGACTGCTGTATGCCGAGGCCTTGGAGGTGTCAAGCGCCACCACATGCGAAATGGTGCTCTTCAGCTGCTCCACAATCTCAAAACGGGCATCTACCCCAAACACCTCATGGCCCATTTCAGTTAACCGGGCCGCCAGTGTGGAACCAAAGTTTCCCAGACCTACAATTATGTATTTCATACCTTTTATTATTACAGTACCTGAACACTTTCTTTCGGATATTTATAGTCGGCGCTCCTGTCTTTCGAGAAAATACCAAACAGGATGGTGAACAGGCCCACCCGGCCGAGATACATCAGCACAATAATCACCCATTTGCTGCCATCGGAGAGCTGGGGCGTCAGGTTAAGGGAAAGCCCTACGGTACCGTACGCCGAAAAGCACTCGAAAGCCACCATCTGGAGCGGCACGCCGGGGTCAAAAATACTGACCAGGAAAACGCCTGCCCCCATGATGATAAACGAAAGAAAAATCACCACATACGAGCGCTGGATAGAACTCAGGGTGATCTCGCGGTCAAAAATTTCCACCCGGTCTTTTCCCTTGGCCAGCGACACCACGTTCAGCAGGGCCAGGGAGAACGTGGTCACCTTAATTCCTCCTGCCGTAGAGTTCGGAGCCCCCCCGATCCACATCAGCAGCATATACACCAGGATAGTGCCCTGCGTGATCCCCACCATGTTTACGGCATTAAACCCGGCTGAGCGGGGTACTACCGAACCAAAAAAGGAGAGGGCCAGCTTCCCGCCCTGGGTGGTATGCTCAGCCAGTGTCTGGTTGTATTCCAGGAAATAAAAAGCCACGGTTCCTATCATCAGGAGCACAGCCGTAGACGTAAGCACCAGCTTGCTGTGAACGGTCAGAATGCGGGCCTGGTAAGTATACCTCTCCCGGAAAAACAGGTAGCGGAGTATCCCTTTCAGGAAATGTTTGGTGGCATTGTATACATCATTTACCACCGGGAAGCCCATACCGCCGAAGATAACCAGCAAAGAAAGAATGATCAGGAACGGGTAATTAAACCGGTACTGCTCGTTGTACAGGCCTTCGTGCGCAAAAGAAAACCCGGCACCGCAAAAAGCCGCTACCGAATGAAAAATCGAGAAAAACCAGCTTTTGGACGAACTGACATGCAGGTTACCGTCAATGGCCATAAAGATCATAAATGCCCCGGCTATCTCTACAAAAAAGGCATAAAACAAAATGCGTTTCAATACCGAAAACAGCGAGCCCGGCTCATTCAGCTCCACGATATTGCTGAGCATCAGCTGGTTCCTGAGCGACATTCCGCCCCGGAACAGCACCGCAAAGAAGTTGGTGAACGTCATCAGGCCCAGCCCGCCTACCTGGAACAGTATAAAGAGTATATCTGCGCCCACCTCTGTAAATTTGGTGGAAAGGTCTACCGTGGCCAGGCCCGTCACACATACCGCCGAAGTAGCCATAAAGGCGGCATCCACAAAGCTGAACTTCCCGTACGTAGCGTGCGGCATCAGCAGCATGGCTGTGCCCCAGAAGATCAGTACCAGGAAGCTGATGGCAAAAAGTACGGCCGGGTTCATCAGCGAGTTCTTGATCTGTGCAGAGAACTCCATAAACCGCAGGAAGAAAAGCGTGGTGACCAGCAGGTATAAAAAATAATCGGAGCTCAGCAGCTCTGAATGGCGCTTGAAAAAATTAAAGCCTGCCAGCAAAAGAAAAAGAATAAACTCAATGGTATGCTCCCGGTGAAAAAAACCTTTCCTGTCGCTGAAGAAAACCCCGATAAACCAGCGGAGCATGTAAAAAAACATCAGCACCCGCGGAATTTGCCGTAAAGCATGGTTGATCCAGTCACGGATCACCTCTTCTTTCGGGAAGCTGATCTGGTACAGCACCAGCAGGAAGCCCGTCAGCAAAGCAATAAATACGCCCTTGTCGATTTTGCTTTCGAGGCTGTCTTTAAGGATAAAAAATTTCTCCTTAATACTTATCCAGCTTATTCTCAGGTTAAACTTTCTCAGAGCAATCCGTTTTTCGGGCCAAATTTATACAATTTCCCGATGAATAGGCCAGCATAAGCGCAAATAAAAAAAACAGAAACCTGATCAGGCTTTGGGATCGTCCTGCACTTCTGCCGAGGTTCCGTCCTCGTTCTTAGGCTTGGAGAAACCGGCGAAAAGGTCGTTCAGCATTTTTTCCGCATCCGGGTATTTCTCTTTCAGGTTGCCCACTATCTCATTGAATTTCTCACTGGCGCCTGCTTTCAGGTCTTCAAAATACTGTGGTGCCCGGTCTACAGCCGATTCGGCCTCTGACTTCAGCTGGCTGCCTTTTTCCTTCAGGCTCTCCATCATTTTTTCACCTTCTTCCGAATTCAGGTATTTATTCAGTGCTACCCCGGCTGCCGCACCCAGGATAAAAGTGGCCAAATGCTTTGCGTTAACTCCCATGATTGTGTTTTGTTTATTCCTTTATATAACGTTAAACCCCTTTTAAAAATTCTCCTGTACCTCATCTTTTATTGCCCCTATAGCCTCTTCTATCAGGGTCCGGGCGGTTTCGTCCTCGTTCTGTAAAAGATAGACGATCGTTTCGCGGGTGCCGGTTTTCCCGGCCTGTTCTGCAATGGCATGCACCAGCGCGGCTGAAGTGGCCGTTGCCGCCGATGAAATTTTTTTCCAGGTTTCTTTTCCCAGGTACAGCTGCTGGGCGGCATTGTGATCAAACTCGGTTCTGACCTCCCGGAGAATAAGCTGCTGCAGCTCGGTAGGACTCAGGTCGGCTGCATTGATCCTGGTAAGCAGGTTCTGAGGCTTTATCCGTTCCAGGAAAAGGATCATTCGCTCGGCGGCCTGGAGCCGTAACGGGTAGCTCACCGCCTGCTGAGCTGCTTTGACGGCCGCTTCTCCCCTGGATCGCTTCCATACCGTAAAGAAAATAAACCCGGCTCCTGCCAGAACAGCAGCCACCCCCAACAGGCCTGTCCAATCGTTATTCATATATCGTTATTCATATTGGGTATCCCGTTATGCAAACCATGCTCCTTCACTTTTCGTTTTTAACTTTTAGTTTTTAGCTTCTACCCTTGGCCGCTTTTCACTTACTTTTACAATTAAGAACAGGTATCCCTTTTTTAATCGGATGCCAAGTTATAAATTTATTTTTTATTACCGAACTTCCGGCAAAAACGCCGGGTTAATTAAGGAACAGAATCGGTAGGACGGTTGCTTTGGCACGATTTCTGACCTGATGAATACAAATCAGATATTCCGGAAGGATAGCCTTGAAGATGTTGAATGTGAAAAAGCCTGCAAAGTTAATCGTACTTATCCTGGGAATACTTTTTTTTGTGGCAGGGTTCTTCAGCCTTGTATTTTTTGACAAAGAAAGCGAAAATAAGTACCAAAGCATTATTCAGAACAATACAGACCAGGCCGTTGCCCGGGCCCGGGCAGAGCATTCTGCTGTTGAGGCTCACATCCGGTCGCGGAAACAGGAAACTTTTGACCGGTACGAGGTCAGCACCTCCTATCCCTATTTTATTTTTAAAGGCGACAGCCTGATCTACTGGTCATCCAACCAATATATCCCGAAAAACCTGCGGAAAGGAGGACCTGAGGTCTTCGTAGAATACAACAAAAATTACGGGTTGCTGGTGAAATCACCGATTCAGCTGGGCAACGGCACCGGCGAGATCGCTTCCCTGGTCAGCCTTTACCAGAACGAAGCACAGTCGGGCTTTGATTACAGCATTTTTTACACCATTCCCACCGCCGTTTCAGCCGAAGCAACTACAGGAAGCTTTAAAATCAGGGGATCAGACGGAAAGCCCCTCTTCTACATCACGCCCGCCAAAGTACCGCAAACCCTTACCATGCGGGCCTCAAAGATCACGCTGATCCTTTTTTCAGCAGGCCTGATCCTGATAACGGTCTTCTGCGCTTGTCACATCCGCAGCCTCGAAAAAAAGCACCAGTTTACGCTGGCCAGCATTAACCTGATCCTGCTGGTGCTGTTTGTCCGGCTCTGGATGCTCATGCTGGGCCTGCCCTGGCAGCTGCTTCCCGAATCATGGGTACCGGAATACCTGGTGGTTCCGCCGGGCTTCGGCGATATGATCCTGTCGTCTTTCTCGGTGATGCTGGTACTGGCGCTCATGGCTTTGTGGCAGCTGGAAGCCCTTACCTATACCGGTGCCCGCAGGTACCCGGTCAACCTGAAAAGCTTTGTTTCGGTGGTACTGGTGCTGATGGCCATTGCCCTGGGGTACTTTGTTTACACCCAGGTGCTGAAGATCTACAGCAACGAGGTGATCGGGCTGGACTATTCCCTGAAGCTGACCAACATTAAGGCGGGCACCTACCTGTTTTTATTTATCCTGTTCGGGATTTACTTCCTGGGCACGCACCTGCTGGTCAATATTTTCAGCAGGATGCAGCCCGGTACCCGGTTCGGTTTCCTGCACTGGCTTTACGGTGCACTGCTGGCCGCCATGATCTTCTATTACCATCACCTCAACTACTGGGTGTGCCTGATCCCGGCCCTGTATTTCCTGGCCGCCTTCTTACTGAAGCTGCCCCGCTATTTCTATATCCTGCGGTTTAAAACCTTTATTTATTTTCTTACCGGGGTTTTTGCCTTCACGTTTATCCTGTTCAGCCTGGTTACCCGCCAGGACAACATCAAAAACCTGCATCATAAAGAACTGTTTGCCGAAAAGCTGCTGCAACAGAAAGACCTGAAAGCCGAACTGCTCCTGAACCAGTTTAACAGCCTGGTCAGGAACGACACCACCATTGCCAATACCCTTGACCGGCCCGTGCTGGCCTACGAATCGCTGCGCCACCTGGTCAAAGACAGCCTGCTCAGCAGCTACTTTGATATTTACCAGGTAGATGTGCAGGCTTACACCACCGGGGGCAGGCCACTGGCCGGCGACTCGCTGCCTGCCCTGAGCCGGGTGTATGCGCAATACGCCGGAGCCGGCAACCGTACCGAATTTCCCGGCCTGTATTTCCTGCGGAAAGAGAACGGCGAAAACATGTATGTGCTCTTTTCCGAAGTGCTGAAAAACGGTATTGTACGGGGAGCATTAGTGCTGAAAGTACGCTACAGCACGTCAGACATGGCCAATACCACCAAGAAGCTGTCTGACAATACCCTGCGCAGAGAACCGGGAATGAGCCGCTTCAGCTATGTGCTTTTTGATAAAAACGGGCGTATCACCTATAAAGAAGGAAATTTTGACTACCTGCGCGAGTTTAACCGGAAACAGGCCGATGCTGCCGTTACGTCTGACCACCAGGTGTTCTATAACGGCTACCTGCATTATATCCGGAAAGATGCCGACGGCAACATAGCCATTGTTACGCAGCCCTCTGACTTTTACCGGGATACGCTTTCCGGCTTCTCCTATTTATTCCTGATCACCCTGAGCGGGATGGTGCTGCTGCTGGGCTTCCTGGCCATCCTGTCGGGCTTTAAAGTGTACCGGATCAGCTTTTCATCCAAGATCCAGTTCTTCCTGAACCTGGCCTTCCTGGTTCCTCTTACCATTATCATCCTGCTGACGCTGGGTGTGGTTATCAGCTCATTTATCACGCTGCAGAACCGGGCCATCCGGGAAAACTCGCTGAACGTGGCCAACACCATTAACCTGCATTACCAGGATTACCTGAAGGGGAAAAGCACAAAAGCCTACATGGAGGAGCAGCTGAATAACCTGGCCCTGTCTGCTGATTTTGAGATCAGTATTTTTGACCGGGAGGGCCGCCTCTCTTATACTTCCACCCCCGGCCTGTACCGGGCACACCAGATCTCCGGCCGGATCAATCCCGAGGCGTATGCCCGCCTCATTTCCGGGCAGAGCAGCGAGGTGCTGCTGCAGGAGAAATTTGACTCCCGCGATTTCAAAACCGTTTATCTGAACGGCAAAGGCGCCGACGGGAAAAGCTACGGACTGATCGCTGTTGCTTACCCGGAGGCCGGCTCTACGCTTCAGCTGCAGATCCAGGAGGTGGGAGCCGCTATCCTGATCATCTTCCTGGTCATGTTCTTCATCCTCCTGGCTTTCTCATACGCCGCCAGCACCAACCTGACCGGCCCCTTAAAGCTGATTGCCCAGAAGCTGAAGAGAACCAGCCTCAACACCAATAACGAAGAGATCGTCTGGAAATCAAACGACGAGATCGGCCTGCTGACCAATGAATACAACCGGATGATCCGGAAGCTGGAAGAAAGCCGAGAGGCCCTCTCGGCCAGCGAAAAGCAAACGGCCTGGCGCGAAATGGCCCGCCAGGTGGCACACGAGATCAAAAACCCGCTTACGCCCATGAAGTTGTCTATCCAGCAGCTTCAGCGTACGCTACCGGCCGACAACGAAGAAAACCGGCTGAAAATAGACCGCGCGCTGGCGTCGATCAACGAGCAGATCGATAATATTTCCGAAATCGCCAATTCGTTCTCGGAATTCGCCAAAATGCCGGTTCCGCGCACCGAGATCTTTGATCTGGTTTCGGCCGTACAGAAAACCATCGACCTGTACTCCCAGAACAACAACATCAAGATCAACTTCCATACCGAAACCGCCGTGATCATGGTCAGCGGCGACAAGATGATCCTGAACCGGGCCATTAATAACCTGGTGCTTAACGGGCTGCAGTCGGTTCCTCCTACCCGGAAACCCATTATCAGCGTATCGGTATCGGAGAAAGGCGATATGGGTATGGTGGAGGTGCAGGACAACGGCACCGGGATCTCCGAAGAGCTGCGTAAGAAGGTATTTATTCCGAACTTCAGCACCAAGCAGGGCGGTTCGGGCCTGGGGCTTTCCATGGCCAAAAGAGGCATTGAACACGCCGGCGGAAACATCTGGTTTGAATCGGTAGAAGGCGAGGGCACCACCTTTTACCTGGAGCTGCCTAAGAGCAAATAGTCGTTTTCAGATATTCGTAAAGTTGTTTTTTTGTAAAGTCATTTTTTCGTAAAGTTATTTTCCTCACCGGGTAATATCACCTTGTATGAAAAAACAAAAGCACCCCTCCCCGGCCCCGGCCGCCTGATTTGCTTTACACCGCTTATGCAATATTTTTGCTATCTTTGCCCCGTATGGCAACTATCCGTTCTTTCGTATTTTCTCCGTTTTCGGAGAACACCTATGTGCTCAGCGATGAGACCCGCGAGGCCGTGGTCATTGATCCCGGCTGCTACACGCAGGCCGAAAAAGAGCAATTGCGCGATTACATCCGGAACGAAGGGCTGACGGTGAAGGCCATCCTGCTCACCCATGCCCACCTCGACCATATTTTCGGTGCGGCGTATGTGGCCCGCACATTCGGGGTGGAAGTGTACATGCACCCGCTGGAAGAGCCCATCCTGGCCGATTTTGAAACCCGGTGTAAGCTCTGGGGCATTCCCGGCTGCGAACCGGTACAAGCCTCTCATTATTTTGAGGAAGGCGATACGTTCTCTTTCGGAAATACCGTACTGGAGATCATCCATGTACCCGGCCACGCCCCCGGTCACGTGGCCTTTATCTGTGCGCAAGACAGGATGGTCATCAGCGGCGACTGTCTTTTTCACCGGAGCATCGGCAGAACCGACCTCCCCATGGGCGATTACGATACCCTGATCCGTTCTATTAAAACCAAACTTTTTCTTCTTCCTGACAATTACCGGGTATATGCGGGGCATATGCAGCCTACTACCATTGGTGAGGAGAAAAAACTTAACCCGTTTTTACAACCGTGAGGCTCTTTACTATCTCTAATTTCATTACCCTGTCTAACCTCCTCTGCGGTTGCCTGGGTATCCTGGCCGTTCTGAACGACGGCGACCTGAAAAAAGGAGGGCTCCTGATAGGCCTGGCGCTCGTCTTCGACTTCTTTGACGGTTTTGTGGCCCGGCTGCTGAAAGAAAGCTCTGAACTGGGCAAGCAGCTCGACTCGCTGGCCGACGTGGTGTCGTTCGGCGTATTACCCGGATTTATTCTCTGGGCACTCGTAAAAGACTCGGGCTTCCTGCCGCAGAACACAGAATATATCGTGCTCCTGATCCCGGTATTTTCGGCCCTGCGACTTGCCAAATTCAATATCGACACCCGGCAGTCGATGAGCTTTATCGGTCTGCCTACCCCGGCCAATGCCATGGTCATTGCCGTTTTTCCTTACCTGGCTGAAAACCCGGGAATCGCCGGTATCCTGCTGGACTCCTGGTTTCTGCCCGTATATGTACTTGTTTTTTCCTACCTCCTGGTAGCAGAAATTCCGCTGCCTGCCATGAAGTTCAAAAATTACTCCTGGCAGGACAACCGGTTTACCTATACCTTGCTGATTCTTTCGGTTATAGCGCTGGCCGTACTTAAGCTGGCGGCTGTGCCCCTGATCATTTTCGGCTATATTCTATACTCCATCATCCGTTATCTCCGGAATTCCTGAAAAGCTTATTTCCGGCGAACCGGCGGCCGTTTTACCCGGAGAGTAAGCGGAGGCTGTGCGCTGAGGTTTATTTTATGGTTCCCCGGTTTTTCTACCGGCAGGAAATTCAACTGGCGGGGAGGCGTATAGTTTTCGGCAGTGGTCGACGTATACACCGTTTCGGCATCTTTGAGCCATTCGTAATAATTCACCGGATGCGGGTAAAGGTCATCGTCCAGCTCCAGGTACATCAGGTGAAGGTGGGTATCTGACCGGCTCCTGGCGGCGTTAAAACCGGTACGCCCTACTTCTCCCAGCTTGTCGCCGGGCCGTACCCGCTGACCGGCCTGTACCACGCTGATGCGGTTATGGGCATAATACCACAGTCCGCCCCTTTCCAGGTCATATACCCAAACGTAATTTCCTCCCTTGAAAACAGAACCTTCCTGCCAGTCGTGCTCTACCGCCAGCACTATCCCGTTTCCTACTGACACCACGTCTACGTACTCGCCGCGCCGGTCATCAATACAATCGTGGTCGCGGTCATAAATAAAAATATCGTGGGCCGGGTGACTTCCGCTCACCGACTGGTCAAACAGGTCAAACTGGTGCACGTAATACCCGTTACCTCTTCGTCCGCCAACGGCCGAAACATTGCTGCCGGCCAGCGGAAATACCAGCGGGATGTACTCTCCCGGTGTCAGCGTATTCGGAAATTTCCTCCTGAGCTCCTTCATAATGGCCTTAAACTCTTCTTCTGCTTCAGGAGGAGTAACGTAGTAATTCCGTACGTTGACGAGAAGTTCCCTGTACTTTTCAAATAAATAAGGATGCTCCCTGAACAGAAAAGCGCTATCGCTCTCCGGCTTAAAACAGAAAACAGAAGATACAAGCAGCAGTGTGTTAATCAGCATCAACGGTCTTATAAAAACTTTTTTCTGCAAATATAACGCCGGAAATGACCGGATGACGTAAGTACGTATAGCGGATCATTGATTTTATCTAAAAAAAACTAAAATAAAACACAAAAACCGTTGTATATTTGAAGCTTAATTCAGAATTTTTAGCACTTTTGAGCTGGACAGGAAATCTCTACCGTAAAAATAAAAACTTCATTGGTTACTTTGTAGCTGCTTTGGGAGGGGTCATCGTCCAGTATCTTACAGGTACCACGCTATTGGTCAATTTCCTGAAATGGAATACCATAGATGCCTTCTGGGTGGGCTATCTGGTATCTATCCCCGTAGGTTTTTTCCTTACCAAGCTGCTCGCCTTTAACGCCCGGAATTCGGGGCAAACCACGCGTGAAATCATCAAATATCTCATCACTATCGTGGTTTCGGGGTGCATCACCGTTTACGGGGCCGACTACTCCATCCGTTTCCTGCTCCGTCTTTTCGGTGACCAGAAGCTGGCCATTCCTTTTACCACTAACGAATTCAGCCCGGCCGGCACCATCGGGCATTTTATGGGCATGGGCATGAGCTTTATCTTCAACTTCATTGTCCACAAAAAGTTTACTTTTCAGCAAACCGGCCTGTGGGATAAGATCACCCGTTCATTCAGAAGTCACTGATCTACTAAAAAATATGGCCTTTTCTGTACTTGAAATACACCTGATGTGTATTTTTGGTAAAGTAAAACGATCAATCTATGAAAAAAACATCAATCCTGCTGTTTCTCCTGCTGGTTGCTGCGGGAGTATCTGCGCAAAAAATGACGGTTCAGGAAGGCGATTTTAAATTCCTGAAAGATGCAAAAGCCGTTAATGTGGTATTTCGTTACGATGACATGAAGCTGTTGAAAGAAAACAAAACCGAACAACAGTACAAAGAAGAAAGAACCGCCGAGCTCAATGCCAAAAATGCCGGCACCGGCGATACCTGGGCTAAAAAATGGGATGGCGCCAAAGAATCAATCTGGGAGCCTAATTTTATGGACCTCCTGGCCAAAACCGTTACAGCGAAGAAAGGAACCGTTTTCGGACAGGGCCGTAAAGATGCGCCCTACACCCTGACTGTTGATGCCACCTGGCTTTATCCCGGCTGGGACGCCGGCGTGATGAAGCAACCCGCCAAAGTGTCTACCCTGCTCACCTTTACAGAAACCGGCAACCCCTCGAAAGTATTGCTGAAGATCAAAAGCGAAAACGCACCGGGAGACCAGTGGGGAAGCAATTTCAGCAATGAATCCCGTATCGGTGAAGGGTTTGAAAAGACCGCCAAAACCCTGGGAAACAGGATTGTTAAAGAAGCGTATTGAGGAAGTGAAAAGTGAAAAACTAAAAGTTAAAAGTTAAGGTACATTCTTATCTATGTTCCATAACTTTTAACTTTTAGTTTTTCACTTTTATCTTTTATCTTATCCTTCTCCTTGTCTAAATATGGAACTCGTCCACGCTCCCGCCGTTCTGCAGCAGGTACGCCATACTTTTGATCACCCGGTCGTGTTTCTGTACAAAAGGGTTTTCCTCGTTCCAGACATACCCGGCCAGCACGGCACATATTTTTCGTTTCACATCGGGGTTCTCGGGCTGATGGAAGAAAAGGGTCTGCAGGTTACCGGTATACCACTCTTTCACATACGTGGAAAACACATTCACTCCCCTTTTGATGTAATCCGAATATTCTTTTTCCCAGTTGACCGGCTCACCGGCCCGCTCTTTCAGGAACAGCTTAGCCGAAAGAAGCGCTGATTCCGTGGCAAAACATACTCCTGAAGAAAATACGGGATCCAGGAAGCCCGCACTGTTGCCTGTGAGCGTAAAGCCCGGGCCGTAATTCTGCTTAACCGAGCAGGAATAATTCTTTATCCGGTGTGGTTTGAAAATAAATTCAGTGTTGAGGTAGCGGTCGCGGTAGTAATCCGAGCGCCGGATGGCCTCCCGCAGGGCCTCACCCGGATCTTCCGGCAGTTTTTCAATATATTTAGTGGGCCCCACCACACCCAGGCTGGTATTTCCGTTAGAAAACGGGATCACCCAGAACCATACCTGGGTTTCCAGGATATCGAACGTGATCAGGGTTCCCTCATCTCCCCCTACCCGGCCATCATCTTTTACGTGGGTAAAAATAGCTGAGTTTTCAGTAACATCCGAGGGCATATCCAGGTCAAGAAGCCGCGGCAAAACCCGGCCGTACCCGCTGGAATCAATGATAAATTTTGCGCCTATTTCGTACGTTTCCCCGTCTTTATTCCTGACCGTGGTGACCGAGTCGGTGCCCTTGAAAGACACGTCCAGCACTTCAGTTTCAAACTCCACGTCTACCCCCTTCCTGATCACCTCCTGCGCCAGGGTATGATCAAAATCGGCCCGGGGTGCCTGCCAGGTCCAGTCCCATCCCTCTCCGAATTTATTGCTGAAATCAAAAAAGCAGGTCTCTTTCCCCCGGATAAACCGGGCACCCGCCTTTATCTCAAAATTCTTTGCTTTCAGGGCTTCCAGGAGGCCTGCTTCTTCGTAGTGTTCCATAGAGCGCGGAAGGAAGCTTTCCCCGATCACAAACCGCGGAAATTTCGATTTTTCCACCACTTTCACACGCACGCCGTGGTTGGACAGGTAAGCCGAAGCCACACATCCCGAAGGACCGGCCCCGATTACTAAAACATCTACTTCCTCCTTTTTCATATTATCTGTTTAGTATGGTAAAAAATACGTAAGAAATATACTATCTTTGCTGCCTCAAAATTAGGAATATTATATTCAAAGACAAAAGAATTCTGTTTTGAATCCAGTCCGGTTTAACCCTTGATATTTAATGAGCTCCGATACGCGGCATTTAAACCTAAATAGCTTTAAATCAATATTATACAAAGAGTCTCCCGTAGAAATCGATGACCCTACGCTGCAGCGGGTCAGCCGCAGCTTTTCATTTCTCGAACAATTTTCCCGGAACAAGATTCTTTACGGCGTAAATACCGGGTTCGGTCCCATGGCGCAATACCGCGTTCCCGAAACCGACCGCGCCCTTTTGCAATATAACCTGATCCGGAGCCATGCCACGGGCGCAGGCCAGCCGCTGGCTCCCGAGTTTGCACGGGCAGCCTTACTGGCCCGGCTGAACACTCTTTCACTGGGCCATTCCGGGGTTCACCCTTCGGTAATTACGCTCATGCAGGAGCTGCTGAACCGTGACATTATCCCGCTTATATTTGAACACGGCGGAGTAGGCGCCAGCGGTGACCTCGTGCAGCTAGCCCACCTGGCGCTGGTGCTTATCGGCGAAGGCGAGGTCTTCTACAAAGGCGCAAGAAGAAATACGGCCGAAATTTTTGAGGAAGAAGGCCTGCTCCCGATACAGGTGGAGATCCGCGAAGGGCTTGCCCTGATCAACGGTACCTCCGTTATGTCAGGCATAGGCATTGTCAACCTTTTCCGGGCCCGGAAGCTCCTCGACTGGTCGGTAAAATGTTCATGCGCCATCAATGAGCTCATGCGGGCTTATGACGATCACCTCTCCCTGGAGCTCAACCAGACCAAACTGCACGAAGGACAACGTGAAATAGCTGCTCAGATGCGGGCCTACCTGGCCGACAGCCGGCTTACCCGTAAGCGGAAAGAGCACCTTTACACCGGGGAGAACAAAGAGTCGGTATTCAAAGAAAAAGTACAGGAATACTATTCTATCCGCTGCGTGCCGCAGATCCTGGGGCCCGTTCTGGATACCCTCAATTACGTCTCCCAAGTACTCGAAAATGAGATCAATTCGGCCAATGACAACCCTATCGTAGACGTAGAAACCGAGCAGGTATACCACGGCGGGAACTTCCACGGCGATTACGTATCGCTGGAAATGGACAAGCTGAAAATAGTGGTTACCAAGCTGACCATGCTGGCTGAACGCCAGCTGAATTACCTGCTGAACCCTTCGCTGAACGGTATCCTGCCCCCGTTTGTGAACCTGTCGGTGCTGGGCTTTAATTTCGGGATGCAGGGGCTGCAATTCACAGCTACCTCTACTACCGCCGAAAGCCAGACCCTCTCCAACCCCATGTACATTCACAGCATTCCCAACAATAACGATAACCAGGATATTGTAAGCATGGGCACCAACGCTGCCCTGCTGGCCGCTAAGGTGATTGAAAACGGCTTCCAGGTGCTCAGCATTGAGCTGATCACAATTTGCCAGGCTATTGATGCGCTGGAATGCAAAGATTTTGTATCTTCGACTACCAAAGACCTGTACAACACCATCCGGTCTGTGGCCCCGGTATACCGGGAAGACCGGCCCATGTACAGCGAAATAGAAGCGGTGAAAAATCGGTTATTAAACGAAGAGGTATCATGAAGTGTGCCCTGATTACAGGCGGATCAAGAGGAATAGGCCGGGCCGTTTGCCGGAAGCTGGCAACGGAAACCGCGTACCACCTCCTGATCAATTACCAGTCAAATCAGGCTGCTGCCGAAGAAACCCTCCGCGATGTGGAAGCCCTGGGCCGTACAGGTGAGATCATCCGTTTTAACGTGGCTGACCGCGAAGAAACCCTGAGCGCCCTGACCGGGTGGCAGGAGGCCAGCCCCGGCGCACGGGTAGAAGTCATTGTCAACAATGCGGGCATCACCCGCGACGGCCTTTTTATGTGGATGAGCCCGCAGGACTGGACAGATGTGATCCAGACCAGCCTGAACGGTTTTTATAACGTTACGGGCTTTTTCATCCAGCAAATGCTAAGAAACAAATACGGGCGTATCGTTAATATTGCTTCGGTATCGGGCATGAAAGGTACTGCAGGGCAGGTGAATTACTCGGCAGCCAAAGGGGCCCTGGTAGCGGCCACCAAGGCCCTGGCCCAGGAGGTTGCCAAACGGAATATCACGGTCAACGCCGTGGCCCCTGGCTTTATCAGGTCAGATATGACCGGCAACCTGAACGAAGAAGAATTGAAAAAGCTTATACCGCTGGGCCGTTTCGGTGAAGCGGAAGAAGTAGCTGACCTGGTGAACTTTTTGGTATCTGAAAAAGCTTCTTATATTACCGGGGAGGTTATCAATATAAACGGAGGAATCTATTCATAAGATGCATAGAAGAGTGGTTATCACGGGCATGGGGATCTATTCCAGCATAGGAATCACCTTAGAGGAGGTAAGGGATTCGCTATACCAGGGCAGGTCCGGGATCGTCATTGACCCCGAGCGGCAGGAGTACGGCTTCAAGTCGGCCCTCACCGGCAGCGTACCCAAACCCAACCTGAAAGATATGCTTACCCGCCGGCAACGCACCAGCATGGGTGAAGAGTCGGAATATGCCTACCTGGCCACCGTACAGGCTTTGGAGCAGGCCGGGATCGATATGGATTTCCTGGAAAAAAATGAAGTGGGTATTCTTTACGGCAACGACAGCGTTTCCCGCTCCATTATTGAAGCAACCGATATTTTGCGGGAAAAGAGAGATACCTCGCTGATAGGCTCCGGGGCTATCTTCCGGTCAATGAACTCTACCGTAAACATGAACCTCTCCACCATCTTCAGGATGCGGGGCATCAACCTTACGGTGAGCGCGGCCTGTGCCAGCGGTTCACATTCTATCGGCATGGGCTTTTACCTTATTCAAAGCGGCCTGCAGGATACCGTGGTTTGCGGCGGGGCCCAGGAGATCAACAAATACGCCATGAGCAGCTTTGATGCGCTGGGTGTATTCTCTACTTTCCACGAAGACCCGGTTGCTGCCTCCCGGCCGTTTGACCGGTCACGCGATGGCCTCGTTCCCAGTGGCGGAGCGGCCACCCTGGTGCTGGAAGAATACGAAAATGCCGTGAAACGCGGCGCGCCTATCCTGGCAGAAATCATCGGGTACGGCTTCTCCTCGAACGGCGGCCATATCTCCACGCCCAATGTGGAAGGCCCCTCAGTAGCCATGCACCGGGCGGTCAGCCAGGCCGGAATAAAAGCAACCGACGTTGACTATATCAATGCCCACGCCACCTCTACGCCCCTGGGCGACTCCAACGAGGCCGAAGCCATCTTCGGAATCTTCGGAGAGAGAAATCCCTACGTAAGCTCTACCAAGTCTATGACCGGCCACGAATGCTGGATGGCCGGGGCCAGCGAGGTCATTTATTCGGTCCTTATGATGCAAAATAATTTCATCGCACCCAATATCAATTTCGAAACTCCCGACGAGCAATCGGCTAAATTAAATATCGCCAAAAATACCATAAACGAAAAAATTGATATATTTTTGTCAAATTCGTTCGGTTTCGGAGGAACGAACTCCGCATTAGTGGTTAAAAAGATATGAGCAAGGAAGAGATAATAAAAAAGACCAACAGTTTTCTATCGGAAGAATTTGAAGTAGATATCGACACCATCCGGCCTGACGCCGTTTTAAAAGATACGTTAGGACTGGACAGCCTGGATTATGTAGACCTGGTGGTAACGGTGGAAGCCAACTTCGGCGTAAAGCTCGGAGAGGCCGATTTTGTGGGGCTTTCTACCTTCAACGATTTCTACCGGCTCATAGAAAGAAAATTAAACAATGAGTGAGTGGGATGGTAAATCCAAAGGAACGGTTCTCGGCTACAAAATCTTTGTTTTCCTGATTCGCAAAGCAGGAGTAAGAGCAGCTTACGGCTTACTTTTCTTTGTGGCATCCTACTATTTCCTGTTTCTTACCGACAGCAACCGCTCTATTTACTACTACTTCCGGAAAAGACTCAATTACCCGCCGGTAAAGGCTCGCTTGTCGGTTTTCAGGAGCTACTTTACATTCGGACAAACCATCATTGATAAGATTGCCATCTCGGCAGGCCTGCGCAACCGTTTCACGTACGAGTTTGACGGCGTTGAAACCCTCAAACGCCTCCTGGCCGAGAAAAAAGGAGCCGTGCTGATCAGCGCACACATGGGGAATTTCGAGATCGCCGAGCATTTCTTTGCAGAGATCGACCTTGATTTTCACATTAACCTGGTCACCATTGACCAGGAGCATTCGGCCATCAAAGAGTACCTCGAAAGCATCGGCAAGCCTTCGGTAAAGCTGATCCTGATCCGCGACGACATGTCGCACATTTTTAAGATTAACGAGGCCCTTTCCAACAACGAGCTCGTATGCTTTACCGGCGACCGCTATCTCAAAGGCAATAAATACATGTCTTCTCCCCTGCTGGGCAAGGAAGCCCGTTTCCCGGCCGGCCCCTTCATGATCGCATCGCGCCTCCGCGTGCCGGTGGTGTACGTGTACGTAATGAAAGAAGCCGGGCTTCATTACCACCTTTACGCCCGTGAAGCTACTGTAAAGCACCGCGACGCCCAGGCGCTGCTCACCTCTTATACCGAAAGTGTGGAAGGCATGATCGGACGGTATCCGTTGCAGTGGTTTAATTACTTTGATTTCTGGGCAATTGATAGTTGACAATGGATAATTGACAATGGACAATGGACAATGGACAGTTGACAACGAATGTTAGACAATTAAAATAGGTAATAGATATAAAACAACAACAAACCGGTAACAATTTACAGAACAGGTTTCTTAATCGCTCCTTGTCCATTGTCAATTGTCCATTGTCAATTAAAAAAAATGCCTTTCTACAAAGAAATACCATTACCTCCCCACGGTGTGCTGATGCTCTGGAAAGTGGAGACCGGAGAAGGCCTCCCGGTGAGCTTAACCGAAGCCTCCCGTAAGCGGCTGGCCGGCATGAAGCGGCAGGAGCACCGCAACGGCTTCCTGGCCGTGAGAATGCTGCTGGAAAGGGCAGGACTGAGTGATGATGACGTTCTATATGAAGCTGACGGGCGGCCTCTCCTGAAAGACGGCCGGCAAATCTCCATCAGCCACTCTCACGCCTTTGCAGCGTTGTATACCGGCCCGGAACCTTATGGCATTGACATTGAAAAGATTCATCCCCGCATCATAAAAAACCGGCCTCATTTTATCAGGGATGAAGTGATCCTGCCGGGATTCGAACCGGAAACGCTTACCCTTATCTGGACAGTGAAAGAGGCCATTTTTAAGCTCAGTAATTCCCGGCCGTTAAGCTTTCTGACCGACCTGCATGTACATTCTTATGATCTGAGCTCCGGCACGGGTACGGCCGTTTCCACCTTCCCGGGCTGGGAAAAGGGGTTTTGTTTTCAGTTTGAGCAGATAGAGGATTATATGCTGACATGGTGCAAAATCACCTGACGGAGTATAGAGAACACAGATTTCAACAATAAAACTTTCTCATTCCCGATTTAACTTCTATATTGTCGGCAAATTCACACTACAAATTATGCCGCGTACCAACATTACGAACATCCACGATAAGTTCATCAAGCAGATTCTTTCCAATAGAGATTTGGCCGTAGAGTTTCTTCATCAGTACCTTCCCAAAGCATTGACCCGTATACTGGACTTTGAAACACTTGCCCCACAAGATACTTCGTACATTACTGATCAATTAAAAACCTCTTATTCTGACCTGATCTGGGGAGTAAAAATAAAAGGTAAAGAAAGTTTACAGATCAGCCTGCTGCTGGAACACAAAAGCAATGCAGATCTCAACACCACCTTTCAACTATTGGAATATCTGGCACTGGGTTACCAAAAACAGCTTCGGGAAAAGAAAAAACCGGAACTCATTGTACCGATACTCTATTATCACGGAAAAAAGAACTGGCAGTTTAAAGCTCTTGATACATATTTCACCTCTTATCCTGATTTCCTTAAAAAATACCTGCCTTTATTTGCTGCAGAATTTATTAATCTCAATGAAATCTCGTCTGAACAAATCTATGTACTCAAAAACGGGTTATTATCCAGCGCCGTTATGTTACAGAAGTATTGTTTTGACCCGGAAGGGCTAGCTATTCATATGGACAGAATTATTGAAAACCTCAACCCCTATTTGGAGTCGAACGTTATGGAAAGTATATTTGTTTACCTTGTAAATGGCACACCTGTTGTAAGAAATAATTTTACGAAAGCTATAAAAAAACTACCTGAAGATATGAGTACTAAAATATTAACATTGCGCGAACAGTTCATCCTGGAAGGAAAAGAGAGGGGAATTACGGAAACAGTGCAAAAAACGGTTCTCAATGCTTACGATGCCGGTATTAACATATCCACTATCCGTATCATCACTGGGGAAAGCGAAGAAAAAATCAGGCAAATCCTGGCCCGAAACAAACGAATCTTATAATTTACGATTGACGCTCTCAGATTCATAATTCGTAAATCAAAAATCCCTTACCTCCTGTCCACAAACTGCACCGGTTTACGGCTTTTGGGCACATAAACCCGTTTATTGAGCTCTTCCAGCGGCAAAAATTCAATCCTGGGCGTTACCCGGAGCTTAGCCCGGAAATGATCACGAATCTGGGTGATAAAATCATCGGAAGGGTCATCTACAGCCAGGAAAATCTGGATTTCGTCGGTACCCAGCTCATTGACCGAGATCTCGATCAGGTGGTTCCGGATTTCATCAAACCCGTTCAGCAGGTTATTCATGGCCGGCGGATACAGGGTGGTGCCCTTGTATTTGATCATCTGCTGCTTACGGCCAATCACCGGGCCTATCCGGAGGGAGTTCCGGCCACATCCGCAGGGCTCATGATGCGCCTGTACAATATCACCGGTTTTAAAGCGTACCAGGGGCATGGCCTCCACTCCCAAAGTGGTCACTACCAGCTCACCGATTTCTCCATCGGGCACCTGCCGTCCTTCTTCATCCACTATTTCCACAATAATCAGGTCAGGATGATGATGGCCGCCCTGCTGAAGCCCGCATTCGGCAAAAGCCGTACTCATTTCTGTAGAAGCATAGGTAGAAAACAGGCGGATATCCCATTTCTCCGTGATCCTTGCGCTGATATTATTGGGCGAAAAATCCTGGTTCCGGAGCGGTTCACCAATACAGATCGCTCCCCTGACCCCGCTGTTCCGGTAATCTATCCCGTTCACCTCCGCATATTCGATCATCTTGATCAGGAAAGACGGCACCGTGATCAGGTAAGCCGGACGGTACCGCTGTATGGCATCCCACTGCAGCTCCGGAACACCCGCCCCTACACGCACCACGGTGGCCCCCAGCTTTCTTAACCCCAGGAAATACGCCAGGCCGGCCATAAACTGCCTGTCCATGGTGGTCATCAGTTGCACTACATCTCCTTTCTCCACACCCGAGCAGTCAAAAGACATGGCTTCATTACGGGCCAGGCGTTCCAGGTCAGAATCTGTCAGGGCAAAGGTTACGGGGCTTCCTGATGTACCCGAAGTAGTAGCATAGTCGACCACTTTCTGCGGCGGAACACACAGGAATTCCGCATTAAACTGCTGGAGGTGCTCTTTGGTAGTAAAGGGTAGCTTTTGCAGGTCTTCCAGGTTGGCTACTTCAGCTATGCTGGCTCCCGCTTCCCGGTAATATCGCTGATAAAAGGGGGAATTCCGGGCCACATACGCCAGGGCTTCTTTAAGCCGGATCTCCTGAAATGCCGCTATTTTCTCTCTGCTCCAGTTCTCTATACTAAGCTCTATCATAAATTCTTCTCAATTTCCCGTCGTGCAGGCAGGGTGGTGATCTCTTTGGTCAGAGCCGTTTCAAAGTAAATCCGGGCCTTATCCTCCTGCTTCCTGTTCTTAAAATATTTTCCTGATTTGTAATATACGGACCAAAGTTCAGGATTCAAAGAAATATACTCCTCAAAAAATGAATCGGGCAGCACGGTATGCGCCTTCAGCGCCCTGTCCAGCATACGATCCAGCACCCGGTATCGTTCATAGCCGGCATACGCCCGGCTGTGCAGAAATGGGTCTTCTTTTACAGTTTCAGCATCAGACCAGAGGCTGTCT
This sequence comes from Leadbetterella sp. DM7, assembly GCF_040829825.2. Classification (NCBI taxonomy): domain Bacteria; kingdom Pseudomonadati; phylum Bacteroidota; class Cytophagia; order Cytophagales; family Leadbetterellaceae; genus Leadbetterella; species Leadbetterella sp. DM7. The sequence goes on along the minus strand of NZ_JBFOLH020000012.1, from coordinate 23,659 downwards.
TTTCGGTCTTCCGAAAAAACTTCTTTCAGGTCATACGCCACAAAAGCGCCCAGCTGGTACGGGCCTGCCGACACCCATGCCTTGCGTTCCGCCGGCCTGAACACCACCCCATGGTGAGCCAGCAGCTGGTTCAGGGCTTTCTCGTTGCCGAGTCCTATCTCCCGGTCGTCCAGCCCGTACCGGTTACGAAGAAGGTTCACGGCCTTTTCCACGTTTACTTTTTCTTCGTGATCCAGCAGCTGGTTCATCCGCTCAAACCGGTACATGGAATGGCTCTCGGCTTTTTGTTTCCGGTTCTTTTTATCACGGGAATATGCGGTACTCAGAAAATGGTTGGAACAAACCAGCCGGGCTCGGTTTTCCACCGCATAAATCCCTCTTTTGCGGGGAGAAATTTCAATCAGCACAGCCCGGTTGTCAGCCGCGCTGCCTACCATGATGCTCTCCGAAACAAATACCTTCCTACGGGCTGAAATGGCGACCGCCTCGTCTATATTTTTCGCATATTGCAGGATTTCCCGTACCAGCAGCGATACGGGTGTCCGGGCCTTCCAGGGTACAGACGATTTCCCTGCATTGATAGTCACCGTGAGGCCTTCCGTATTCATGCCCGAAACCACACCGATCATGCCGGGCCAGCTCACCGACAGAAACCCGTATCCTGAATCGGGCTTCACAAAGGCAACCACCTTGTTTTCTGCAAACTCATCGCCCGCATAAAAATCAAAATTCCGGCCTATCAGCAGATTTCCGTCTTCGGTATTTTCACCCCATACGGCAAAGGAGGTACAACCTACCATGGCCAGGTCCTGGAGCGCGTGCCCGATATCGTGGGCAGCATGCAGGTACAGGCTCCGGGCATACGGTTTGGCAATAAAATCCAGGCTGTCAGAAGCATAACGCGACAAGCCGTAGATCTCCTGCCGGTATTCGGGAATAATGCTCCGGGGTAATTTCCGGTTATACCAGGCCAGGAAATGCCTGAGCAGCCATTGCCTGCCTTTTGAGGGGACGATCTCTTCTACTTTCCTGAAAAAAACGCTTTCCTGGTGCCGGTACAGGCTGTCGGTGAGCGCCCCGTTCCGCAACCCCAGCTCCAGGGGAGAGCCTTCTATGTACAGCTCCCAGAGGCGGTAAGGGTTTTGCTTCAGGCTGCTGTTTCCCGTTATCCGTCCGGTTGCCGAAACCTGAGTAACCCCGGGTGCCGTATACGGAAGGGAATACCGGTTCAGCTTTGCCGTTCCGCAGCCGGTCAGCAGCAGGATCAACAGCCCGAATGCGCTATATATCAGTCTTGATCTCACGGTTAATTTTGTCCAGCAGGTATTTCTTTCCCAGGATCTCCGAACAGGTAGCCACAGCTCCGATAGTTACACCCAGTATGCCGTGCATATTCACACTCTGGCCGGTAAAATACAGGTTACTGATCTGAGATTTCGGCGATATAAAGTTAAGCATGGGGCGGTTACTATCCCGCACATAACCGTACATATTCCCCTCCTCTCCCCCGATATAGTCACGGTACGAAAGAGGCGTAGAGGTATACACAGCTTCAATGCAGTTGCATATGCCGGGAAATTTTTTCTCAATTTCTTTCAGGAAACGCTCTGTGCGGTCCTGTTTAAACGCCTCATAATCTGCTCCCCGGTCTGCTTTACCGGCTACCGTATTGACCGTGTCTGCCCAGGGTTTTACGTCTTCAAAACGCATATAGGTCATAAAGGTCATGCTTTCGGCATAGGTATCACCGGGGTTTTTCAGGCCCATGGAGGCCATATAGCTTTGGGGCCAGGTTTCGTCGGTATAAAACTGGGCTGACCATACGCTGGCCTCGTTCCGCAGGTGGTAAAAATTCCGGTTCTCGTACCGGATACAGCCGGGCTTCAATACTGCATACAGGCTGAAGGCAGCCACCACGGGCTCCAGCAGTGCCACACGGTTGGTAAACGACTTACGAAAGTGCCCCGCCATGGCCAGCGTGGCTTTCAGGTCTATGTTGGAAATAAACTGCTTACCGGTAAATTCTTCACCGGTGCGGGTCCTGACCCCGGTCATTTCTCCTTCCCTGAAAACAAACTCCGTTACCTCCCGGTGCTTCAGCAGGGTCACCCGGTACTTCCGGAGCTCCCTGACAATCTGCCGGGTGATCTGGCTGCCCCCTTTTATCACGCGCCACGCACTTTCTATATAGGAATTAACCGATAAAGCATGCACATAAAAGGGTGTTTTTTCGGCAATTCCGGCGTAGAGATACGATGATCCGGCCAGCACAGCCTTCAGTTTTTCGTTGGCGGTCAGTGAATCCAGGTAGTCACGGGTATTCAGCGACAGTATACCGGTATCGTAATTTCCCTCTGCTTCCAGGTTGTACAACGGAAACAGCCGGCAAACCTCCTGCAGCCGGGCACAGTATTTTTGCAGCGCCTCTTCTTCCTCCGGGAAGTACCTGAGCAGGCGGGCCATAAAATTAGCATATCCCTGGGCATGCGGGTACTCGTGCGGATCGCCGTCAAACGAGATCACATCAAACCCGTCTTCGTCCATACGGCTGAGCTCCAGCCCGTCGTAAATACCCAGGTATTTAAAATACCGATACAGGTTTTGTCCCTCTGCAAGTCCGCCGATGTAGTGAACTCCCGTATCCAATATCGTTTTATTCCGCGAAAAAGTCTGCAGGTTACCGCCCAGCTGGTTATTCTTCTCCAGCACCAGCACTTTTAGTCCCTCTTTTGCCAGGATAACCGCTGAGGCCAGGCCGCCCAGGCCGCTCCCGATAATGATCACATCATACATAGCTTTTCAGATCAATTACCTGCGTAAAAGACCGCACCCATTCTTCCGGCAGCCGGTGTGCGCACGAAATAAGCAGAACATCATAGTTTCCCTGAACGGGCAGCTCGCCGGGGTAATCCAGGTGCCGGTTCCTGACCATATAATTGTTACGGGCCACTTCTCGCTTTTCTTCGTCCCTGATCCAGGAATCTACTTTTCTTGCAGGCTCGCGTAGCACCATCAGCAGGTCGCCCTCCCCGTAATCATCGGCAATATGCAAAATTCTGGCCGTGGAAGAAAGCTCCGGCTCTACGGCGAAAAACCGCTTCTCCTTCTCCTCCAAGCCGGTTTTTACGGCTTCATATACTTCTTCTTCCTTGTAGAGATAATTTTCCATCACTACCTGACCGAAATACCCCGGCCCTTCCAGCTCCTGCCGTAAACGGCTGTATTCTTCCTTAAAATAACGGCTTACACCTTTGGTTCTTTCCCGGTAGCCTTCTCCGAAGGCCCGGTTCTCCGGACTGATCCGTTCCAGGATCTTCAGGGTGATGCCGTACTTCCGGATAAAGAAATCGCCTTTGGGGAATACATCGGCCCCGCCGTGAATCAGCACGGGCAGGATATCCATTCCGAAATGCTCTGCCAGGTAAAATGCACCTTTGTGGAAACGCCTGATCCGGTTATCCGGAGAGCGCGTGCCTTCCGGGAATACAATGATCGAATAGCCCGCGTCTACCTTCTCCTTCAGCTGGTCCATGCCGCCTTCCAGGCCTTTGGAAACCGGGTAAAATCCTAAAAAACGGACGCCTTTCCCAAAAATAGGACTGTTATAGACCCAATCGCTGACCAGGAAAACGGTCCTCGGATGCAGCATGCCCAGGGCAAGAATATCCAGGAAGGAGGTATGGTTGGCAATGATCACCGCCGGTTTCCGGAAGTCTTCACCCGTGGTGTTGACGATACGGGTTTTCCTGAGGTTCACGCTCGTATCCAGAACCGACTTCATAAACGCGGCCATAAACCGGCGCAGGCCGCTTTTTAACCTTTCCCGGTTACCCGGCCAGAACGAGGCCAGCGTACTTAAAAACGAAAAGAACAGGCCGCCCAGCCCGTAGTAGGTAAAAGACAGCACAGAAGTGATCAGGGTAAGCAAACGGGCAGGTGATTTGCCCCGTTTCGGCCTCCACATGATAAAGGCCCGGAAAAGCAGGGGGTAAAAAACAAAGGTAATGAGCACGGCCATGGATACCCCTACCAGCGAAACGGCTGAAATAGATTTCAATGCAGGATGCTCAGCAAAGATGAGGGCACCGATAGCCAGGATGGTGGTCAGCACCGCCAGCAATACAGAGGTGCGGTAAAGGGGCATTTCATCACGGCCGTAAGTATATTCTTTCTGCAGGGCAGAGGTCATGAAAATACTGAAATCCACCCCGTGTCCGAAAACCAGCGTACACACAATGGTGCTGAAGATATTCAGGTCAATACCCAGCAAGCCCATTACTCCTGCCGTTACCAGCCCCGTGAGCCCGATAGGAATGGCGCTGATCAAAACCAGCTCAACTCTCCGGAAGAATACAAAGAGAATAAGAAGAACGGCTATAAACGACAGGTTAACCAGGCTGTTAAAGTCGTTTTTGAGGTTACCCAGGAAAGTCTCGTTGAGCTGTTGCCGGTCAATGACCAGCGTAGACGGCTCGTTTTTGAAACGGGCCAGCACCTCATCGCGCCGGCTTTCATCAATCTTCACCTGGCTGATCACACTGAAGAGCCCTCCTTTATCACTGATGAAATCCTGCAGGGAGAGGGCTTCAAAATCCAGGAAGCCGGTATAGCTTACCGGGTGAAAATCATGGTTAAGCAATTCAAAGAAAGAGGCGTAGGCATCTGCTGCCAGGCCGGTTTTCAGGCCTTCTGAAACCAGTGTCTGCTCTACCAGCGCTTTTCTTTGCGGTGTCCAGAAGCGGTTCCACCGGTCTGTTTTCTGCTGCTGTCCCGCCTGCGAGAGCAGCAGGTCTGCAGGTGAGCTGAAGTCGAGGATCAGGCCGGCGGTTTTGGCATTGCGAAGCTCTGCGGCCAGCGTCCGGCTCCTGTCGAGCGCCGAATCCAGGCTGCCGGCATAGTTGACCAGGTAAAGCGACTTAGACGTCAGGTGAGTCGATTCTTCCAGCTTTTTTTCGGTTTGCCGGATATCTTCCGGTACAAAATTCAGCCGGGAAATGTCTTCGTTAAAGCCTACTTTTGAATAGGTGAAGAGGCTGATAACAATGGCCAGCACACACAGGGCGATCAGCAGGCGGCTGCGTTCGAAAGAATAGGCCGACAACCGGTCTAAAAGGTTCTTTTTCCGGGGAGTCTCCTGCGGCCGCTGCCGGTAAAGATGCGGAATAATAAGCAGTGAAAACAGGGCCGAAGCCACTACGGCCACAGCCGCAAAAATGCCAAGGTCTCTCAGCGCCTCAGAGTGTACAAAAAGCAGGCAGAGAAAAGCCACCGCCGTGGTGGTGCTGCTCATGATCAGCGGCCGGGTGACATCGCGGTACAGCGTTTCCATGTCGCTGTTGTGCTTGTAATGGGTCAGGATATGCAGGGCATAATCAATGGTCACTCCCAGCAAAATGGCGCCTATGCTTAACGAGATGGCCGAAATGGTATCTTTGAGAAAATAGAGCGCCGTGGTGGCCATCAGCACGCCGAATACCGTAGGAATAAAAAGCAGCAGCGGAACATAGAAACGCCGGTAATACAGCATCAGGATCAGCATCAGCACCGCCAGCGCCACAGCCGTGGTGGTCACGATGTCCTGCTTGATCTGCCGGGCATTGGCTACGGCAATCAGGGCTGCACCGTAGTATTCTACCGTACTTTTTGTTTCAAATTCGCGGTTGAGGTGATTTTGTATGCGGTAGAGCTGCTCTGCAAAGGCCGTATTTTTTTCGGTTTCGTTCCCGGCCAGCACCGGGTTAATGAACAGCAGCAGGTTTTGCCGGTCAGGGGTCAGCACATAGCCGTTTTCTGTCACAAATTCTTCACCGGCATTCAGGTCCTGCAATTTTCGCAGCCCCGTAAAAGTCATTCCCAGGGGGTCTTCCATCACCATTCTCCCTGAAACCAGTGCAGAAGGCGAGGTCAGCATACGGTAATTGGCCTGTACGGTTGCCCGCAGGCTGTCGGGCCGCAGCCGGGCTTCCAGCACAGAGTAGTCGGAAGCGTCAAGAAAGAGCGGCAGGTGAGATCGTACAAAGGCAAAAGCTTCTTCAAAGGTATCCTCCGAAAGCCGCCCCTGTACCGAGCGTACATAGGGTTCACACACCGTGAGGCTGTCGAGGAAGGCATCTGCCATAGCCGTGAGATCATCGGTATTTCCCTCCTTGTCCTTCCGGATCAGCACCGTGATCTTATCGGCAAATTCAAGGCTGTTCAGCACCCGCGATGCCCGGTCAGACGATTCGCTTTTGGGAATCAGCCGGGTAATATCTTCTTCAAACTGAAGCCGGGTGAACAAAAAAACGGTCAGGCCCAGGTAAGCCAGGGCAAGGAACAGGGTGAGTGCCCTGTTTTTCTCTACAAAGCGGTGAATCCGGATAAATATCTTATGCATTCAACGCCGTTTTAGTCCTGGAGAAAAAAGTAAGTAGCCCATAGCCCGACAGGCCGGTAAGGGCGGCCATGACCACTGCCAGCACCGAAGCCCCGACAAGGTACTGGAAGAGATGATGCTGCACCAGCTCAAAGGTCAGCGGCTCGTCCGGGAGCCAGGGAGAAGCAACAAACAGGGATCCTACCTTCAGAGAAGCAAAAATAATCAGGGGAATAAGGGGGGGCAGGCTCACGTTGGAAAAGGCAAAGGCGATCAGCTTGTTCAACCGAAGCACATACGCCGAGCCCAAAACGCCCGCCGTTTGAAAGCCCCACAGCGGCACAATGCCCCAAAATACACCCAGAGCCATAGAGAAAGCTTTGACCTGGTCGCTATCGTTACTTTCCAGCACTTCCTCTTTCAGGAATTGCCGGATGTCTTTTTTTTTTAGACTGCGAAAAAAATTACGGGGCTTGATGTACAGCAGGGTGATCAGTACAAGCACGGTATTCAGGATGCTGATGCGGGTAAAATCGCGGAAAGGACGAAAATGAGATACCCGGTCTTTTTGCTCATAATGCACACGAACCGGCACATTCTCCACATTCACGCCCTTCCAGGCCGCCCGCACGATCGACTCGATCTCAAATTCGAACTTAGGGGTAAAATACCGCTGCGGCATCCGTGAAAGCGGGTACAGGCGAAAACCCGACTGGGTGTCGCCCAGCTTCACCCCCGTTTCAAACCAGAACCAGAAGTTTGAAAACGCATTGCCGAAGCTGCTCTTGCGGGGCACCCCTTCCTGGGCCATATTCCGCTCCCCGATCAGCAGGATATTGCCGTCAGAGGCATTCAGCCTTTCTATAAATACGGGAATGTCATCGGGGAAATGCTGGCCGTCAGAGTCAATGGTAATGGCAAAGTCATAGCCCATCTCAAGGGCTCTCCGGAACCCGTTTTTCAGGGCTGTCCCTTTCCCGAGGTTCCGGGGGTGCTGAAGCACGGTAAGACCGGGAAATTCTTCCAGGATCTCCGCCGTATGGTCGGTAGAGCCGTCATTCACCACAATCACCGCCTCTGTGTACTTCAGCACACCGCTGATCACACGGGCCAGCGTAAGGTGATTGTTATAGGTGGGAATGATCACACACCATTTGTATGTCGACGGAACCCTCAATCTTTTCTAAGGTCTTTTAACTACAAAGATAAGGTATGTACTGTGGAAAGCAGCAAGGAAGTGAAAAACTAAAAGTGAAAAGATAAAAGTGAAAAGATAAAAGTGAAAAGTGAAAAGTTATGGTCTGGAACTTTTAGTTTTTAGTTTTTCACTTTTCACTATTTCTCAGGTATCCCCCCACAAAATCCTTCAGCTCGCCTTCCGGCAGCCCCTCAAAATGCCGGGTCACAAAGGCCCGGTCTTCCTCTATCTTATCTTTGTATTTCAATATTTTAGGCGAGTTCTCCTGGATGCTCAGCCGCAGCGTACGAATCTCGACATGGTCGGGATCTTTGGCTACCGCCCATTCCAGCATATGGATGCCTTCGCGTGCCAGCTTCTTTTTGTCTTCTATTTTCTTCGCATATTTGCCCCCTATCAGCAGGGCCGCACCCCTGTAGGCCTGTAAAAGCGGCTTTGATGAGGCTGATATCTTTTCGGTAGTTCGCAGAAATTTCTCTGCGCCCGCTTCTGATGCCGACGCCGCCACAAATTCTTTACGCAAACGGGCCACCTCCTGGGCCTGTACCCCGAAAGACAGCCAACATAAGATTCCTATGGCCAGACTTCTCATATTCTTTTGTAGGTATTACTCATTTTGAGTGCGGTAACATCTTCAAAAAGTGTTGTATTCTTCACCCGGATCTGCTCCTCTTCCGTACTGTCTATTTCCAGCTCCAGCAAGAGCTCCGGGTTCTTTTCCGGGTTGATCAGCGCCATAAACTTCACATTGGCCACACTGGTCATCATCAGCTTCATGCCCAGGATATCCTGGGTCAGCTCTTTTACCACCTGCAGCATACAGGCGCCGGGAGTGACCGGGTTACCCGGGAAATGGCCTTTAAAAATAGCATGATCTTTATTCAATACCACGGCCACGTGGTATCTGCCCTCCCCTTTATCGGTAACCGCATTTACGGTATAAAAGCCTTTCTCTGCCAGCATACGTTATTTTCGTTCTTTAAGATAATACACCGGGCCTGCCTGCATGACCCGGCGGGTTTCCCGGCAGCAAATTTCCGGTATATTCTCCTGTAGTGTATGCCGAATTTTCAAAAATATCAAAAAGTCGGCATTTTACCCTTACATCTCGCCCCAAACCGGTTCTTTACTGCAGTTCAGGGCACAAAAACCGCGGGGTCGATCCGGCTGTTCAGCACTTTATTTTTTAATATGACCCGGGTATAGTCTTCAGACGGCTCAATCATTTTCACCTCACTGACCGCGTTGTTCTCAAAAGTAAGCTCGATCTCCCGGATATATTTTTTGAGAGAAGCCTCCCGGGTGGTCAGCCGTACCCGTGTCTTTTCTCCGAGCCGGCTAAACGAAAACACGAATTCAGGCGCATCAAACATATTGCCTGTGACACTCCCGGAAATAAGCTTGTTCAGCTTTTCCAGTCGTTTGCCGGCATTGATGTCTTTCTTTTTGCCGTCGTCATTAATGTACATTTTGTTTTCAAGGAATAAAACGCTGTACGGCGAGGGCGAAGTGTATTTCCACAGCACCTGCCCGGGCTTGCGGAAGCTGAGGCGGCCTTTGCTTTCGGCTGCTTTGGCCAGGTAACGCGAATGCCGCATCTGGGTGAAGTCGGCCGTAAGCGTCTCCGTCTGTTCGGCCAAACGGCGGACACCTTCTTTAAACGCCCGGATTTCTGCCTCGCTAAGGGCTGTTTCCTGCTGCCCGGCTGCTTCAGAGGCATGTAAAAACAAAAACAGGATCAACAGCATTCCCTTATATTTCTTCATACGCTTCAATAGTAAATAATTCATCCAGGGAAACCGACCGTAACGCCTTTTCCCCCAGCTTATCCAGCAATTCCCGGAGCACATTAACGCTCCTCTCCGACGTGTCGTGCAGCAGGATCACCCTGCCGGGCTTCAGCCGCCGGAAGATACGGTCAAGAATTTTCTCTTCCTGCCGGATCACCGTATCCAGTGAGCGGATGCTCCACCCCATAACGGTGTGTCCTGTATATTGGACTGCTTTTTTCACCGAAGGATTAGTCACCCCGTAAGGCGGACGGTAAAATTTTACCTTTCGCGAAATCACGGCCCGGATGGCCCGGTCGGCAGCCCGGATCTCTTCTTCCATTTGCCGGACATTCATAAAACCGGTATTCCGGGCATGCGAGTACGTATGGTTTCCTACGGTATGCCCCTCGGTCAGCATCCGCTTCACCAGCTCCGGGTATTTCTCCACCTGCCTGCCGATCAGGAAAAAGGTGGCCTTTTGCCCGTGCTCTTTCAGCAGGTCAAGCACCTCGGCGGTATAAGGAGTAGGACCGTCGTCAAAAGTGAGCGCTATATGCTCCGAAGCTGGATTTTCGTGCCGGGCTTGCAGGTGATAGTTCCAGCGGACAGAGAATGAACCCGTAACCGCAAGAGCCAGCCACACCAGTACAGGAATAAGCAGGAAAAACGCGCTCACCGGGTAAAAAAAACGAATACCTAGCCACAATAGTATTCCCGAAAGCAGGAAGGCCGTATTTGACCGGTGGGTCAGCATCCTGAAAGCAGGATAAAGCTATGATCGAGCCCCCGGTATTGATTATAGAGAAGAATATTCCGGTAGCCCGGCCGGGTTTCTCCGCTTAACAGAACGGCCTCCGGCAGCTGTTGCTTTTTGAGTATACCGGCTGCCAGCCCGAAACCGAATGCCGATGCGGTGTTGTATTCACCGCTCAGGTGCTTGTAGTGCACAACGGGTATTCCGGCCGGAAATTCGCTCAATAAGGCGGGATAATAGTCCTGGAACTGCGTGTCGTCGTTCTTCCCAATCACCACGGCATCGATGGCTTCCACGGGGGTACCGGTTCGTTGCAGGAACTGCAGCAGCCCATGGCCGGTAGCCTCCGGCTCAAGCCGGTTCATGACCTGCACATCTTTCAGCTGTGCGTAGCTCTGCTCCTTTTTTCCGGTTTCTAAAACGAAAAACGAGGCCCCTTCGCTGTACGACGCGCCGGGAGAGTCTTCACCCGTTTTGATCAGTCCTGCCAGCGCAAACAGGCGGTAGGTAAAATCTGCCTTTTCGTCTACCCCACCCACCAGAATGGTGCGGGCTTCGCCGTTCAGAAGCTGGAGACGGGCATCTACCAGGGCCGATTCAAAGGAAATGGCCCCGTTAACATACGAGAAATTATAGGCTTTGCAGCCCAGCCCCAGGGCAATCTGCGCCCCTACGGTATTGTGGGTAGACTGGATAAACGCCGTAGGAGTCAGGAAGGCTTCCTGGTTTTCAAGAATGGCCATCAGGAAATTCTCGGAGTCTTTGATACAGCCTACGCCGGTACCCGTGATAATGGCATCCAATTCAGGCGAACCCGCCTCTTTCAGGGCAATCGCCGAGGCCACCACGCCGTTTTTCACACCGGCGCCCATCCGGCGGATCATGGCCGGTGAGATATATTCTTTGTAAGGCGGTGCCACTACAGGCAGGATATAGCCTTCCGGCGCGATTATTTCTTCCGGGAAACTGCCGTCAAATGTTTTCTGGGCAGATATGCATCCGCTTCCGTTAATGTAAATCATCTGCCGCCGTAAATAGTAAAGTGGAACAATTTCCGCCGAAACCAAAGGAGTTCGACAATACATGGCGGACCTCCTTTTTCTGCAGCGAGGTCTCCGGTACCAGGTCAAACTCGGGCATGGGGTTCCGGAAGTTCAGGTTGGGCCAGATCATGCCGTGCTGCAGCGAAAGAACGCTGTATACCGCCTCAATAGCACCTGCCGCGGCCAGCGTATGGCCGGTATAGGGCTTGGTAGAGCTGAACGGTGGCACCCGGTCTCCGAAAATATTGATCAGCGCCCGGCCTTCTGACAGGTCATTGTTGCCGGTGGCCGTACCGTGCACGTTGATGTAGCTGATCTCATCGGGGCGCAGTCCTGCCAAGCGCAACGCTTTTTCCATGGCCAGGGTAGCGCCTTCGCCGTTTTCTGACGAAGCCGTCTGGTGATAGGCATCATTGGCGTTTCCGAAACCGGATAAATAAGCTAAAACTTTCTTGTTTTCTGCTTTTATCACTTCGTCCGATTCCAACACCAGGTAAGCAGCAGCCTCGCCCAGGTTCAGTCCTTTGCGGTCACGGTCAAACGGGGTGTTTTCCGTATCTGACAGGATCATCAGGGTTTTAAAGCCGTTAATGGTAAATTTGGCCAGCGCATCGGTCCCGCCTACCACCACACGGTCAAGCTCGCCCGAAGCGATCATCCGGGCACCCAGCATGATGGCATTAGCCGCTGAAGAGCAGGCCGTGCTGATGGTGGTTATGAAACCGTGTATCCCGAGGGCGTCGGCAATCTTATGGGTGCTGTCGCCGGGATCATGGCTCAGGATATACCTTCTTATCGCTTCATTTTCCAGGTACGAGGTGAAATACTGCTCGGTGGTGTCCATTCCGCCCACGCTTGTGGCCGAGACCAGTCCCGTTTTCCATTTCCCGGTACCGGTAATGCCGGCATGTTCAACCGCCTGCCGGGCAGCCATCACCCCCAGCATAGCTGTACGGGTGTAGTTATTTCTCTCTTCTAAATTTAGATATTTAGCTAATTCTTTATTTGTCTTTTTAATCTCCCCTACCCGGATCACGTCTTTGTGCACTGTATCCAGGTTTTCAATGCGGGATATGCCGGGTTTCAGCTCCACCAGCGAACGGAAATTTTCTTCCACGGTAAGACCAATGGCTGAAACGATCCCCATTCCTGTAATACCTGCTTTTCCCATTTATTTTGTTCTGTGCTCTGCAATATAGGCGGCCATGGTGTTAACTGACCTGAAAATATTCCTGCCTTCTTTCGGATCTGACAGCTTGATGCCATAGTCTTTATCAAGCATGACAATCAGCTCCAGGGCATCGATGGAGTCGAGTCCCAGCCCGTCGCCGAAAAGGGCGTCATCGTCGTTAATATCGGCGGCCGTAACGTCTTCCAGGTTAAGTGCGGCTATAATTTTTTCTTTGATCTCCTGTTTGTCCATTTATATCAATTTGTTTAAATTCTGTTCATTATGCTCCGTCAGGCCTTCGCTTCCCACCCGGTATACCAGGGCACGGTAGCTTTCGTCCAGCATTTCCACCCATCCGCACAGTACATCGTCTGCTTTTCCGGTGCGGATCAGCGAGTCGGCATACACCGGGAAAAACGCCGCCGGGAAGTTTTCAAACACAAAGAAACTATTTTCTGAATAAAGTTTATACTTTATGCTGATTTCTCCCAAACAAATGTTGGGCAGGGTGTATACAAAGACCGCCGGGCTGGGATAATACGCTTCTTTATCGTCAATAGACCGCTGGTAAACGAGGTCGGTATCCAGTGAAGAAGAGCGGTTGGCAAAGACCAGGGCCGTATTTTTTTCTTCGGTCAGCACCTGTGAAGCCGCCAGGAAAGCCAGCTTGCTGAGCTTATCCATTTTGAAGAACTTCGGGTACGCCAGGCCGAAATGCTGGTAAGCCATTTTGGCAAAATCGGTAAACTGAGCGGCTCCGGCAGAAAAGACGGTTTCCCCGTTCAGCCGGATCGCCCCGCCGCTGATCTCGCAATAGTCCTGTATGTAGAATGCTTTGCTCAATTTAACTTTTCAAAAATTACGGCGGTGTTGCAGCCCCCGAAACCCGAGGCCGTCTTCATAAAATACCTGACTTCTTTTTTTTCGGGCGCTTGCACCACATGAATCTCCCGCGAAACCCCCGGTGTCTCAAAGCCTAAAGAAGGATACAGGATTCCCCTGCGGGCCGATTCAAAGGAGATCACGGCTTCGAGTAAGCCGGAGGCTCCCAGGGTATGGCCGAAATACCCTTTCAGGCTGTTGACCGGCACCCGGTTCAGCCCGAGGCGGTCCAGCGCTATGGCTTCCATTTCATCGTTGTACTCCGTAGCGGTGCCGTGGGCGGAAATAAAGTCGAGGTCGTGGCCGTTCAGCCCGGCCTCTTCCAGCGCCCGGCAAATACTCCTGTAAAGCCCTTCACCGGTACGCGAGGGCCCGGAGATGTGGTTGGCGTCATTCACGGCCCCGTCGCCGGCTACCCGGAACAGCCCGGGCTCTTTCGTTACCAGCGTGGCGGCAGCGGCTTCGCCCAGGGTAACGCCGTCGCGGTTTTTATCGTAAGGCCTGCAGGGGCCAGAGCTGAGTGCCTGGAAGCCCGCAAACCCGCTCAATACAAATTCAGTAACTTCATCACCGGCCACGATATAAACGGCATCGTAAGCTCCGGCATCAATTACCCGCTTCGCTACCGCTACGGCCAGGATACCCGAAACACAGGCGTTGGAAAGCACCCAGGGGGTTTCACGGAAGCCAAAATGCCGGGCTACTTTCCGGGCCATTTCCGACAGAAAAGTATCGGTTACAGGTTCTTCACCGGTCAATGCGCTGATATTTCCCTTGGTGGTAGACACGAGGAGGAGCGACCGCCCCTGAACCGGGTTGCGTTCAATAACCGGCTCCAGGGCCCGGATCAGCATGTTTTCCAGGCGGGTAAAGCCTGCGTGGGCAAGCACAGATCCGGTAATCCGGGCGGCATGGTACGGCACGGGAAGCAAGCCGCTGTTCTCAAAAAAACGTATACCGCTTACGCCCTCATCGAGCCGGGCCAGCGTAGCAGGCAGGTCGGCTCCCAAAGGAGTGAAGCAATTGTAGTCCGCAATAAAACTCATGTACCGTTTTTGAGGTGTGCAAATTTAACGGAAATCCATGAAGGAAAAAACAGGATGCAAACGCTAAACAATAAAACACCCCGGAGAACAGTTTATATGAATAATAACAAACGCACAGATATGAAGAAATATATCGCCGTAACTTGTCTTCTTTTTTCCTGTATAGCACCGGCTTTTGCCCAAAGGGAAACCAATGCCATCCGGTTTTCACCGGTAGGGGTTAATGAAGTGGGTACCACCGTGGGCATCAGCTATGAAAAGTACCTGGCCCAGAATTCCAAGCTCAGCCTGGTTTTCCCGCTGGATGTGGTATTCCGGCAACATGACCAGCTCTGGACCTCAGACGACCGTTCCAGCCCGGCCTATTTTTACTTTACACCCGGCTTTAAATTTTACCCGGCATCTCAGGAGCGACCGGTTAAATACGCCATCGGCTCCAACCTGGTGCTGGGCTCAGGAAAAAGATATTATTACACGTCCAGCTCTGTCAGCAGCGACGGCACCTGGCGCGATCGCTATAAGCTGTCTAACAATACCCGCCTCGGGGTGATGGTCACCAACTACGTCAATTTTGATATTTCGCGCAAGTTTACAATGGGCATTAACCTGGGCTTCGGGTTGTTGTATGTAGATAAAAGTGCCAATAAGCAGAACGATATCGGGGGAACGGTGCAGCTGAGCACCAATTTCGGGTTTAAGTTTTAAGGGAGACTCACTTTGGGGCAAGCCTGAAAACAACAGGCTTGTAAATTAGCTGTACTACGCCCGATCTGAAAATATTGGTTTTGATCAGCTCAAGGTTTAAGCGTTCTTTTAAATCTTCAAATAATGGTTTCCCGCTTCCCAGGGCGGTTGGGTGTACCGATATCCTGTAAATATCAATAAGCCCCGATTCAATAAACGTTTTGATAAGACTTGCACCTCCGTAAAGCCATATATCTTTACCGCTTTGCTGCTTAATATCTGCAACATTTTTAGCTATGTCCGTATTGATAAAAGTTGCTTTTTCGTCTTCCCTGTTTTGGCTTGAAAAAACATACTTTTTCTTTGAATGAATGTTTTTCCAAAATTGCGCTTCGGCTTTATCTGTATTTTCACCGGGTACAAAATTGCCCCAGGTATCGTAGCTTATCCGGCCGTAAAATATGGTATCTATCGTAGATAAAAATCCGTCAAAATCCATATCATCGTCCATAATACACCAATCAATTTCTCCGTTTGCCCCTTCAATAAATCCGTCTAAACTCGTAGCTAAATCTAAAATTACTTTTCTCATTTCTTTATGGTTTACACAACCAATCAAATTTAATACTTCCTTTTGATTTATCCTCCTTAGTGAAACCGGATTTCCCACGTACCTTAACCGTGGTATGAGATTCGTTCCAAATCGTTTTTGAAGCTAACAGGATTATCCTGTCAACACTGCAAAATCCTCTTTAAGCAGGAGCTGCTCAGGCAACGGGGCAAATCGGAAACCTATAAATACAGGTCCTCACTGAACGTTACCGGCTACGCTCTCCCTCCAACGTTGAAAAAATCCGGGGTAAGCAAGGCTGAGCTCTCCGGCGGCATCCACAAATACCTGCGTGGTCTCACCGGTGCAAACCACTTCGTTATTGCTGTTATAGATGGTGAACAGGAAGATCATCTTGGCGGCGGGAGAGTCTACCAGCGCGGTTTCTATCCTGCCCGTTTCACCGTAGCGAAGCGGCAGCTTGTGCTCACAGACGGTTCTGACAATGGGCGTGGTATAGCCTGCAGCCTGTACATCGAGGTAGGAGATACCGTATTTTCTTCCGAAAGCCTCGCGGCCGTCTTCGAAGTATTTGATGTAATTGCCGTGCCACACAATACCCAGCGGATCTGTTTCATTGAAGCGCACCCGGAAATCACAGCTCATGGTCAGCTGCTCAAAAATTTTATACGGCTCTTTTCTTTTCATCGTACACAATCGCTATTCCTGTCATAAGCACAAAAAACGCCAGCAGCAGGGCCAGGCGGGGCAGAATGGCCCACAAATCCGAATTCCGGAGTATTACATCATAAAACGCATTCAGGCCCCAGTTCATGGGCGAAAGCCCCGAAACAAACTGCATAAATGCCGGCATGGCAAATACCGGCACCCAAACGCCGCCAATAGCAGCCAGGATGACCACCGAGGTAGCGCCAAACGGGGCCGACTGCTCCTGGGTCTGGCTCACCGTGCCCAGGAGAATCCCAAACCCGATGGCCGCAAAGCCCGAGCACAGGGCCACCACGCTCATCAGGAGGAGCTTGCCCCCGGCCTGCAGGGGCTCAAGCCCCAGTAAAGGAAAAAGATAAACCCCTACCGCCACCATCAGGTAAAACTGGATCATACAAATCACCAGGAAAGTAACGGTTTTTCCCATAATGACCATGATGTAGGGCATGGGCAAAGTTCTCAGCCGCACCAGCGTTCCCTGTCCTTTTTCTTTTACCAGGTTTATGGATAACGGAATAACGATAAAGAAAATGGCAAAGAGTGTCCAGGCCGGCACGTTGTGCTGGGTGGCATTCGGGATCAGCTCCCGGGTGCCGGTTACCGGCATAATTTCTTTGAAGCGGAGAAAAGATTTCTGGCTGAGAATGGCCACGCTGTCGCTCAGCTGCTCCTGGAAGAGCGAATACACCGACTGCACCTCCAGTTCAGACACCATCTTGTCAATGCTGTTTTTCACCGCACTCTTGAACGCCAGCTGGGTAGCCGGGTCAAAATAGAGGCGGATCTCCTTCGTTTCCACCTCATGAAAAGCGGCGGAGCTGTCTTCACCGATACCTACATCTTTCAGGATCTTGTCTACATTCACCTGCACTTTCTGATGCAGGTCGGCAGAAAGGTTTTCCGGAACAATGACCGCCATGGGGTAACGGCCTTTAAAGACCTCGTTACGGGCCTGTTCTTCGGTAAGCTGCTTACCCTCCTTTTCCGAAACGATCTCGAAGCTGCCGCTGTTCTCCAGGTTTTCACGGATGCCTTTGGAAACACTTCCATGGTCATTGTCGATCAGCAGCACCGGGATTTTGGCATTACTCAGTGTTTTGAAAGACCCCTGCTGAATGAGGGTTACCGTGATGATCAGCGCCAACGGCATCACAAACAGGATGATCAGCGCCCCGGTGTCCCGCAGCAGGAGCAGGCTTTCTTTTTTAACCGATGCCCAAAGCTTATGCATAATCTCTCAGTTCTTTTCCTACCATCGATAAAAACACGTCTTCCAGCGACCGGGCCTGCGGCACGCTCCCGATAAGCTGTTGCGGGGTGCCCTCTGTAAGCACCTGGCCGTGGTCAAGAATGGCTACACGGGTACAGAATTCCTGGGCCTCGATCAGGTGGTGCGAGGTATAGATCAGGGTGGTTCCCCCGCGGTTATACGACTTTAAAAATTCTATGATAACGTTTTTGCTCTGGATATCCACGCCTACGGTAGGCTCATCAAGGAACAGCACCATGGGCGAATGCAGGATGCCGGCAATCAGGTTCACCCGTCTTTTCATCCCGCCTGAAAAGGTTTCTATTTTCTTATCGGCATATTTCAGAAGGCCGAGGTGATCCAGGTGCTCTTCCACATTCTGTTCGAGCGCTTTCCCTCTCAGCCCGTACATGCTGCCAAAGTAAACCAGGTTTTCACGGGCACTCAGCGAAGGATACAGGGCGTATTCCTGGGGTACCACGCCAATGTTTTTCCGGATCTCCTCCCCTTGCGAGCGGTATGACCAGCCGTTGATCGTGAAATCGCCGCTGGTAGGACGGATCAGCCCGCAGAGCATGGAGATAAGCGTGGTCTTGCCGGCTCCGTTGGGCCCGAGCAGGCCGAAAATTTCTCCCCGTGGAACAGCCAGCGTCAGCTCATTTACCGAGAAGTCTTCCGCCTCGCGGTATTTTTTACTTAGTGTATGAATCCGGATAACCGGTTCGGGACTGTTTTTCAGGGTCTCGCTCACACCGCTTTTTTTAATTTCTTAAAGAATGCCTCCTCCCGGTCGGCCAGCCGGTCAAGCTGGTCGGCCAGCGCCTGGTACATGCCGTCTTCCGTTTTCCGGTTCTTCAGGATACGCGATGCGTTCAGGGCAAAATCACGCCATTCATCGCCTATGCCGGTCATTTCCTGCGACAGCGCTTTGAGCTCCGGTTTTTCCAGGATACCGGCGGCTTCCTGAAGGAAGGCCGCATA
Source organism: Leadbetterella sp. DM7 (assembly GCF_040829825.2). NCBI lineage: Bacteria > Pseudomonadati > Bacteroidota > Cytophagia > Cytophagales > Leadbetterellaceae > Leadbetterella > Leadbetterella sp. DM7. The sequence goes on along the minus strand of NZ_JBFOLH020000012.1, from coordinate 5,245 downwards.
GATATACCGGAACCCGCCGCCCCCCGTGCCGATCTCCTCCTGCATGCGCACAATCTGCGCCAGGTAATGATTGGTGGCTTTCACACCCACTTTTTCCGGCCATTTCCGGATTTTGCGGGCCACCAGCCGCTCGCCTTTCACCCCCACAATGGGTACGGGAGCCAGCATGGTGGAACAGGCGCTTTTAATGGCCTTAACGATGGCTTTTTTGAGGTCGATATCCTTCGGAATATGGATCGGGAAGTACATCTGCCCCTGCGGCGCCAGGGCGCCCTTGGCATACCGTACCTTTTCCAGCTCTTCCGGGCTCAGTAAGGTGATATTTTCCATCACCGGGTCACTCACCAGGTATTTCCCTTCTTCCTTCCCGAAAATCACCAGGTTATGGGCATTGAAGTGAAACCGGTACTGGTCAGGAAAATACGGCAGGTTAAACACGCCTACCTGCAGCCCTGTGGGAATACCGTTAACCAGGTTTTCTTCCAGCGCCCTGCGGGCCTCTTCCGGGTCAGAAAATTTCTTCCGCCTGATCCGGATGCCCAGGCGTTTGGCTACCCGGCTGAAGATAATGCCCGGCTGCGGACGATAGCTGATGGCCGGCGCATGATTCACTTTCAGGAAAGGAATATATACGAAAAAAATACCCGAGCCCAGGCCAAAGACCATGGGTTCGCTTAAATTCAGTCCATTGTGCCGGAGCAGGTTGGAGGCCACTCCGTTCTCACAGTGAGCCGACTGATGATGTTCAAATTCAACAACCATTATTCCGGTTTATAGTTTTTTAGTTCTTCCGGGGTAATATTAAAGGCCTGCGCATACCGTGCCAGCACCTTGTTACCCAGCCGCTTAAAAACGGCCGGCTTCAGGTGCCGCTTTACTCGCCACATCCAGAGGCCCGTATACCCGGCCAGCACCTGGAGGTCCATTTTATTGAGTTCCATAAAGTAGAGGATAGGGCTGGCTTTCCCGTCCCTGATCTTCTGCCTCGCCTCTTCCACCCATTCTTCAATGGCTGCAATGGAGTTATCCAGCGCTACGGTTTTGGGTTCCCAGCCCGTACTGAGCGCGGTGGTATAGTTCCCGTCTTTGTCTACGGCATAGCACAGCTCCCGCATATTGGCGGAGGCCAGGTTACTCTTGTCCTGGGGTACTTCTTCCTTTTTCATTGCCTTGTTCCTGGATAAACAGATTGATTTCTCCCTCCAAAAGTAATGTTTCCTCCTGAAAAGTGCGGCATTGTACCCGGCAGGTGCTGTAATTTTCCGAATCAAACCTTGACAGTAGCACGGCCTTTGTCACCAGCCGGGTACCTACAGCAGGCTTCTGCAGGATGTTGATCCGGCGGATAGAGCTGATAAAGCCGATCACCTCGTTCTCCGTTTCATCGAGAAAGTATGTCTGGGCCACAATGCAGGAGGAAGTCTGGGCCGCATTTTCTATCATGCCCGATTCGCTCAGGTAACCGTCTTCCACAAAGACCGACTCGGGAGAAATATAAAATTCACATTCCACGCCTTCTGCCGTAATCTCCCGGATGCCGTCTACCATCTGCATGGGCTTCTTGTGCGGCAGGTAACGGTGTATTTCCAGCAGCCTTTTCATGAAGCCAGCACCGTTTTCATCTTGCCGGAAGCCACCGGCAGATCATTGACAAACGTTTCTACCGCCACCAGTGTAATTCCCATAAACTCCTGCAGGATCTCCACACGGGTAGTGAGGGTCTCTCCTACCGCCGGCAGGCGGTGAATGGATACATTGCTGATAGAACCGATATAGCCCACAGGCGCCGACTCATTTTTCAGGTAATACCGGTACCCCGTGTGGAGGGCTACTGACTGGGCCATATGCTCTACAATTCCTCCTTCGAGAAAGACCCCTTTTTCGGCAAAAATATCGGCCGGCTGTATTGTGTAACCTGAATCAATGCTTGTTTCCGTGTAGTGAATGAGGGTATCCACCATAACAAAAGGATACTTCTGGGGCAACAATTCAGCTACACTGATCATACGCTCACCACGGTTAAAAGGGCATACGAATAGGTAAACCGGGCACTTTCGGGTACCGAAAGCAGGATCTTCTCCCCTGCTTTCAGGCGGCCGGAGGCAAGCAGCTCTTCCAGCATCAGGTATATCGAGCCCGCACCTACATTTCCTACCCGGGCCAGGTTCATGAACCACTTTTCCGGAAGTATGGGGGCTCCTTTTTCTTCCAGCGATTTTGCCAGCCCGCTGACAAAATAATGCGACGAAACATGCGGCAGGAAATAATCGATCTCCGACGACGCCAGGTGATGCTTGTCAATGGCCAGCTTCAGGCTTTCTGCTCCTTTTTCGAGGATATGCTGGTCAAGAAGGCGGGTATCCTGCTTGATGGCAAAGAGCGACTGGTTCAGCCATTCTTTCGGCTCGTATTCGCTCCAGGGCTTTACGTTGCCGTCTTCCTGCTTCTCTCCGCCGGCATACATGCAGGTTTCCAGCTCGTGGGCGTACGAATAGCCTTCCATCCATTCTATTTTCAGGGAAAGCGGTCCGCGGGGTTGGTTTTCCAGTAAAAAGGCACCGGCCCCGTCAGAGAGCATAAAGCGTAAAAAATCTTTTTTAAAGGACAGGATAGGCTGTTCTTCCAGCTTTTCAAGGTTCTCGATCTCTGCATTGAACTTGTCGGCCAGCATCCAGGAAGAGGTCCGTTCCGATCCCGCGCACACGGCGTTCCGGGTTCCGTCCGACTTCACCGAAAGGTAGCCGAATTTCAGGGCGTTCATGCCGGCGCAACAGTTGCCCGACGCACAGTTTACTTCCAGGTTCCGGTTTTGCAGGAACCCGTGAACCAGTACCGTATGCGAGGGCATCAACGTATCGGGTGAAGAGGTGCCGCACGACAGCAATTCCATATCCTCCGGTCCGAAGCCTTCTCCGTAAAGACCTTCAATGGCCTTTGCGGTCAGCTGTGCATTGGTGTGTGTGCTGGCTCCTGATTGATCGAAAGCGTAGTATCGTGTTTTTATCCCGTTATTTCTTAATACGATTCTTTTGGCCCGTGAAGCTGCATTATTGACCAGGCCCAGGTAATTTTCCATTTCGTCGTTGGAAACCGGGTCATTGGGTAAAAACTTCGCCGCGCGGGTGATATAAACTTCTGCCATAAATCTAAACTCGCTGAAAATATTCTTTCTCTTTTAAAAATGATCTCCTCCAGAACGGATACGTCAATATATGAAACACAAACACAACAGGAGATACCACATACAATGCCAAAATCACGTAAATGTTGAATAGCTTCAGCAGGAATTTCCTTTGAGCAGGCCGTTTTTCAATGATCTGAGCCCACTTTTTAAAGATTGCGTTCCCTTTCTGGTCTACCGACAGCAGGAAAGAGCTGACCCGTACGGCGCCATTGGCCGCCAGCTCGGGCTGAAGACTGTTCAGCGTACCCGCTTCAAGGTGCTTCTGAATGATCCGGCCGAACTCTGCTGCCCCCCGGATATCTTCTTCCGATACGCCGGGCATAGGGAAAATGCCCAGGTATTTCCTTTTTATGCCCGAAAACAGCCAGTCGACGATCGTCACTACGCTCACCAGGTTTCCGGCACGGTCTACCAGCGCCACATTTCCTACCAGGTCAGCACCCGCTTCCTTCAGCAACTTTTTGACTTTTTCCTGGGCCAGGATCCACATATTGCGGGTGCCGCTGACGGTCACCACCGGCCGGCCCGACAGGAGCTTCCGGCCCTCGTCGCTCTTCAGGAAAGATGTCACAGGAATAGACGGGCTCAGGAACCACACCTGGTAATGAAAAAGAACAAGGTCATAGTCACCTTCCAGGATCTCCGGAGGTACGGGCTTCAGGCGGTGGGGCCGTTGCTGAAAAGAGTCGGGGAAGCTGTCGAAAAAACTGTCGCCCGTCCACGGAAAAGGAAACTCCTCCTCCATTTTGATTTCATGAAAAACCACGTTACAGCCCGCTAAAGGCCCTACTATACTATCTGCTATGGCCTTTAGCTGGCCCGATTGCGTATAGTAAACCACGAGGATATTTTTCTTCATCAGCTCTATTTCCGGAAACAATTTGCAAAATTAATGATTTGGATTACAAAAGTTGAGAAAAGCGGTTACATTTTGAAAAAGGGGAGGATATTTCAAAGGCATAAACAAAAATCGCTTCGGAGGGATTGGGTGAGCCGGTTGATAAATATATTAACGAACCATTACATCAGCTCCGTTTGAATTTCCTAATTTTGAAAGCACAAAACAATAGTAAACCTGCAACAAAATTATGAAGCCAAGAGATATTTTACTGTTTAACACCACGAACCAGAAAGTTAATGTATCGGTTTATTTTCAGTCCGGTACATTTTGGCTTACGCAAAAATCCATGGCAGAATTATTCGGAGTAAGAGTCCCCGCGGTTAGCAAACACCTGAAAAATATTTTTGATACCGGAGAATTGGCGGAAAATTCAGTTATTTCCAAAATGGAAACAACTGCTACAGATGGCAAAGTTTATGAAACAAATTTCTACCGTTTGGAAGCAGTCCTGGCAGTTGGTTACAGGGTCAATTCGGTTCAGTCCACCGAATTCAGGAAATGGGCCACACAGACTTTAAATGAATTTATTATCAAAGGTTTTGTTTTGGATGATGAGCGGCTCAGGCAAGGCAAACATTTCGGACAAGATTACTTTGACGAGTTACTGGAGCGCATACGCGAAATCCGTACAAGCGAACGCCGGTTTTATCAGAAAATAACTGATTTATATGCTTTGAGTACAGATTATGAAAAGGACAGTATGCAAGCCAGAAACTTTTTTGCAATAGTTCAGAACAAGCTGCATTGGGCAATTACCGGAAAAACGGCTGCGGAGATCATCTATAGCGAAGCAGATGCCACCCAATTGTATATGGGGTTAAAAACCTGGAAAGATGCACCTGACGGAAAAATTCAAAAAAGCGATGTTTCGGTTGCCAAAAATTATCTGTCGCACGGGCATATCGCTGAACTGAACAGGATTGTATCTGCTTATCTGGACCTGGCAGAAAACAACGCACAGCGCGGCATTGCCTTTAATATGCAGCAATGGACAAAATTTCTGGATAGTTTTCTGGAGCTGTCCAATTACCCGGGGATATTCAGTAAATAGAATTGAAATCGGTTGTTGAATAATTTTTTGACAGCCGATTTTGTTTTTTTAAAGAAATGCTAGCCAGAGATTTTGCTGATGGGATACTATGTTGTTGTCAAGGGCCTTA
>NZ_JBFOLH020000011.1:0-153375 GCF_040829825.2 Leadbetterella sp. DM7 | reverse complement strand
AAGGCCCTTGACAACAACATAGTATCCCATCAGCAAAATCTCTGGCTAGCATTTCTTTAAAAAAACAAAATCGGCTGTCAAAAAATTATTCAACAACCGATTTCAATTCTATTTACTGAATATCCCTATGAAGATGAGCATTTTATCGTGATCGACAAGCCGGCTGGCCTGCTCTCCGTTCCGGGCATTCATATAGAAGACTCGGTATACAGCCGTCTCAAAACCCGCTGGCTCAACCGTGAGCCACTCATCATTCACCGCCTCGATATGGCTACCAGCGGCCTGCTGGTTGTGGCCCGTACCAAAGAAGCGCACAGGCACATCCAGCGGCAATTCCTGAAACGTACCGTAGTCAAAAGATACACGGCCCTGCTGGCAGGAGAGCCGCCAGGAGCCGGCGGTGAAATTCATTTGCCCTTGAGAGGCGATTTTGACGACCGACCCCGGCAGCTGGTTTGCTTTGAGCACGGCAAAAAAGCCGTTACGCGCTGGGAGCTGATCTCTACGCAGAACGGCCTTTCAAAAGTACATTTCTACCCGCTGACCGGCCGCACCCACCAGCTACGCATGCATGCCGCTCATCAGCTCGGTTTAAATGCGCCTATTGTGGGCGACGACCTCTACGGCACGGCCGCTGACCGCCTGTACCTTCATGCCGCTTACCTCGAATTTACGCATCCCGTAACCAGAGAACGCCTGCGTTTTGAATCAGAAGAAGCATTTAACGATATTTCAGCAGCCGGCACCTCCTGACGGCTCTTCTCCTGTCACAGGCACCGGCCTTCCCGGAACTCAACCGCGATTTTCCACGGCCGTCCGGATACGCCGCACGGCCTCTTCCAGCACATGACGCTGAGTACCAAAATTTAAGCGGATATGGTTTTCACCCATAAACACGGTACCTTCCATCACTCCCACCCCGTATTTTTCCAGGCAGGCGGCAAAATCGGGTATGCCGCTTTCCGAATAATCGATCCAGGCCAGGTAGGTAGCCTCTGCCCTGTTCATTTTTAAACCGGGAATAGCGTTGATCTCCTCATACAGGAAGTCATGATTGGCCCTCAGGTAATCCAGGGCGGCTTCCAGCCACCCGCCGGATTCTGCAAAAGCCGCCCTGCAGGCATCGCCGCCCAGCAGGGTCATATTCGGAACAGTATGGAGGCGTATTTTATCAAATCCTTCGCGGTGCCGGGCATCCGGGATAACGGCAAAAGCCGAATTGAGGGCCGGTATATTAAACGCTTTGGCGGCAGAGAAAAAGCTGAAGGTTTGAGCCGCTACCTCCGGTGACAGCGAAGCAACCGGGATATGCTGCCTGTGCTGATCAAGCGTGAGGTCGGCATGGATCTCATCGGAGAGGATAAAAATATCGTGCTTTAAACAGAAATCAGCCAGCTGCTCCAGCTCACCGCGGCTGTACATACGGCCGGTAGGGTTATGCGGGTTGCAGAGGATATACACCCGTGTATCTTCGGTCAGGGCAGCTTCCATGGCATCGAAATCCATTGTCCACCCTTCTGCTTTCAGGGGAACGGCCTGCAGGCGGCGCCCTTCAGCGCTGCCGATATCCAGGAAAGGCCGGTAAACCGGTACAGACGTCATCACTCCGTAGGGAGCCGCTGAAACATACCGGGCGGCCGTACCCAAACCCGATAAAACCGACGGCAGCCACACGATCCACTCCTTTTCGATCTCCCAGCCATAGCGGCTGCGGAGCCAGCTGATCACCGTACCGGCCAGTGCTGCCGGTGGCATGGCATAGCCGTAAATTCCCGCATCGGTATACCGCTGCACAGCGGCCCGTATGGGTTCAGCCACTTCAAAATCCATATCGGCCACCCATAACGGAATTACCTCCTCATTATATTTGTTCCATTTGAGGCTTCCGTCCTTCTTCCGGTCATAAACCCGTTCAAAATCCATGTTTTATTTAAATATAATTAACGATTTGCTTAAATTTGCAATACTAAGATGCGTTGCACCGTAAAACTACAGATTTAATTTATGTTAGTAAAATATAAAAAGGCTCCGGGCCAGCGGATGATAAAGAGTTTAAGCCTCCGGCAGAGGTCATGGCTGAATGCGGCAGGGGGTGCATGCCTTTTTATTATCGGGCAATGCCTGTTTGCGTTTTCGTGGTTCCGCTTATTTGAGGGATATCACAAGCCTACCTGGATATTTATGATCATCCTGGGACTGGTGCTGACATTAACAGGATTGCTGGTGATGGGGAAAGCGCTGGTGCTCAGTTCCCAGATAAAAGCAAGAAAATATTATAAGAAGCGGCAGAATGCCCTGATCAGGAGAGCCTCACAAAATCTCCAGAATTCCAAATTGAAGATAGAAAGAAGCCCTAAAAAATAGGGCTTTGATTACTTTGCTGCTTCAGCTTTAAGTTCTTCAACAGTGACTTTCTTAATTGTAGGTGTTAAGGTAAGTCTTTTGATAGCTGCAATTTTATTATTCGCTACCGCTCTGTTCTTTCTGCTCTTTCTTTTTAACTGAGTAACTCCCATGGTGATCCATTTTTGAATTTCGAGGTGCAAAGATAGACATCTTTTCGCATAAATCCGCCGATCACCCGATATTTTATGCGAATACGTAACATTTTCCGGAAAGTTTAAAGCAGAGTATAGACCCATTAGCCGTAATAGGCTATTTTTGAAAGATTTTTTAAACCAGCAAATATGTCTAAACCCGGTCTGGCCAGAGGAACCCGCGACTTCGGTCCGGAAGTGATGGCCAAAAGAAATTTTATTTTTGACACCGTTAAAAAAGTATATAAGAAATACGGGTTTCTCCCGTTAGAAACGCCCTCTATTGAAAATCTTTCGGTGCTGATGGGCAAATACGGAGAAGAAGGGGATCAGCTTTTGTTCAAGATTCTCAATTCAGGCGACTTTGTCAAAGATGTTACGCCCGAAGACCTGGCCAAAGGGCCTAAAGAGGTGCTCAAAAAAGTATCTGAGAAGGGACTGCGCTATGACCTGACCGTTCCGTTTGCCCGCTATGTGGCCATGAACCGCCAGCAGCTGGCCCTCCCCTTCAAACGGTACCAGATTCAACCCGTATGGCGGGCCGACCGGCCGCAGAAAGGCCGTTACCGCGAATTTTACCAGTGCGATGCCGATGTGGTAGGAACCGATTCGCTCATCTGCGAGGCCGAGATCGTACTGATGCTGCACGAGGTCTTCAGCGGGCTGGGCATTGCTGATTTTGTGATAAAAATCAATAACCGCAAAATACTGGCCGGTATTGCCGAGGCCATCGGTGCTGCCGGGAAAGAAGCCGCACTGAGCGTAGCCATTGACAAGCTGGATAAGATCGGGAAAGAAAAGGTGGAAGCCGAGCTGATGGAAAGAGGTTTTACGGAAGAAAATATCCGGAACCTGCAGCCTCTTTTTCACCTTGAAGACGCCGGAGACCTGTTTGCTTACCTGAAAGAATGGCTTAGCGGCTCCCCAACGGGCCTGCTCGGTGTGCATGAGCTGGAAAGCATCTGGACCCTGGTAAAAGAGCTGGGCCTGGACAACGCCCGCATTGAGTTTGATCCCTCGCTGGCCCGCGGTCTGAGCTATTATACCGGTGCTATTTTCGAGGTAAAAGCCCTGAGTGTAAGCATAGGCAGCATATCGGGCGGGGGCCGGTACGATAACCTTACGGGCAGCTTCGGCGTTCCGGGCGTATCCGGTGTGGGGATATCGCTGGGGGTTGACCGGATCTACGATGTGATGGAAGAGCTTTCGTTGTTCCCGGCCGAGCTGGGGTATTCTTCTACCCGCGTTATGGTCACCTGTTTTAGCGCAGAAACCCTGAAAAGCAGCCTCGCGCTTCTTTCGCTGCTCCGGAAACACGAAATAAGTTCCGAGATCTACCCCGATGCCGCCAAAATAAAAAAGCAATTCGAATATGCCGATAAAAAAGGCATTCCTTTCGTTCTTATTGCAGGGCCGGAAGAAATAGCCCAAAAAACCTACCTGTTGAAAAACATGATCACGGGTACACAGACCCCGGTTACGGAAGACACTTTAATTTCAACCCTTCATGAGTAAGAAAAGAAAACTTTTTGCATACGCCCTGGTGCTCTTTTCCACCATAGTGGCCTCATTTGCCTTTTACTTCTGGCAGGTATACTCCAGCCCGAACCTGAACGTAGACGGCAAAGAGAAATTTGTATTGTACATACCTGAAGGATCTACCTACGATACGGTTCTTGACACCCTGCGTACCCACCGGGTGATCCATAATGAAATTGCCTTCGGCTTTCTCACCAGGCATAAAGGCTACCGCGATAACATTAAGCCTGGCCGGTACGAAATTCCGCCCAACTCTTCAAACAACACCATCATTTCCAAGTTGCTGAGCGGGCGGCAGGACCCCGTTAAGCTAACCTTTAACAACATCCGTACCAAGGATGACCTGGCCCGGAAAATCGGGAACCGGCTGGCCTTTGACCCGCAGGTACTGGTAGACAAGCTGAACAGCGACACCGTAGTGCACGAGCTGGGCTTCAACAAAGAAACCATCATGAATATGTTCCTGCCCGATACGTACTTCATTTACTGGACCGTTACGCCTGACGAGTTCCTGGAGCGTATGCAAACCGAATACAAAAAATTCTGGAACGAAGAGCGGCTCAGCCAGGCCCGGCACATTAATCTTACCCCTGACCAGGTAGGCACGCTGGCCTCTATTGTTCAGAGTGAAACCAATAAAAAAGACGAAATGCCGGTAGTGGCCGGGGTATATATCAACCGGCTTGCCCTGGGCATGCCCCTGCAGGCCGACCCAACCGTTAAATTTGCCGTAGGCGACTTCAGCCTGAAGCGCATTCTGCACAAGCACCTGGCCGTTGACTCGCCCTACAATACGTATAAAAACACCGGGCTGCCTCCGGGGCCTATTGCCCTGCCGGAACGTGTGGCCCTTGACGCCGTACTGAACTACCAGCAACATAATTATACCTATTTCAGTGCCAGAGAAGACTTCTCGGGTTACCATAATTTTGCCGAGAACTTTACCGAGCACCTGAAAAATGCGCAAAAATACCAGACTGCGCTAAACCAGAGAGGAATACGCTGATGTACAGTCATATATCTGATTACCGGGTTCGCTATGCCGATGTAGACCAGATGGGCTACATGTATTACGGAAATTACCCCCGGCTCTACGAAATAGGCCGGGTAGAAGCCCTGCGTGCCCTGGGCGTACGCTACCGCGACCTGGAAGAAAGCGGGGTATGGATGCCCGTTTATGAGAACAATTCGAGGTATATCCGGCCTGCTCAATACGACGAGCTGCTCGAAATTAACTGTAAACTGGAGACACTTCCGGGAACAAGGATTATCTTTACCTCTGAAATCCGGAACGAAGAAAAGGCACTCATTCATGTGGGCAGAACCACATTGGTCTTTCTTGACAGCACCACGCGGAAGATCATTCCCTGTCCCGGTATCATTCTAAAAAAACTACAACCCCACTTTGCATGCGAAACCGGATAAAAAAAATACTGGCACCTGTAAAGAACTACCTGAGCACCGTTCATCTTTTCGGCTCGGATATCTCGGTGTACAGGTTCCTCGAAATCCTGTGGAGTAATATTGTTACATTTGATCTTGACCAACGGGCCACATCGGTGGCTTTCAGCTTTCTCCTGGCGGTCTTCCCGGCTATCCTGTTTCTTTTCACGCTGATTCCTTACATTCCTATCGACCACCTCGATATCCAGATTATGGATTTCAGCCGTAATCTTATGCCGGAAGGGCTCTACGATGTGGTGGCTCAGACCATCTACGAGATCATCAGCCGGCCCCGGGGCGATATCCTTTCTTTCGGTTTTATCTTTTCACTCTACGCCGCCACCAACGGCATCAACTCGCTTACCCGGGCATTTAACGGATCACTGGAAGAAAAAAAGAGCCGGGGTTTTGTACGCTCGCGGGGTACGGCCGCGCTGGTTCTGCTGATCCTGGTTTTTGTGCTGGTATGCGCGGTCATCATCCTGATTGTGGGAAAAATTGTGCTGAATTACCTTGCCGGCCAGGGCCTGTTCAACTCGCAGCTTAACCTGCTGGCCATTCACGCCCTGGGGTATATCTCCATCTTCTTCATCTTTTACTTCGGCATTGCTTCCCTGTATTACTTTGCCCCGGCTATTCATAAGAGAATCCGGTTCTTTAATTTCGGTGCTGTGTTTGCCTCAGTACTGTGCATCCTGGCCACCAACCTGTTTTCCTACTATCTTGAAAACTTCAGTTCCTACAACAAGCTTTACGGCTCTATCGGTACGCTGATCGCCATCATGGTCTGGATCTACCTGATCTGCCTGATCCTGATCCTCGGTTTTGAGATCAACGTGGATCTGCGGCAGGAGCGCTACAAGCTCAAAGGATCGGTCGAAGCGTAAAATCCATTCAGCACCAGTAAATCTTCGCACAGGAGCTAAACCCGGTTACCTCTACTTCAATGAGAACTTCAGTGCCGCATTGATCCCGAATTTATTCGGTGAGATCAGGTAAGTGGGCTTTGAAAACGGGAACTCAAAATACGGAGCCAGCTGCCCGTTTATCCGGCCATACCTGTACTGGATACCCATTCCGTAATAAAGATTATTGAAAATCTTGGGCTTGTAACGGTTCTCCATGTTCTGGTACGGGCTGTCTTTAAAGCCATCGTTCGTAAACGAAATATTCTCCGAAACCTTCAGATCCAGCCTTGTTCCTGTACTGATCAGGAAATCAAGCCGGTAGGTCAGCGGCACATAGTAGCTCATATAGAGCGGCATGCGTATCCGCGAAGTCTCAATGGTGATGTCGCGTATGCCCGATCCCGGGTTGGGGGGCTTGGGCGGCTGGTAATTATCTTCAAAATTCTTACCGGTATCTTTGTTAAAATCTTTCACCACCGGGAACGACATGGCCGAGCTGTTGGCTATGGAAACGCCTGTGCTTACACTGAACCGGTTTTTGAGGAAGATCTCTACCAGCGGCCCGAAAGAAAAGGCATTGTTCCCGGCCATATAATCGGTTTCCACGCCGGGTTTCACGTTAAAATTGGGCCAGAATTTATGCCGGGGTGCGGCTGACGGCCGGGTTCCGGCCGCTATCACCAGGGTATCTTTCTCAGCTTTGCGAACGGCCTTCTCCGGCTCCCGGGCCGTATTTTCTTCCTGCGCATACACAGGCAGACCGGTAAAAGCCGGCCGGGTTAAAACGGCAGTGTCCGGGTATATCCCGGTTTCAGAACGCCCCCCGCCGACCGGTACTTCCCCGGCAAAAACCACCGGGGGCCTGTCGCGGTATATATACTTATACACGGTTTGGGTGCGGTATACCGTATCGGTCCGGTAGCGGATCTCCGCTTGCGGTATTCTTTCTTCTACAGTAGTCAGGGTATCGGTTTTTTCAGATGATCCGGGTTTTGCGTTATAAAAAAGGTTAAACAAGAGGGCCAGTGAAGAGATCCCGCCAAAGATCCAGCCGCCGTAGGTCTTTAAAAAAGTTATATACCAGGGCACCGGCAATAACTTCCTGAAACTCTCCCAGGCTTCAGGGGTATAATCCGTCTGAAGCGATTCCAGCTTCTTGCGGATCCGGTTATCAAAATCTTTCTCAGACATATCAATATTTCATTACTTTATCTGCTGCATACAATTTAATCCATTCCTGAAGCTTCATGCGCGCCTTCACCAGGTTAGACCGCGAAGTACCTTCATTGATATTCAGCATTTCCGCAATTTCGGCATGCGAATAGCCGTCTATTACAAAAAGCGAAAACACCGTCCGGTAAGAAGGCGGCAACTTCTGCACCAGCTCCAGGATCTCTTCTGCGCTGAGCTGATCCACGACTTCCGCCTGGCTGCCTTCCAGGTGAGGCATCTCCTGCACATCTACAAGAGCCACCTTGGGGCTGAACTTCCGGTAATAATCAATGCAGGTTCGTACGGTGATGGTCTTAAACCATGCCGGGAAATTCTGCGTCTCGTTAAAACTGTGAATATTCTTAAATACCTTCAGGAAGGCGTCGTTCACCATTTCTTCCGCCTGGGCATAATCAGAACCGTATCTCAGGCATATTTTTTTAGCATACCCGTAAAAATTTTCAAACAGGATCTTCTGGGCGGAAGCTTTTCCGTCCTTGCACCCCTTGATGATGCTTTCCAAATCCGGTTTACTGTTTTTTCTTATACTCAATCGGTGCTTTAGTCATGACAAATGTAACCAACAGAAAGTAAAAACCCATCGGGCTGTCTTCTCTCAGCCGGTTTATTGTAAATACGGAAAGTACACGCAAAACGATGCCTGGCGGTATGTTCCGTTTTTCTTTTTAAATTTACAGGGCTATAATTTTCGAAATGCATCGTATATTGATTGTTGAAGACGACGAAAGGGTATCGGAACTCATTAAAAGAGGACTGGAAGAACAGGGCTATGAGATAACACTTGCCTACGACGGGCTTACAGGAAAGAAACTGGCTTCGCAGTACGACTACGACCTGGTCATAACAGACATTATTCTGCCCAAAATGGATGGCCTTGACCTGTGCAAGGAGATCAACCGGGTGAAATCGGGCATCCCGATCATCATGCTGACCGCCCTCGGAACTACCGACGACAAAGTAGAAGGCTTTGATGCAGGAGCCGACGACTACCTGGTCAAGCCTTTTGAAATGCGTGAGCTGCTGGCCCGCATACGGGCATTGCTGAAGCGGAATGCCCGTGCGGCTTCACAGCCGGGAAACAGCCTGAATTACGCCGGCCTGGAAATGAACCTCCGGACCCGGTCTGTAAAACGAAACGGCACGGAAATAGACCTCACCCCAAAGGAATTCAGCCTGCTGAAATACATGATGCAAAACCCCGAACGGGTGTTGCCCCGGGCAGAGATCGCCGATAAGGTATGGAATACACACTTTGATACCGGCACCAATTTTATTGACGTCTATATTAACTACCTTCGTAAAAAAATAGACAAAGACTTTAACAAAAAGCTGATTCACACCAAAACAGGGATGGGATTTATTTTGAAGGCTGAATAATGAAGATTCGTACCCGCCTCACCATATTGTTTACGCTGATTACGGCAACCATCTTATTTGTGTTTGCCGGCATCATCTATATTTCGGCCCAGGAAGACCGGGAAGAGGCCTTCTACACCTCGCTCCGGAAAGAAGCGGTAACCAAAGCCAACCTCTTTTTCAATACGGATGTAGAAGAGCAGGTGCTGAAAGATATTTACCATACCAACAGCAAAATCCTGAACGAAGCGGAAGTAGCCATCTACGACACCTCGTTTAATTTACTGTACCACGATGCAGAAAATGTAGACTTTGTTAAAGAAACACCGGAGATGATCCGCCAGGTACTGCAGGATAACGAGCTGCGCTTTTACCTCGGGAAACGCCAGGCCATTGGCCAGCGCTATGATTTCAGGGGGAAAATCTATATTCTCACCGCTACAGCCATAGACTGGGACGGCTACCACAAGCTCAACAAGCTCCTGCAGAACAGCGCCATTGTATTTGTCATTTCTATTCTCTTCATTTACATTGCCGGGTATTTCTTTTCCAAAAAAGCCTTTGCACCGGTAAAGGAAATGACCGAAAAAGCCCGTATCATTTCAGCTACCAGCCTGGATCTGCGCCTCAAAAGCAACGGCAACAAAGATGAGCTCACCGAGCTGGCCAACACCTTCAACGAAATGCTGGTGCGCCTGGAAAGCTCGTTTGAAGCCCAGAAGCAATTTGTTTCCAACATCTCGCACGAGCTCAGAACACCCCTGGCCGCTATTATAACCGAGCTGGAGCTTTCGGGTAACAAAGACCGGGCCGTGCATGAATATAAGCTGGCCATACAGAATGTGCTGTCAGACACCAAAAAGCTGGCGCGCCTCTTAAACAGCCTGCTTGACCTGGCCAAGGCAAGCTACGACCCGTCTGAAATTGCTTTCCGCGAATTACGCATCGATGAGCTCCTGCTTGATGCCCTCCGGCAGGTGCACCTGACCAATCCCGAGTACAAAATGGACATTCACTTCGAAAATCATTTTGAAACCGACGAAGAAATCTGTGTCAATGGCAATGAGTACCTGCTGAAAGCCGCGTTCAGTAACCTTTTCGAAAACGGCTGCAAGTTTTCAGACGACAACAAGTGTACCGTGGAAATCTCATTTGAAAAAGAAATGATCAGCTTGCGTTTTATTGATCACGGCATCGGCATTGCTCCCTACGATCTCACCCAGATATTCACTCCTTTTTTCCGCGGAGAGAATAAAAAATTTGCCGAAGGAAACGGGATAGGCCTTTCGCTCACCCAGCGCATCATCCATCTTCACGGCGGCACCCTCAGCGTTACCTCAGAAGTAGCACAGGGTTCCGTTTTTACGGTCAGATTGAAGAACCTGGCCTGATTCTAATAAAATTCTAATAATTTTCTAAAGCATCTCTAACGGCTTCGGGGCACGGTATTTCCGAAATTTGCGGCTTTCCAAATCATGGAAAAACGTACGGCGGCACATGCAGTTAATACAGGGGCACCGGCGAATCTAAATTTCGAAGTAAATGAAGTGGGTTTGGCTTTCTATGGGCATTTCGTTTGAGATAATCGCCCTGGTTTTTATGAAGAGATCAGAAGGATTCACCAAGCTGCTGCCTATCTTCTTTGTTGTATTCTTTTACACCCTGGCATTGGGCTGTCTCATTCTTGCCATAAAAAAAATGGACACCAGCGTGGCGTATGCCATCTGGGCCAGTGCCGGCATCTTCATTATGACACTGGTGGGGATCTTCTTCCTGGATGAGCCCGTCACACCGGTAAAAGTTGTATCGCTGCTGCTTATTCTCCTGGGAGTAATCGGTTTGGAGTTTTTTGATTAAATCATATAACAGATGGATATTTTTATAACCGGTGTAACCGGTTTTTTAGGAGGAGAATTGCTTGTTGACTTGTCGAAAAGAGAAGATATTGATAAAATATTCTGCCTTGTACGGTCAGCAAATGAAGAAAACGCCCTGGCCAGGATCAAAAAGGTTTTTGATTTGCACAATGACCCGTTTGACCGGGATAAGATTATAGCGGTCACCGGCGACCTGGCCGATGACTACCTGGCCGAAAACCTGAAAGCCGACAGCCGGCTGAACGGGGTAAGCATCATTATCCATTCGGCGGCCAACACTTCCTTTTCAAAAATTTACGATAGCCTGGTAGAGAAGATCAATATCGGCGGACTGAAGCAGATTCTCAGCTGGGCGCAGTCGCTGCCCTCGCTGAACCTGTTCACCTACGTGGGCACAGCCACCATCTGCGGCTCGCTGGTCAAAAATCACGTGACTGAAGACATGTCGCCCGACCTGTCGGCAAAGCACCTCGTGAAGTATTCGTATACCAAGATGACGGGCGAGCTGCTGCTGAAAGAGTACCTCCCCGAAAACAAAATACTGGTGGTCAGGCCCTCCATCATCATGGGCGACACCAGGAACTGGGTACCCCGCTCGTACGTGATCTTATGGGCGCTGGCCACTTTAAACGAGCTGAGGCTGGTTCCGGCCAATGCCCACAGTAAAATTGATATTGTACCGGTCGACTACGTTTCGCAGGCCATTATAAAGCTGGTATTTAATCCTGCCCGGAAATACCGGGTTTATCATATTTCATCGGGTGAAAAGGCCTGCAGCACGCCTTATTTATCTACGGAGGCCATAAAAGACGAATTCCCGGAAAAACCGCCTTTCCGGTTTACCGATAAAAAATTACTGGCCGATATGAAAAAGTGGACCAAAGGCACCGGGCTCCTCCCGGAAGACAGTCCGCTGGTTAATTTCAGCCATTACCTGGAGTACTGGGTGGAAAACTTCGGCAACAATACCAACCTGAGAATCCTGCTGTATGCACTGGAGCCCTATATCCATTTTATAGAGCTCAACCAGGTATTTGACAACTCGCGTTTGCTGGAAGATACCGACATGGAGCAATCCGTTCCTGCACACATTTACCTGAAAACCGCCGGGAAGTACCTGAACCGTATCAATGTTTTTGAAGGAGCTATTGATCCCTGAAAACGCGCCCGGGACTTACGATTCCAGAACCTGAGCATCCTGCTTTTCGTAAATTTCGGCATACAGGCCGCTTTTCTGAAGCAATTCTTCATGGGTTCCGGTGTCGGCTATCCGCCCTTCATCCATGAGAATGATCTTATCGGCCAGCCGGGCGTTCGAAACCCGGTGCGAGATAAGGATCGTGGTCCGGCCGGCCATGATCCGCTTCAGGTTGTTCAGTATGTTGTTTTCAGTAACCGTATCTACGGCCGACAGGCTGTCGTCGAGAATAAGTATGCGCGGCTCGCGAATGATGGCCCGCGCAATAGACACCCGCTGCTTTTGCCCGCCTGAAAGGGTAATTCCCCGCTCTCCTACCTTGGTATTGAAGCCGTCGGGGAAATCCATAATGTTCTTATATACCTCGGCATCGCGGGCGGCATTGAGCACCTCTTCGTCACTGGCCTCCTCGCGGCCGAACCGGATATTATTGCTGATGGTATCCGAGAACAGGAACACCTCCTGCGTTACATAGCCTACCTGGGCCTTGTAGTACGAAAGATCCAGGTCGCGGAGGTCCACATCATCGATCAGGATCTGTCCCTCTTCAATGTCGTACAGCCTCAGCAGGAGATTGGCCAGGGTACTTTTCCCGGAAGCCGTGGTACCGATAATGGCCACACTCTCCCCGGCACGGATATCCAGCGATATGTTATCCAAAGCCCGGATTCCCGTATCCGGGTAGGTAAAAGATACATTCCGGAAGCTGATATTTCCCTGCACATCTACCGGAATGTTCCGGTGTGGCAGGATGTCGTTCTGCAGGTTAAGAAACTCGTTGATCCGTTTCTGTGAAGCCGCTGCCCGCTGAATCTGCCCGGAGGTCCAGCCCAGGGCGGCCATGGGCCAGGTCAGCATAAATACGTACATCACAAACTCGGCGATCACGCCCAGCGATATCTTGCCGGCAATTACCTCCTGCCCGCCCACAAACACGCAGATAATGGTGCTCAAACCGATCAGGAAAATCATCAGCGGGTGGAACATGGAATCTACCCGCGCCAGCTTCAGCGACTCATACTGGTACTTCAGGCTCTCTTTTTCGAACTGTTCGTAGAATTTATTCTCTGATGCAAAAGACTTGATCACCCGGATACCCGAGTAGGTTTCCTGGGCGTTGGTCGACAGGTTGGCCAGGCTTTTCTGGATGCGTTCCGACCGCCGGTTAATGATGCTGCTGACAATAAAAATGCTGAGCGATAAAAGAGGAAGCGGGATCAGCACGTACCAGGTCAGCCGGGCATTTACCGAAAACATATAGCTCACCACCAGCACCACCAGCACAAACATGTTCAGCAGGTACATAATGGCCGGGCCCAGGTACATGCGCACCTTTGATACGTCTTCGCTGATACGGGCCATCAGGTCGCCGGTAGAATTTCTTTTGAAGAAGGCCAGTGGTAACGTCTGGTAATGGGCATAAATCTCATTCTTCAGGTCGTACTCAATGTGCCTCGACATCACGATGAGGGTCTGGCGTACGGCAAAAAGAAATACGCCCTTGATGATTGCCATCAGGATGATAAGGCCGCCCAGCACCGTAATGCCAAACGTAAGGGTCTTGTACGTTACCGGCTGAAAGCCGGAGTGCCGGAAAAGAAAATAATGATCTACGTTGGTTTCTACCAGCTCCAGGGCATGCCGTACGATCTGCGCCGGGATGATCCCGAACAGGTTGGATATAACGGTAAAGAGTATGCCCAGTAAAAGTAGTCCTTTATACTTCAGGAAATATTTATTCAGATATGCTAATTCCTTCATTAACCGCCCCTGTTACGCCTTGCTGCAGGCTGTGTCACAAAACTGTTTTACTACTTGCTGATAATATTCTTCATACTGCGAAACCACCACGTTCATGTCAAACTCCCTGGCACGTTCCAGGGCCCGCTGCTTAAACCCGTCGAGGTTTTTCTCGTCTAATACGTACAAAGACTTTTGTACCATATCTTCTATGTCGCCGATGTCGCTCAGGAAACCGGTGACGCCGTTGATGTTCAGCTCGCTCAGTCCGCCGGTATTGCTGGAGATCACCGGTACCTGGCAGGCCATGGCTTCCAGGGCGGCCAGTCCGAAGCTCTCTTTTTCAGAAGGCATCAGGAACAGATCGGCTACCGAAAGTACTTCTTCCATTGCTTCCAGCTTACCAATGAAGCGCACGTCTTCGGCTATGCCCAGGTGGCGGCTCAGCAATTCCATATTCTGGCGCTCTTCACCGTCGCCTATCAGCAGGAGCTTGCTGGGCACCACGTCGCGTATGCGGGCAAACACCCGGATTACGTCTTCTATACGCTTCACCTTCCGGAAGTTGGAGGCGTGCACCAGCAGCTTTTCGCCGTTCGGACAGATAAAGCGTTTAAAATGTTCTTTTTCCTGTTTATAAAAACGTTCCAGGTCTACAAAATTGTAAATGACCCGGATAGGCTTGTGAATGGAGAAAGCGTCAATGGTCTCCTGCCGCAGGTCATTGGATACCGCCGTAACCCCGTCTGACTCGTTTATGCTGAAGGTAATGATAGGCCGCAGCGAGGGATCTTTGCCTACAATGGTGATGTCTGTACCGTGCAGGGTGGTGATCACCGGGATATCCAGGCCCTGCTGCTTCAGGATCTGCTTGGCCAGGAAGGCCGAAGTGGCATGCGGTATCGCATAATGCACATGCAGGAGATCCAGCTTTTCGTATTTCACCACATCCACCATCTTGCCTGCCAGCGCAGATTCATACGGCGGGTACTGAAACAGCGGGTAGGACGAAATATTTACCTCATGATACCATATATTTTCACTGAAGAAATCGAGCCGTATGGGCTGGGCATAGGTTATAAAATGAATCTGATGTCCTTTTTGCGCCAGTGCCTTGCCCAATTCCGTTGCTACCACACCGCTTCCGCCAAAAGTAGGATAACATACAATTCCGATCTTCATGTATTCGTTCTTTCCTTGTTAAACGTATAATCCGGCCCAAATAATTCCATAGGGTAATTATTCGTTATTAACTTTGGAAACCAAAACCGTTACAAGCCTATCAAATCTTTCCTTAAGCTTATTCGTTGGAAAAACCTGGTTATCGTGGCCGTTACCCAGTATATGGTAAGGATATTCCTGGTTTTTGGTCTTCCGTTTCACTGGAAAACCGATCTTCATTTTCACCTGCTGGTTTTTACCACGGTGCTTATTGCGGCGGCAGGCTATATTATTAACGATTATTTCGATATCAAGATCGACCGCATCAACAAGCCCCACCGGGTGTGGATCGGGAAGATCATCAGCCGCAGAAATGCCCTGCTGATCCACCAGGTTTTCAGCAGCGCGGGCGTTATCCTGGCTTTCCCCATAGGCTGGAAGGCCGTACTGATCAATGTATTCAGTGTGGGCCTGCTCTGGTTTTACGCATCCGGTTTCAAGAAGAAGCCGTTTATCGGTAACCTGGTGGTAGCCCTGCTGACTGCGCTGGTCATTGCCGAAATTGCCCTCATCTATGACCCCGGCAACCGGCTTATTTACATGTATGCCGTGTTCGCCTTCTTCATTAACCTGATCCGGGAGATCATCAAAGACATGGAAGACATACAGGGCGATGAGCTGCACGGGGCCAAAACCCTGCCTATTCTCTACGGCATTCACAAAACCAAAAACCTGCTTTACCTGCTGATGGCCGCCTTCCTGGTTTCCATGTTTTTCTTCATGTACAAGGTGGCAGACATCAAAATACGGCTGTTTTCGGGCATCCTGCTGTCGCTCTGGGCCATACTGCTGGTATTCATTATGCGTGCCGACAGGAAGACCCACTTCTCCCGCCTGAGCGACCTGTGCAAATGGACCATCCTGGCCGGGCTGGTAAGCGTGATCCTGTTCAGGCTGGGGTAACGGTACCGGCCTCAGTAATTCAGCGATAGGCCCGCACCAAATCCCATATCACTATCATAATGTACCCGGATACCCATGTTCCGGTTAAGGATATACCGCAGGTCAGCCATATACTCCTGGTCGGTATTCACCATAAAACCCGCCCTTATCCGCCGGGAAACCGGGATGTCTTCCCGCATCAGTGACAGGCGCAGGAGGCCGTCGTGATACACCTCTGCCTGCACATTCACCAGCATGGGCAGGGTATATATGAATCCCAAGCTCACGGCCGCCCGGTCATCTTTTTTATTGACCTGCCCAAACCAGTTTTTCTCGTGCGGGTCCATTCCCATTTTGCGGTAACGCCAGTCAAAACCCACAAACGGCATCAGCCACTGCATCCTGCCGATATACCGTCCCAGGTGCGTTTCCACCTCGTAACCGTGCATGTCGTTATAGCCCAGGCGCCATTCCGTACCCAGGCTGTAACGGGCATTCATCAGCATGGCGTCACCGTCAATACCGTTCGTGGCAAAGTCGCTCTGAGCCATCAGGTGAGGCATATTGTGCTCCCGCTGCAGGGTACGGTAGGCTTTTGCCCTGTCTGGCACGTAGGGATTTTGATAATCGCCCACGTCAAACACCCGGTTCATTCCTGCCATCATGTGGTAAAGGATGTGGCAATGAAAAAACCAGTCGCCCTCCGTATTGGCCTGAAATTCCAGGGTATCGGTTTCCATGGGCATAATATCAATGACGTTCTTCAGCGGCGCTTTATCACCGTGGGCGTTCACTACCCGGAAGTCGAACCCGTGCAGGTGCATGGGGTGGCGCATCATGGAGTTATTGTAGATGGTGATTCTCAGCACCTCACCCTTTTTTACCGGTATCTTATCCGTCTCAGCCAGGATGCGGTTATCCATGCTCCACACATAGCGGTTCATATTCCCGGAAAGTGTAAATTTCAGCTCCCTGACCGGGGCATCTTTGGGAAACGCCGTGCTGTGGGGTGCCTGAAGCATGGCATAATTCAGCGTCACCCGGTCATGCATACCGTGATTTTTATCCATAGAATGCGCATGGCCATCGTGTCCCCCGCCGGAAGCTTCGGGATACATCACGGTATTCATATCCATTTGCTGCAATGACATACTCATGCCCATATCATCCAGATCCCCGTTCATTTTCATCATGTCGTTCATCATCTTCATGCCCTCAAAGTACTTCAGGCGGGGCATCTCACCCACAGGCTGCCGGGTGCCGTTGCCGATAAAATAGCTGGCTGATTGGGTGCGGTCTTCCGTGGTAGCCATAAATTCATAGGCCTTGCCGTCTTCAGGAAGGGTAAGTACCACATCATACGTTTCGGATACAGCAATGAGCAGCCTGTCTACTTCCACCGGTTCCACATCATTACCGTCACTGGCCACCACGCTCATTTTTCCGCCGGCATACCGGAGCCAGAAGTAAGAAGAAGCCCCGCCGTTAGAGATGCGCAGGCGGACCTTATCGCCGGCTTTAAGCGGCTTACCGTCCACGCTTTTCAGTTCTGTAACGTGATTTCCGTTCATCAGCACTTTTTCATAATACACGTCACTTACATCCATGGCCAGCATACGTTTCCACTCGTTTGTGAGCTTGGTGTTGAAATGTTTCTGGCGGATGGCCTCTGCGTAGCTTTGGGTAGATCCTTTCTTTATGGCAAACCAGTCGCTGGCCGCATGCAGCATCCGGTGCACGTTTTCCGGTTTGAGATTGGTCCACTCGCTTAATATGACCGGCACAGCAGGAAGATCATCTATTCCTTTCCGGAACGTCTTATCGCCGGCCTTTTTGTGCATAATAAAGCTGCCGTACATCCCGATCTGCTCCTGCAGGCCGGCGTGGGAATGGTACCAGTGCGTACCGTTCTGGATGATGGGGAAGCGGTAAGTAAACGAAGCCCCCGGCTGAATGGACTGCTGGGTTAAATGGGGGATACCGTCTTCTTTATTCGGCAAAAATACCCCATGCCAATGAATAGCCGTACTTTCTTTCAGCCGGTTATGCACCACGATCTCCGCCGTATCGCCCTCAGTAAATTCAAGGGTGGGCATGGGAATTTGCCCGTTAGCCGCAATAGCCCTTTTGAGTTTACCGGCATAATTAACGGTGGTATCGCTTAAATATAACTCGTAAGGCACCACCTGCTGTGCAAAAGCCAGCTGTGCAGTCAGGATCAGCCCCGTTAAAAGAGATCTCTTAAAAAATTTTTGTGTACCCATACTGTAGACCGGAAACGTTCCTTTTTGTGTCAGAATTTATTTCACTACAAATTTCAACACAATCCGGCACAGGCTTATTATACAATTTTCGGATTCCCTTGTGAGATTTACGGCTGAAGTCAATAATTTTCTTATCAATTTCACTGATTTGCATCTTTCAGTGCCCTCACTTGCTTTTTAATTAATAAATTTAACTTTTATCAGGCAGATATGAAAGAAGTTTTAAGGATAGACACGGTAGCGGAACACGACGCATTTTACCACAAAGAAAACCGGCATCCGCTGGTCAGCATTATGGACTTCGACGGGCGGGTACCCGAAATTTATGCTTCCCGGATGAATTTCGGGTTTTACGCCGTGTACCTGAAAGAGGTGAAATGCGGCGACATGAAATACGGGCGCTATACCTATGACTACCAGGACAGGACCCTGGTTTTCGTAGCTCCCGGGCAGATTATTCATGTGGATATCAACAAAGACTACAAGCCCCAGGGCTACGCATTACTGTTTCACCCCGATTTAATCAGCGGCACTTCACTGGGAAAACATCTGCAGGACTATACATTTTTTACGTATCAGACCAAAGAGGCCCTTCACTTATCCGAGGCCGAAAGAGAAATAGTGCTGGGCTGCTTTGACAGGATCCGGTACGAACTGGAACAGGGGGCAGACAGCCACAGTAAAAATCTTATTGTTTCCAATATTGAACTGTTCCTGGATTACTGCATGCGCTTCTATGACCGCCAGTTTATCACCAGAAATGAATTCAATACAGGCATTCTGGAGCAATTTGAGAAAATCCTGAATGATTATTACCGGTCTGACCAGCCCCAGAACATCGGTTTGCCCTCCGTGGCCTACTGTGCGTCAAAGCTGAATCTCTCCGCCAACTACTTCGGCGACCTGATCCGGAAAGAAACCGGCAAAACGGCTTTGGAATACATCCAGCTCAAAGTAATAGCCCTGGCCAAGCAAAAAATACAGGAAAACCGGAAACCTCTGAACGAGATTTCCGATGAGCTGGGCTTCCGGTACCCCTCCCACTTCACCCGTTTATTCAAGCGAAAAACCGGGTTGACACCGAATGAATTCAGGAGGGCCGGTGTACCTGCCATGGGGCAGGCGTAGGACGGGATGCCACGGTCATCAAATGCCTTCAGTCCGCATATGTTGTCATCATGAAAGTGGGTGGGAATAACGGCCATTATTTTACACTGAAGTGATTTCCCCGATCCATTGGATCAGTTCTTCAGCTCCGGGGTCATTAGTAGGCGTATCAAAACCAATCACTTCCTTATTATTTCTCACAATGAGGCCGTTACAGGGCACATTCCCGAAATCATTGGTTTGCTTAAAAGAAGTATGTTCAAAGGAATTTTCGGCAATTTGAGTAATAACCAGGCTTTCAGACCGGTGCACTTCTTTGGGTTGGAAAGCCTCTTATTTCTCAGAACGGCAGTTCCAGTTTACTACGGAAGTGGTTCTGATTCTTTATGATTTAGTACAGATATAGCAATCAATTCCCAAATCTGTACCATTTTTCCAGGAAATTACTTACCAGTAAAACTCACTTCCCCTGAAAAGTTCAGATTCCCGATATCAATGATCATACACCAGAAATGAATATATTGCATGAAAAACAGGTGGGTTCATTATGATTAACATCTTAGACAGGACAAGCATATTTGATATTTTAAGTCACCTACACCCCGGTGAAAAACCGCGCTTCGGAGCCATGAGCCCGCAGCACATGGTGGAGCACCTGGCTTTTTCGGTCCGTTTTTCTAACGGGAAAGAGCCCCAGAAACACTACTATTCGCCGGAGAAAGAGCACAAAATCAAAACCTATATCCTGGATACCGATAATGATTTCATGATCGGTTTTAAAGCACCGGTTTTACCGGCAGAAGGGCTTCCGGAGCTTCGATGCGCTAACCTGGATGAAGCGGTTTCCGTTTTAAAAAATGAGCTGGTGGATTTTGACCGGTACTTTGAAGAACATCCGGCCGCTCTGCCCGTGAACCCTACCATGGGCGAATTAAATTACCGGGAATGGGTACGGTTTCACAACCGTCATTTTGCACATCATTTTAAACAATTCGGGTTACTTTAAGCTAATGAAGATTCATTCTCACAAGATAAACGATACGGAAATTGCAGAAGTAATTTCAGAAGATATCCTGATCAGGAGCACGGAAGATGCGCTGGACCTGCTGGGGAATATTTATTACCAGGGTTTTGACGGCCTGATCCTACACCGGGAAAATATCACTCCTGATTTCTTTGACCTGAAGAATAAAATGGCGGGCGACATCCTCCAGAAGTTCTCCAATTACCGGGTTCGCCTGGCCATTGTCGGCGATTTTTCGGAATTCTCCGGTAAAAGCCTCCGTGATTTTATTTTTGAAAGCAATAAAGGGAAACTGGTGAACTTTGTGGGGACGATGGATGAGGCCCTGAGAGCGTTGACTCGATAAAAACCCTTTTCTGCTTTATTCTTATACAGATAGAGGGTTCACTCTTATTTCCCCGCCAATGGCTTTCAAAACTTTCCTGACCGTTTCAAACTGGGGTTTTGACCCTTCCGATAAGGCTTTGTACAGGCTGGGCCGGCTCAAACCGGTTTCTTCCGATATTTTGGTCATCCCGATAGCTCTTGCAATATGGCCGATTGCCGTAACAATATCCGAATCATCACCTTCTTCCAAAACCGTGTTGAGGTATTCTGCAATCATTTCATTGCTGTCCAAATAATCTGCGATATCCAATTTTGAACTGTCCATATGCTTACTCATTTTATCCTTCTCCAAATTTCCTTTGCCTTTTCAATATCTTCCTGTTGTGTTGATTTATCTCCGCCCGCAAGGAGGATAATTATTTGGTCACCTTTTTCTCTGAAATAAACCCGGTACCCTTTGGCATAATTTATTCTCAATTCACTGATTCCTTCACCCACAGGCTGGCAATCGCCAAAATATGCATTGCTTTCAATTTTTTGCAGCCTGAACAGAATTTTCGCTTTGGTCCTGAAATCCTTTATTTTTTTTTAGCCATTTGTCAAATTCTGTAGTTTTTTCGATAAAGTACATTTAGTTATGTGTATTCATTTGGATACAAAAATATAAAAAGAAATTGTATTCCTATTATTTATTCATCTTTTTTCAGTTGTTGTGATCTCCTCTCCCACTATCTATCCAACCCCCTTTCTTTCAACCATTGAGA
Organism: Leadbetterella sp. DM7; assembly: GCF_040829825.2. Lineage (NCBI taxonomy): Bacteria > Pseudomonadati > Bacteroidota > Cytophagia > Cytophagales > Leadbetterellaceae > Leadbetterella > Leadbetterella sp. DM7. The sequence continues at coordinate 131,955 of NZ_JBFOLH020000011.1, read as the reverse complement.
CATAAGATCTGCAATTTCGATATTGTTCAGGTCAGAAAAGGGGAAATGCGTATTGCCTTTAATACCGGCTTCCGGCAAATGAACGACTGTCGCATCTCCTCCGTTCCGGTTAATTGCGTCTGCCCAAAGCCGGGCCATTTCCAGGCGAGCACGCCAACCGTCAGCACCGGGATTGGGGTCGGTCTTTGCCGGAATATAATCGCCGTAATAAATAATGATCGGGATGCGGGTCAGCTTCAGAAAGTCTTCGCGGGGTATTCCCAGGGCCTCCAGGGGGCCGGCCGAGCTGGCTATAGGGGCCGGTACTTCTCCTTCCGGGAACACAAAACCGGTTCCGGGCTCATACGAAACTATGGCCCTTACATTCGGATTTTTAATGGCCGTTTTCCAACCCATACCGCCGGAATGCGAGTGGGTGACCAGGATGGCGGGACCGATCTTCTGAAACAGCGCCGAAGCCGCATCCGTATTCACTTCCATATCAATAGGCCCTATGCTGGGCGTCATGGAACGGAAATACTGGTTAAGGGTCTCTTTATCGCGGGCAAACTGAACGCCGGGGAAATATTCCGGCCAGATGCCCACGCGGAAAGTACCAAACCACCCTTGTTCATCAGGAACCGGGCTGATGGTAGCTTCTACCGTGCTGCGCCCGGCATTTCCACGCCTGGGCTGATCCATGACATATACGCTGAAGCGTCTTCTTAAAAAAATATTCTGGTATCCCTCGCGCCCGTCGGGTGTGGTCTCCCAGGTCTTTGAAAACTGCCCGATACCGTGCCAGAGCACCAGGGGGAATTTCCTTGCTTTTACCGGAATCTGGTAAAATACATAGGCATGGTCACCGTGAAAGGTCTGGCCTTCGGGTGTCCGTTTTACGGGATCAAAGGTGCCGGGATTCGTAATGACCGTTCCCCCTGCAGCAAAGCTGCCCTGCTCCTGGATCATCAGCGGCTTTTGTTTCTGAGCATACACAGGAGGTAGAAGAAAAAGAGGCAATGTAAGCGCAACGATGAATACTGATTTGTTCATGATACCAGGGTCAAAAAATTTATTGCAAATTTCACTACATCAAACAACTGTTCAGGTATATGGATTACTTATTTAATTACCAAAATTACGGGTAGCTCTACGGCATAAAAAACATGAATTTCTTTTGGATAATTAAAAAAAATAGTATATTTGCAATTGTATAGAGCTCATGGCTACGTATTCTCAATTGTGACATTTTGTTAAAATTATAGCGAGAATGCCCACCCATGAGCATTTTTTTATCCATACAATGAAAAAAACTGCCATTTTAGTTGACGGTGCCTTTTTCTTAAGGCGATACAGGAATATCATCAAGGATGCTTCACCTGATCCTGTTAAAACAGCAAATGCTTTATGGATGATGTGTATGCTGCATTTATACAAGGAAAAGAACGAGAAATTCAATCTATACCGGATATTTTACTACGACTGCTTACCGTACGATAAAAAGCAGCACAATCCTTTAACGGGAAAAGCAATCGACTTTTCGAAGACGGAAACACACCAATTTCAGCTGGCTTTTTTTGAAGAACTGCGTAAAAAAAGGAAAGTAGCCCTACGGCTCGGAATCCTGGAAGATGGAAACAAGTGGATAATAAAACCCGAAAAAACCAAAGCCCTGCTTAAGGGAAACATTACCGTGAAGGATTTAACAGAAAACGACATCCAATTTGACTTTAAGCAAAAAATGGTGGACATGAAAATCGGTATCGACATTGCGTCAATAGCCTTAAAGAAGCAAGTGGATCAGATCATTTTAATTGCGGGCGACAGCGATTTTGTGCCTGCCGCTAAATTGGCAAGGCGGGAAGGAGTCGATTTTCTGCTGGATCCCATGTGGAACCCCATAAAACCTAACTTGTTTGAACATATCGACGGATTGTACTCTACATTAAAATACAAGACCCGGAAATAGTATTTTAATCAAATGATTAAAATATTTGGTTAAATAAAATTTCCCCCTTTATATTTGCCGGTGAAAAGAGTTCAGAACCAATGGCAAAGAATAAAACAGCAGAGAATCTGGATGCTACCACTGAAGAAAAAATAAAGGAGGCAGCCCGTGTGGTGTTTCACAAAAAAGGCTTTGCCGCTACCCGTACGCGCGATATTGCCGAAGAAGCCGGGATAAACCTGGCCCTGCTGAATTATTATTTCCGGAGCAAGGGCCGGCTGTTTGAAATCATCATGCTGGAAACCGTTTCCGGTTTCATTCAGACCATGGCTTTGGCATTAAATGACGAAGAAACCACCCTGGAAGAAAAAATCAGGCGGGTTGCCTCAGCCTACATTGACCTGATCAGCAAAGAGCCGGACCTGCCGATTTTTATGCTCAGTGAAATCCGCAATAACCCGGATCTCCTGCTGCACAAGCTGCCCATTAAACAAACCATTCTGGGGTCTGTATTTTTCAGGCAACACCTGGCTGCCGTACAAGAGGGAAAAATCACCGAACCCAATCCCCTGCATTTTTTGATGAACCTGATCGGTTTAATCATGTTCCCGTTTATTGCCAGTCCCATGTTGAAAAGGCTGGGTGATCTGCAGGATAAGGATTTTGACCGGCTTATGCAGGAACGTAAAAAGCTGATTCCCCTCTGGATAAGCGCCATGATGAAAGCAAAATAGTTTTTTTTGCCCTTAGACTAATCATTTGATTAAAACAAAAAGACAAAAAGATGATCAAAAAAATAGCGCTAATCTTTACCTGCTGGCTAACGGCCTGCGCCGGTGCAAATGCCCAGCAGCTTACCCTGGAAGAATGCTACCGGCTGGCAAAAGCCAACTACCCGGTCATTCAGAAAATGGACCTGATAACCCGGTCAGGCGAGTACGACATCCAAAATGTGCAAAAAAGATACCTTCCGCAGGTCAATTTTTCGGGCCAGGCTACTTACCAGTCGCAAACCGTGAGCTTTTCAGATGCTATGGGCGCGCTTCCTGCAGGAATTCAGCTGCCGTCTGTCAGCAAAGACCAGTACAGGATACAGGGAGAGGTCAGCCAGCTCCTGTACGACGGCGGCAGCACCCGGCACCAGCAGGAACTGATCCAGGCCGGTACCGAGCTACAAAAGCAAAGCCTGGAAACCAGCTTATACGCTATCAACTCGCGGATTAACGGTATTTTCTTCTCTATCCTGCTCATGGATGCCCAGCTCAGGCAAAACGAGCTGAACAAGGCCAACCTGCAAACCCAGGTACAGAAAACCGAAGCGGCGCTCGAAAACGGTGTGGCATTCAGGAGTAACCTGGATGAGCTGAAAGCGGAGATCGTGAACATAGACATGGCAGGTACGGAATACCGGGCCAACCGGACGGCGTTTCTGAAGATGCTCTCCCTGTTTACCGGTAAGGAACTGTCAGAAGCCACGCAGCTGGCCGTACCCGAAGCCCGAAGTACAGACAATACCATTAACCGACCCGAGCTGAAAGCATTTGACCTGCAGAAATCTGTTTACGACGTACAGAAAAAAGATTTAAAATCAGGTTACATGCCCCAGATCAGCGCGTTTCTGCAGGGTGCATACGGCAGGCCTACCTTAAATATTATCGAGAATAAATTCGGCCCCTGGTATGTAGCCGGTATACGGATGAGCTGGTCGCTGGGTAGCCTGTATACTTTATCAAACCGGAGAAACACGCTTTTGCTGAACCAGCGGACGGTAGAAGCCGACAGGGAAACGTTTTTATTCAATACCCGCCTCGACCTGATCCAACAGGATGAGAATATAAAAAAATACGCCGATCTCATTCGCCGGGACGAAGAAGCGATCGCTCTCCGGAGCACGGTTACCCGGTCTGCCGAAGCCCAGCTTAGTAACGGCGTTATTACCACGCACGAATACATCCAGAAAGTAAATGCCGAGCACCTGGCACGCCAGAATAAGATAGTGCACGAGATACAGCTCTTACAAGCCCGGTATAACCAGAAATTTATAACGGGAAAAACAGAACAGTGAATAACGAATAATGAACTGAATAGAAAATGAAAAGACTTATTGTATTGATATCGGGTGTATTGCTCCTGAATGCCTGCAAGCCGAAAAATGATTTTGATGCTTCCGGGAACTTTGAGGCCGATGAGGTAATTGTCTCCGCCCAGCAAAGCGGAGTGCTCTTAAGTTATAACGTTAAAGAGGGCGATTTATTACAGGCAGGAGAAGCTGTGGGACAGATTGATGTGCAGGTGCTGGAGCTCCAGAAGCAGCAAACCGAAGCCGGCATTACGGCGCTGGGTGAAAAAACGGTGTCGCCCAACGACCAGGCGGAATGGGTACGCCGCCAGCTGGAAGTGCAGAAATCACAGCTGGCCCAGCAGCTCCGGGAGAGAACCCGTACCGAAAACCTGGTAAAAGCCGATGCCGCTACCCGGAAGCAGCTCGACGACATCAATGCTTCTATTGATCAGCTGCAGAAGCAAATTGCGGTAACCGAGCAGCAGATCAGGCTGAACACCTACAACACCCAAACGCAAAACCGAAGCATTTTAAGCGAAAAAGCTCCCCTGGAAAAGGCCGTAGCGCAGCTGCAGGAACAGATCAATAAGGGCCGGATCATCAACCCCGTAACGGGAACCGTGCTGGTCAGCTATGCCCTGAAAGGCGAAATGCAGGTCACCGGTAAGCCCCTGTACAAAATTGCCAATACCGATACCCTGGACCTGAGAGCCTATATTACCGGAACCCAGCTGCCGCAGGTTAGAACAGGCCGGCAGGTAACCGTACGGATCGATAACGGCAAAGACAGCTACAAAGAATATCCCGGAACGATCACCTGGATCTCTGCCAAAGCTGAATTTTCACCCAAAAGTATCCAGACCAAAGACGAAAGAGCCAACCTGGTGTATGCCATGAAGGTACGGGTAAAAAACGACGGGTACCTGAAGATAGGGATGTACGGGGAGGTACTTTTTAACGGACAATTGACAGTTGACAATTGACAATTATTGTCCGTTGTCCATTGTCCATTGTCAACTGTCAATTAATTATGGTATCAGTAAGTGTAAATAATATCGTTAAAACCTTTGGCGCGGTAACGGCTGTGAACAACGTCTCGTTTGAAGTACAGAAGGGCGAGTTGTTCGGTCTGATCGGTCCTGACGGTGCCGGTAAGACCACGCTCTTCCGTATTCTGACCACGCTGTTGCTGGCCGATAGCGGAACGGCCACCGTAGAAGGGTACGATGCGGTAAAAGAATACCGGACCATCCGGAACATAGTGGGCTACATGCCTGGTCGCTTTTCATTGTACCAGGACCTGACCATAGAAGAAAACCTCGCCTTTTTCGCTACCGTATTCGGCACCACCCTGGAAGAAAACTACGAACTCATCAAAGACATTTACGAACAGATCAGGCCATTTAAGCACCGCCGGGCCGGTAAGCTTTCGGGCGGGATGAAACAAAAGCTGGCGCTGTGCTGCGCACTGATCCACAAGCCCGAAGTTCTGTTTCTCGACGAGCCCACCACCGGTGTAGACGTGGTTTCAAGGAAAGAATTCTGGGAAATGCTGGGCCGGCTGAAAGCGCAGGGCATCACCATCGTGGTTTCTACACCCTATATGGATGAAGCCACCCTCTGCGACCGGATCGCCCTGATGCAAAACGGCCGTATCATGTCTATTGACACTCCTGCTAATATTGTCGCCCGGTTTCCGAAACCGTTGTTTGCCGCAAAAGCCGCCAATATTTACCGGCTTCTCCAGGATTTACGCTCCGATACCCGTGTAGAAAGCTGTTATGCCTTTGGCGAATACCTGCACGTAACCCTGCCTGAAGAACATGCTGACACCCTTGACGTGATGCGGATTGCCGGAAGAAACCAGCCGGAGGGGCTGGAGGTAAAATTAATTACACCTTCAATTGAAGACTGCTTCATCAACTTAATGGAGAATGGAAAATAACATTTCAAAGGCAGAAAAAGCCATCAGCTGCCGTAACCTGACCAAGCAATTCGGTGATTTCAAGGCCGTAGATAACATTTCGTTTGAGGTGGAGCAGGGCGAGATCTTCGGTTTCCTGGGGGCAAACGGGGCCGGGAAAACCACGGCCATGCGTATCCTCTGCGGGCTCTCCTACCCTACGTCGGGCCAGGCCACCGTGGCCGGCTTTGATGTGTACCGGCAGCAGGAGAAGATCAAGAAGAACATCGGTTATATGAGCCAGAAATTCTCGCTGTACGATAACCTGACTTTGCTGGAGAACATCGAGTTTTACGGAGGCGTATACGGTGTTTCAAGACCGGAAATAAAAACCCGCAGCCGGGAGCTGGTGGCCCGGCTGGGACTGGAGCAGGAAGCCGGGAAGCTGGTCGGCGGGCTGCCCCTGGGCTGGAAACAGAAGCTGGCGTTTTCCGTTGCTATTTTTCACCGCCCGAAAATTGTGTTCCTGGATGAGCCCACCGGCGGCGTAGACCCGGTCACCCGCCGGCAGTTCTGGGATATGATCTACGAAGCTTCAGCCGGGGGTATCACGGTATTCGTCACCACCCACTATATGGACGAGGCCGAGTATTGTAACCGTATCAGCGTAATGGTAGACGGCCGGGTGGAAGCCCTCGACACGCCGGCCCGCCTGAAGCAACGGTTCAAGGCCGGTACCATGGATGAGGTGTTCTACCAGCTGGCGAGGGGAGCGAAGAGAGGGGATTAGCGCCGCGTTTGGGGTAAATAGAGCCGGGTAAGTAATACCCGGTGGATAAGTTTTACAATTGTTTAAAAAAGTATTTAAAATGAGGTCTTCACTATCAACCCTCACGTTCCAGCTTTCTGCTTTTATACGGAAAGAATTTTACCATGTGTTCCGGGACCGGCGTACTTTGCTGATCCTCTTCGGAATGCCCGTGGTACAGATTCTTCTTTTCGGGTTTGCCCTGAGCAGCGAAGTGAAAAATATCGGGATCGCCGTTCTCGACAATGCCCGCGATGTGCAATCGGAGCAGATCATCTCAAAAATACAGTCAAGCGCGTATTTCCGGTTAACACCGCCTGTACTTAATTACCCTGAAATTGAAGAGCGTTTCCGGCAGGGTACCATAAAATGCGCGCTGGTATTCCCGGCTCATTTCGGTGCGGATCTGTATAAGACCGGCGGTGCGCAGGTACAGGTGATCGCCGACGCCTCAGATCCCAATACCGCCGCTACGGTAAGTCATTACCTGGAGGCCATTATCGGCCAATACCGGCAGGAGATCAACCCTTCTGCCGGGCTGCCGTACCGGATCGTTCCTGAAATTCGGCAGCTGTACAACGAGGAGCAGAACGGCTCGCTCAACTTCATTCCCGGGGTGATTGCCCTGATATTTATGATTGTGAGCACGGCACTTACCTCGGTGGCTGTAGTGCGCGAAAAAGAAACGGGCACCATGGAGATCCTGCTGGTATCGCCCTTCCGGCCCATCATGGTGCTGATTGCCAAAGCTGTGCCGTACCTGGTGCTCTCCCTCATTGATTTCATCATTATCCTGCTGCTGGCCGTATTCCTGCTGAACGTGGAGATCAGGGGCAGCCTGTTGCTGATTTTTGCAGAGAGTATATTGTTTATCATCACCTGCCTTTCGCTGGGCCTGCTTATTTCCAACATTACGGCTTCGCAGCAAACGGCCATGATGGTATCTATGATGGGAATGATGCTCCCTACCCTCCTGCTTACCGGCTTTATGTTTCCTTTGGAAAACATGCCCCGGATCTTCCAGTGGATCTCGCACATTGTGCCTTCAAAGTACTACTATGCGATCATCAAGGGCGTCATGCTCAAAGGACTCGGCTTTACCTATGTCTGGAAAGAAACGCTCATCCTCGCAGGCATGGCCACCGGGCTGCTGACGCTGGCATTAAAGAATTTCAGAATACGACTTGACCATTAACCATGCTGAGTTTCCTGTTACAAAAAGAGTTTCGCCAGATATTCCGGGATAAGACTATCCTGGCGATGATGTTTTTCGCCCCTACCATGCAGCTGATCATTTTGCCTTTTGCTGCCAATTTCGAAGTTAAAAACGTCCAGGTAGCCTATGTAGACCACGACCACAGCAGCTATTCAAGGCAACTGGCCGCTAAAATTGCGTCATCGGGCTATTTCCGCCTCACAGGCCAGCCGGGTTCCTATAAAGAAGGGCTGGAAATGATTGAATACGGCACGGCAGACCTGGTGGTGGAAATCCCGGCCGGGTTTGAAAAAAACCTGGTGCGTGAAGGCAGCCAGAAAGTAAACGTATCGGTAGACGCTATCAACGGCACCAAAGCCTCGCTCGGCGGGGCCTACCTGGTATCGGTGCTGGCCGATTTTAACAGTGCGCTGGATGTAAACATAAAGGCGGCCGGTGCAGCCTCCCTTATCCCCTCGCCGGAGATCTCCGTGGCCGGCATCAACTGGTACAACCCCAGGGCAGAGTACAAATACTACATGGTTCCCGGTATCCTGGTGCTGCTGCTCACCATGATCGGCGGCTTTATCACCGCATTAAATATTGTAAGAGAGAAAGAAATAGGAACCATTGAGCAGATCAACGTAACACCCATCCAAAAGTGGCAGTTTATCCTGGGGAAGCTCATTCCTTTCTGGGTGGTGGGAATGATCGTATTCACCATAGGCCTCACCGTCATGTACCTTATTTACGGCATATTCCCGAAAGGCAACTTACTGGTGCTCTATGCATTTGCTGCCGTATACCTCGTGGCCCTGCTGGGACTGGGGCTGCTGATCTCCACCTTTGCCGAAACCCAGCTGCAAGCCATGTTCATTGCCTTTTTCTTCATGATGATCTTTATGCTCATGAGCGGCTTCTTTACCAGCACCGACAGCATGCCCGGCTGGGCACGGGTCATTTCCAACTTCACGCCGGTCACCCATTTCATTAAGGTGGTCCGCCTGATTGTATTGAAAGGCAGTCCTTTTACAGCCATCCGGGCTGAGCTGGGCTATCTTGCTCTTTTTGCCGTAGCTTTAAACGGTCTTGCTATTCTGAATTATAAAAAAACAAGCTAACTTTAGACATTTTCCAATACCTGAGACCGGCACCCGGTAACCGATATGTTAGAAAGCTTTCAGACCGTTATTATTATCATTGCATCCATTGCACTGTTTGTTTTCGGATTACACAGCTTCAGCAAAGAAATAGAGAGCTTTGGTACCGACCGGCTTTCAAAATGGACCGATAAAATAACGCAGATTCCCCTGGGTGGCTTCTTTTTGGGCGGGGTACTGACGGCCGTTATCCAGTCGAGCACCCTGATATCCACGCTTACCGTTTCACTGGTTAACTCGGGGGTGATTACGTTTCGCGACAGCATCCTGATCCTGCTGGGAACCAACATCGGCACGACGTCTACGGCCTGGATCGTGTCGATGAACTCTTATTTTCTCGGGCCTTTCTTCATTGTGCTGGGATCGGCCATCAGTATGATCCCCACCAAAATTGCCGTGGCGGGGAAATCGGTCTTTTACTTCGGTTTTATCTTTTTTTCGCTTTCGTATATCAGCCAGGCCATGGAGCCTATCCGCGACGACCCCTTCCTGGTGCAAATCCTCTCAAGGGCTTCCAACCCGCTGCTGGGCATCATCTACGGCATTGTCATTACGGTCATTATCCAGTCAAGCTCGGTAGTGGTAGGACTGGTGATCGTGCTGCTTTCGCAGGGAACCATCGATATCAACTCGGCCATTCCTATCGTCATCGGGGCTAACATCGGCACCACTTCCACGGCCTTGCTGGTGAGCATGCAATATTCCTCTGTTTCCAAGCTGGTGGCCTGGGCCGCTTCTTTCTTTAATATTATCGGGGTGATCATCATGTTCCCGTTTTTCGGCCTTCTGAAGCACATTGCCGTTAATTTCAGCCATCTGCCCTCCCTGCAGGTAGCCATTGCCTATACCATCAGCAATACGTTTACATCCGTTTTCTTCCTGGTATTGATCAATCCTACCCTGCGGAGGCTTCAAAAGCACAAATGGTATACGCCAGATGCACAATAGATGTGCACAATTTTGTACTTTTGCAGGCGATAACGCTCCGCCCGGGGTATACTTCCCGGAATTTTTACATGCATGAAAAAAATTGCTATTTTTGCCTCCGGCTCAGGCTCTAACGCAGAAAATATTATCCGGTATTTTAAAGGCTCCGGTTCGGTAGAGGTAAGCCTGATCCTGACCAATAACCCTTCTGCCGGGGTGATAGAGCGGGGAAAACGTCTCGACGTTCCCGTGGTGGTATTCAGCCGCAACAATTTCAGCCAATCGGATGCCGTGGTCCGGCTGCTGCAGAATAACGGCACTGACTGGGTTATCCTGGCGGGTTTCCTGTGGCTGGTTCCTGAGAATCTTATCCGGGCCTTCCCCGGCCGCATTATCAATATCCACCCAGCCTTACTTCCTGAATACGGTGGCAAAGGCATGTGGGGCCATCATGTGCACGAGGCCGTGGTACGTAACGGCGAAAGCCGGTCAGGCATCACCATACACTACGTAAACGAGCATTACGACGAGGGCGAAATTATTTTCCAGGCTCAATGCGAAGTATTGCCCACCGATACGGCCGATGCAGTGGCCCAAAAGGTGCATGAGCTCGAATACCGGCACTTCCCGGAGGTGATTGAAACAGAGATCCTGAAAAGCTAAGTCGCTTATTTCTTGTCGAGGGCATATTTTCCCGGACCGGTCAGGATAAGAGCCACTGAAATCACCAGGTATATCAAAGACATTTCTTTAATTTTAAAGGGATCAGAGGCATGCACCACAAAAGCGGCAACCAGCATCGTTACAGCATTGAATATCAGCGCTGTACGGGTGAAGAGTCCCAGTATAATCAAAATACTGCAAAAGAATTCAGCAAATACCGCCAACCCCAGGCTGAGCCCTGACCCGAGACCCACCGGGTCACTGAACTCGAAGTTCCCCACCACCATCTTCTGGAATTTGGGCCACCCGTGCGTAAGCATAAAGCCAAATGAAAAAAAACGTAAAATTAATAAGCCCAGATCCAGTGATATCGGGGTTGCAGATCTTAATTTTTTCAGCATAATTATTTAACTTCTTCGTAATCAATGTACTGTCCATCCGAGTCACTCGATCGCTGAGGCCGGTTGGGTGTAGCATTCTCTACCCTTATATCCCCTTCTTTCCGGGTGGGTCTCTGCTTTTCGTAATATTTCTTCTGCTCCTGAACTACTTTGTTCATGACCAGCATACGAAATACAAAACGAACCACCGGTCCGATAAGTATAAAAAATAAAAACAGAAGAAAAAGAAATTTCATTGGTATAATCGGAAATGATATATAAATATAACGTTGAAAAGGTCAAATCCATTCACCGTTCATCAGGAAAATAGCTCATTCAGCCAGCCGGATGAGGTGAGGGAGAATCTCGGGATCATTGGGCCGCCGGGCATTGGCATCCACGATCTTGCCGCTCTTGTCTACGAGCATATACCGGGGAATGCTCCGTATACCCAGCTTTGCCAGCACTTCCGCTCCCCAGCCGCCTTCCACATGGCCGTTGACAAAATCTTCCAGTCCGTTAGACTTGATACCTTCCTGCCATCTTTCCACCGTATCATCAATAGAGATATACAGGAAAACAATATCCTTTTTCAATTTTTCGGGCAGGGTTTCGTGCAATTTCCGGGCATATGGGAACTGAGCCTTGCAGGGACCACACCAACTGGCCCAGAAATCAATATACACCACTTTTCCTTTGAATTCCGAGAGGTCAAACGTTTTTCCTTTCAGGTTGACAAAGGTTAAAACGGGGTTCTCTTTTGCCTGGCGCTCCCGTTCCTTTTCTGCGACCACGGCCTGCTGCCGGGCTATATCGTCGAGGTATGTTCCTGTAAACCGTGCCCTTATTTCGTCGTTTTCCACCTGGCTGACCACACTTTGAGCCAGGCTGGAGCTCAGGTAGGCTTTGTAGGCAAAAAGCAGCTGCGCCAGCGAATAATCTGCTATTTCTCCTTTTAAATGCTTCAGCGAATATTCTGCCTTGTCGTTTACCATCAGCAGCATGTTGGTATATTTCTCAAAGTTTCTCTCCCTTGAATTCTCGTAGCTCACATAATACGGCACCAGGTGGCGAAAGGCCCTGTATTTCAGGTTAAAAGGGTAAGCCATCTCCTGTTTCCGGAATCCCCTGGTAATTTCTTCCGGCACCGATACCAGCCTCCTGGATTTCTGGTCGTTATTGGCCCGGATCACCGGGTAAGCATACAGCAGGTGCCAATACTGGAAATCGGCTTCCCGGGTCAGATGGTTCTTCAGGAAAGGGGTGACCGGGGCATTTTCCAGGAGTTTTTTCTGGGCAGCTCTTTGTTCAAAAAGCTCCATTTCCAGCGCATCTACAGTCATGGAGGCAAAACGTTCATATTGCGCGGCATTGTCGTAATATTTTGCAAACCTGGTCGTAAAATCTTCCATGAACTCCCGGTTGCCGGCTCTTGAAAGCTCGGCTTTCAGAGAATCTTCATACGACCTGAATACAATACTATCGGTGCTATCCGGTACGGCCTGCTGCGCATAAGCGGCAGAAGACAGCAACAACAGGAAGAATATTTTTTTCATTTATCGTAAAGTTTTCCGTTTAAAGGATCCGAAAGATATTTTTATAGCCCGTTGCATTTTATTTGACCCCTTCAGGGTCAGGGCTCGCTGGTCATACCTGCTTAATCCTATATATATTTGACCCTTTCAGGGTCAGGGTTTGGCGGTTATACCTGTTTAATTTTATAAATATTTGACCCTTTCAGGGTCAGGGTTTGGCGGTCATACTTGTTTAATTCTATAAATATTTGACCCCTTCAGGGTCAGGGTTCGCCGGTCATACCTGTTTAATTTTATAAATATTTGACCCTTTCAGGGTCAGGGTTTGGCAGTCATACTTGTTTAATTTTATAAATATTTGACCCTTTCAGGGTCAGGGCTCGCTGGTCATACCTGTTTAATTCTATAAATATTTGACCCCTTCAGGGTCAGGGTTTGGCGGTCATACTTGTTTAATTTTATAAATATTTGACCCTTTCAGGGTCGTTGCCATGGTAAATATTCTTTACAACTGTTGACAAGGTAATACACCTTTAAAAGGCCTTTCCAGTCTGCTTTTGTATATATTCTCTACAACCGTTCAAAAAATTCGATAAAATGGAGGAACGGTTGCTGCCAGTATTTTTCTTCGTGCCGGCCGGTGTCGTCCCACTCCAGGGCTGCACGGGTGCTCCTCCCCTGCCGGAAGGCATCGTACAGCTGCCGGCTGAAAACCGGCAGGGTTTCTCCTTCCTCTTTCCCGTAATAGATTAGCACGTTCCGGGGCTTGTGATCTTCAAGCCCTTTCCTGACCTGGTCCAGCACATAGGGGTTGCCGGGCAAAGGTCGGGCCTGGGCCATAGAGAAAAGCCCGGCGGCCTGAAAAACATCCGGGTATTCCAGGATGGCTTCCAGCGAGATCAACGCACCCATAGAGCTGCCGGCAATTGCCCTTGACCCGTTGGTACGGAACTGCGCTTCCACCCGTGGAATCAGCTCCTTAACCAGAAACTGCAAATAATGTGCCCCATTGATTTCCCGTGGCTCTTTCCACGGGTAAGGAGAATATTCACTCAGCCGGTCGGCGTCAGAGCCGATCCCCACAATGATGCATTGCCCCCGGCCAAAGCGGTTCAGGGAATCGATTGTTTCATCCACCCGCCATTCCTGCCCGTTATGGGTATAATAGCCGTCAAAGAGATTCTGGCCGTCATGCAGGTAAATAACCGGGTATTTTCTTTTCCCGCTTTCGTACCCTTGCGGCAGCAAAACCCAGTAGGCCTTGTCTTTTTGAAGAATCTGCGAATGAAGGGTATCAGCGGTCAATCGTTCAATGGCTTCAGGCACTTTCCGGATCCTGTCGCTCCACCCGGCTATAGTGAGAACCACCAGGGTATCTCCCGAAACGGTCAGCCCGCGGTTAGCGAGCGGGTAGCCGTTGGCACGGCATTCTGCTGTTGACCAATGGCCGCGGGTAACCTTAAACTCCAGGCGGCTTCCTGCCGGCAGCGAAAGCTCCAGCCGGTAGCGCCCGGCTTCTTTCCGGAAAAATGCCGAAGAATCGGCCGGGTTCCACCCTACGCGGTCAGAAGCCAGGTAAAAGCGATCGTCTTCACCCGGGTTTTCCAGCTCAAAAACCACCTTTTTCTGTGCATGTGCCCAGAACGGGAGAAGGAGCAGGAAAACGACCCATTTGTTCATATTTTTCAGTTCGTTATGCAATCAGCCCTTATTCATCCGGTGGTCACGTGATGTTCCGCCTGTCAGTTCAAGCCAGCACGGCCCGGCTTGTCGGGAACCGGGAACCGGGTTACTCTGCTAAATTACAACATTTACAATGCGTTTGGGCACCACGATGATCTTTTTCAGCGGATTGCCTTCCATCCAGCGGATCACCTGCTCATTGGCCAGCACTTCTTTCTCGATCTCTTCTTTGGAGGCATCGGCCGGGAAAGTCAGGTTCACCCGCACTTTGCCGTTGATCTGAATGGGGTATTCAAACGCATCTTCTTTGAGGTATTCGGGGTTCCATTCCGGGTAAGCGGTCTGGGTAATGGAGCCCGTTTCTCCTATCAGCGACCAGAGCTCTTCGGTAATGTGAGGCGCATAAGCCGACATCACCACCAGCAGATCTTTCAGCACCGGTCTTGAATGACATTTCTGATCGGAGAGCTCATTGACACAGATCATAAACGAGCTTACCGAGGTATTGAACGAGAAGTGCTCAATATCTTCCGCCACTTTTTTGATGGTCTTGTGCAGCGTCTTCAGGCTGTCTTTTGAAGGCTCATCTTCTGTTACGATGTACCGTCCGTTCTGATCAAAGAACAGGCGCCATAATTTACGCAGGAAACGGCTGGTTCCTTCAATGCCTTTGGTATCCCAGGGCTTGCTTTCGGTCAGCGGGCCCAGGAACATTTCATACAACCGCAGCGTATCTGCGCCGTAACGGTCTACAAGGGTATCCGGGTTCACTACATTGAACTTGGATTTCGACATTTTTTCCACCTCTGACCCGCAGATATACTTCCCGTCTTCCAGGATAAACTGCGGATCCTCGCCGATGTCGTTCCGGGTAGCTTTGAACTTCTCTATATCCAGCACATCGCCGTCTACGATATTGACATCCACATGCAGCGGGGTTACGTCATAGTCTTTTCGCAATCCATAGGAAACAAAAGTAGCTTTATCCGTTCCCTTTACGCGGTATACAAAGCTCGACCGCCCCTGGATCATTCCCTGGTTGATCAGCTTTTTGGCAAACTCCTCTTCCTTCACAAAACCCAGGTCTTTGAGCACTTTATTCCAGAAACGGCTGTACAGCAGGTGACCGGTAGCATGCTCGGTACCGCCCAGGTACAGGTCAATGTCTTTCCAGTAATCCAGGGCTTCGGCAGAGGCAAAGGCCGCCCCGTTTTTCGGATCCATATAGCGATACCAGTACCAGCTGCTGCCTGCCCAGCCGGGCATAGTGCTCATTTCCAGCGGATAAGCGGCACTCTCCCCTTCGGGTGTATAGGTCCAGTCTTTGGCACGGCCCAATGGTGGCTCCCCGGTTTCCGTAGGCTGATATTTGTCAATTTCCGGCAGGATCAGCGGCAGGTCTTTGTCGGCTACCAGGTAAGGAATGGCCCTGCCGTCCGCGTTGGTTTTAAAATATACGGGTACGGGTTCTCCCCAGTAGCGCTGGCGGGCAAACACGGCATCGCGCAGGCGGTAGTTTACCTTTCCTTTCCCGATCTTGTTCTCTTCCAGCCAGGAGATCAGCTTTGCCGTAGCCTGCTTGTACTCCAGACCGTTAATTATTCCTGAATTGATGTATTTTCCTTCCTTGGTGGCGTCAGCCTGGTTTTCAATGTCCTGCTGCGCATCCAGGATCGGGATCACCGGTAACCCGAAATGCGTTGCAAAGTTCCAGTCGCGCTGGTCGCCTGAAGGCACTCCCATCACCGCACCGGTTCCGTAGCCGGCCAGCACGTAATCGGCTATCCAGATCGGCACCTGCTCACCGTTTACCGGGTTAATGCAATAGCTGCCCGTAAATGCTCCTGAAACGGTCTTTACATCGGCTACCCTATCCAGCTCCGAGCGTTTCTGCGTTTCCTCGATATACTGCTGAACCGCTGTCAGCTGATCCGGAGTGGTCAGCTCGGCCACCCACTCGTGCTCAGGTGCCAGCACCAGGAAGCTCACCCCGTAAATGGTGTCTACCCGCGTGGTAAAAACCTCTATTTCTTTTGTTGAATTTTCTACTTTAAAGCGCACGGAGGCGCCGGTCGACTTCCCGATCCAGTTGCGTTGCTGGTCTTTCAGAGATTCCGACCAGTCGATGGTATCCAGCCCGGAGATCAGCCGGTCGGCGTACGCCGTGATGCGCATCATCCACTGGCTCATTTTTTTCTGGATCACAGGATAGCCGCCCCTCTCCGATACGCCGTCTTTCACTTCGTCGTTTGAAAGCACCATACCCAATGCCGGGCAGAAATTCACCACTGAATCTGTCCGGTAAGTCAGCCGGTAATCCAGTGACACTTCGTATTTTTTCTCCTCCGTCCAGCTGTTCCATTCTCCGGCTGTAAACTCCGGCAGGTTATCTTCGGTTACGGCATTCACGGCCGCTGTTCCGCCCTGAGCGAGGCGCTCATAAAGGGTCCGGATGTCTTCTGCCTTATCGGTATCTTTATTGTACCAGCTGTTAAAAATCCGGCTGAAGATCCACTGGGTCCATTTGTAATAACCGGGATCGGAGGTACGCACTTCTCTTGACCAGTCGTAAGAGAAGCCAATGTTTTTCAGCTGGGAAATATAGGTTCTGATGTTCTGCGCGGTGGTCACGGCCGGGTGCTGCCCGGTCTGGATGGCGTATTGCTCCGCAGGCAGGCCAAACGAGTCAAAGCCCATGGGATGCAGCACGTTGTATCCTTTCAACCGTTTGTAGCGGCTGAAGATGTCAGAGGCGATGTATCCCAGCGGGTGACCCACATGCAGCCCTGCCCCTGAAGGGTAAGGAAACATGTCGAGCACATAGTATTTGGGCCTGGAAGGATCAATGTCTACTTTATAGACCTGGTTTTCTTCCCAGTATTTTTGCCATTTTTTCTCGATTTCCCGGTGATTATATTCCGCCATTTTGCCTGATTAATTCTAAAAATGCTGCAAAATTAAGGGAAATCCGGCGTGAAAGCTAATAAAAATAAGCCGGTAAGATCATTTTATAACTTCGCGGTACTTCGCCCAGAGCGCATCGGCCGCTTTTTCATGGCCTTTTGCGTTCATGTGGTCATCAAAGTAGAAATAATCTTCATAATTCAGCACCCGGCCCAGGTTGACAAAATAGATATCCTTCACATCAAGCTGTCGCCCAAATCTTTCAAACCGCTGAATCATTCCCGGGTCGGTGTAAAAGCTACCGGTATAGGTCAGGATGACCGGTACGTCGCTTATTTCCCTGATTTCTGTCAGGATAGAATAAAATTCCGACAAGAAAGCCGGGTATTCCTCCTGGTTTCCCTTTAAGGCCGCTTCTGTGGCATCCGGGGCTTTCATACCCGCCACGGCATTGAGCAATGCCGTTTTTACGTATTTGAACGGAAACCAGGAAGCGTATTTTTTATTATCGGCCACCTGGGCATCAAAATCTGCCTGTGTACGCGAGCCCAACCGGTTATTTTTAATGTAAAAGTTGTTTTCTTCGAGGTCGGTATCATGAAACTGGATAATAATGGCCTTCAGGGAGTCAGTCTGTGTGCGCGCCAGCATGCGCATTTCGCGGGCTGTTCCGTACGATGAAACACCGGTACTCAGGCATTTCAATCCTGATTTTTTCTCAAAAACGGCCGGGAAACACTGATCCTGCTCCACTCCCCAGCCCATGGTGAAGGAATCGCCCAGGAAAATCACGCGGGGGTGCTCCAGGCTGGCAGCATCGTCACGTACGCCCAATGCATTCACGTTATACAAGGTATTGAATTCAAACGACCTGAAGCGTGATTGACCGGGCCGCAGCGTATAAAACAATTCCTTGTCGTACTGTGCCGTTTCTTCCTGGAACTGGACCATGGAACGGTTATCCAGGGCCACTCTCTTGAAATGACCCAACCAGCCGGTGAGCTTGGCTTTATCAGGCAGAAAACCCGCCCCGAAATTCAGCACCACCACATAGGTCAGCTCCCAGGCTACAAAAAGCAGGATAAACACCCACCATTTCAGGTTAAAGCTTTTGGCCAGAAGGTAGCCCAGCAACAGCATGAAAACCCCTAACCCGTAAGGCTGGATCCAATTCTGCAAGAGGGCGGTTACGCCGGGGCGGTTGGGAATGAAAAACAGGTCTGCCCGGAAAACAAATATAACCACGCCTAAAAGAGCCAGAACTGCTCCCACCAGGTATTTTTGTGACTTTGTCATTTTATTTACGTATTCATTCCTCAGGTTCAGGCCGTCGGAAATTTTATTTCTATCCTTCTTATTTTACTTCAATTTCCCATATCCTGAACCCGTTGGGCGGTACGGTGATATCGAGCTGAATGCCTGCCTCTGTTTTTATCTCCATTTTTTCTGCAGGCTCAAAAAGAGGCCTGAACTTCATCCGGATCCGCCCCTCTTTAAATACCTCCCGGGGCAGCTGCAGGTTAAACCTTTTTTCGTTTACGAGGTCAAAGTTAAAAACAAACAGCAAACATTGCTTCCGGGAGAAACGCAGGTAAGAATAGATCAGGCGCTCATCGTATCCCCGGCTTTTTCCGGCGCCGTTCAGGTACTGCAGGTCATGAAACTCACCGGCATACACGGCTTCATTTTTCTGTATAAAATGGAGTAGCCGTTCGTAATAATTCCGTACAGCCGCCGTCTTCTCATCCAGGGCATCGTTTGTGTATTTGCCCAGCCAGGATTGTACCTCGGGCAAGCCCCAGAAGTCGAAAATGGTGGTGCGGCCGTCGTCTCCCTGGAAGCCCTCAGCCCTGTCGGGCTTCACACCAAACTCCTGCCCTGCGTAAATCATAACCGGCCCCGAATGCAGTGTGGCCGACAGCATCATAGCGGCATAGGCCGACTCCGGCGTTTTTCCGAATTCGTCAGAGGCGATCCGCTGCTCGTCGTGATTTTCCAGGAAACGGAGCATCCTGCGGGAGAACTGGCCCGATTCTTTTTGCCATACACGGGTGATATCCATGACATTGCCGTGGCCTTCCACCAGGCGCCGCAGGGCATCGTATAAGCCTACTTTGTCATAGAGGTAATCAAAGTTCCCGAAATCCAGGTAATTGCGGTATTCGGCCGGGTTGTAAATCTCTGCGATAAAGATCACCTCCGGGTGCCGGGCCTTAACCTTCGGGATCACCCAATGCCAGAATTCCACGGGTACCATTTCAGCCATATCACAACGGAAGCCGTCAACGCCTTTGCCCGACCAGAAAAGCAGGATATCCAGCATCTGGTTCCAGGTGGCCGGCACCGGATCAAAATATTTTTTCCGGCCGTTCCGGTAATCTACCCCGTAATTCAGCTTTACGGTTTCAAACCAGTCGTTAATGCTGGGTGCTTCCGAAAAAACATCGTTACCGGTAGCTTTGGCCGGATACTCGGTGTATGGCTGATCAAACGCCACCGGCGGGTTCACGCCATCAGGAACGGTAAAATGCTTTCCGGGAATGTAGTAGAAGTTATTGGAAGGGCTGAAAGCCGTGGCGATATCGTCTTTTTCACCAAAATCAGTTACACCGGCGGGCTTAACGTCTGATGTATACTGGCGGGCCACATGGTTAGGCACAAAATCAATAAGCGCCTTCAGCCCGGCTTTATGTGTCCGATGAACCAGTGTCTCAAATTCGGCCATGCGCTGGCTGACATCCTGCGCCAGGTAAGGGTTTACATCGTAATAATCTTTAATGGCATAGGGTGAGCCGGCAATTCCCTTTACCACCTGGGGGTGGTCTTTGGCGATACCGTAAGCCGAAAAATCAGTCATGGTAGCGTGCTCTATCACCCCGGTATACCAGATATGGGTCACACCCAGCTTCCTGAATGCCTTCAGGGCAGCGGCATTTATATCCCCGAATTTACCCGTCCCGTTTTCTGAAAGGGTGCCATAAAATTTATTGGTAGTATTTTTATTTCCGAATACACGTAAGAAAACCTGATATACCGAAATTTTATCCATATTTACTAAAAAAGCGACTTCAGAAATCGCCGGTATTATGTTACTTTCGCAAAAATAACTAAAAATTTATGGCAAGGCATGCTTTTCTTTTTGATCTCGACGGTGTATTGGTAGATACGGCGGTGTTTCATTACCAGGCCTGGCGCAGGCTCACACAGGAGCTGGGCTTTGACATTGATGAAGCATTCAACGAAACCCTGAAAGGAATCAGCCGGATGGATTCACTGGAAAGAATCCTGGAGCACGGTAAGGTAACCTTAACACAGAAGGAAAAAGAGGCGTATGCCCGGCGAAAAAACGACTGGTACCTGGAACTGGTCAACCGGATGACCCCGGCTGACGTGCTTCCGGGCGTGGAAGACTTCCTGAAGGCGGCAAAACACGGGGGCATCCAGATAGCCCTGGGCTCGGCCAGTAAAAATGCACCGGTTATTTTGGAAAAAACAGGAATCCTGTCCTATTTTGATGCCGTTATTGACGGCAATCATGTGTCTAAAAGCAAGCCTGATCCCGAGGTATTTCTCAAAGGAGCTGAAGCTTTAGGGGTTTCCAATGCGGAATGCGTGGTTTTCGAAGATGCATACGCAGGCATACAGGCCGCCAAGGCAGCAGGAATGTATGCGGTGGGCATCGGTGAGGCCGGCGTATTGAATAATGCCGACGTGGTAGTGCCCGGTTTTGAGGGGGTTACACCGGAGCAATTCACATAAACCCACACTTACATGCGGCTGGAGAGCTTTAACCTGGGTTTGTTACTGAATTTTAATGAAAGTCTGCTGAAATACGGACTGAAACGTCTCATTTTATAGTCAATGGAGTCCCATTAAACACAAAATAGCAAAGCGGCACTTCATAAATATCTATCCCATCGTATCTTTCGGGTAAGTTTGAGAAAATATATCTGAATGAAAAACTATCTGAAATACGACGAGTGGAAGATCTGGGAAGACCGCTTCCATGCCGAATACAACGAAGTAACCGAAAGCATCATGAGCCTTGGCAACGGGAAGTTCGGGGTGCGTGGAAAT
Source organism: Leadbetterella sp. DM7 (assembly GCF_040829825.2). Classification (NCBI taxonomy): domain Bacteria; kingdom Pseudomonadati; phylum Bacteroidota; class Cytophagia; order Cytophagales; family Leadbetterellaceae; genus Leadbetterella; species Leadbetterella sp. DM7. The sequence continues at coordinate 110,731 of NZ_JBFOLH020000011.1, read as the reverse complement.
TTTGAAGAAAGATTCACAGGCCATACCCTGCAGGGCAGCTATGTGGCGGGTGTGTGGTTTCCCGACAAAACGCGGGTGGGCTGGTGGAAAAACGGGTATCCCGATTATTTCGCCAAAGTGATCAACTCCGTGAACTGGATCGGCGTAGACGTGGAAGTGAACGGCGAGACCGTTGACCTGGCCAGGGCCGTCATCCTGGAGTTCCACCGGGAAATTAACCTGGAAACCGGCACCCTGATGCGCTATTGCACCCTGGAGCTGGCCGATGGAAAACAGGTCCGTATTCATACCCAACGTTTTTGCAGCATCAGCAACGATCACATCGGGCAGGTAGATTTTGAGGTCAGGGCGCTTAACTTTTCCGGCAAGATAGCGCTGGTATCGTACCTCGACGGCGATGTAAAAAACAAAGACAGCAACCACGACGAACGTTTCTGGCTGGAAGTTGCTAAAACAACAGCCGGCCACAGCGCCACCCTGCAGGTCAGAACCAGGCCCAATCCTTTCGGAGTGCCTCAGTTCGACGTGGCCGTGGCCATGCAAAACCAGGTGAGCCTGATCCGGTCATCGGAAAACGGCAGCACTTTCCATTCCTCAGAAATAAGCCCCTCAGAAATTTTGAAAGAAAAATATACGGGCTTAAAATACGAAAAGGAAGTAGTACAAAATGAAGGTCTAAGCCTCCGGAAAACGGTTGCTATCCTTAATTCAAATTCAAACGATTATGCCGCCGATGAGCTGCCGGATGCCGCCCGGAAGCAGGCAGAAGCAGCGTCACAGAATCATCATTTGCTGCATGAGCACCGCAATGCCTGGGAAAAAGCCTGGGAAAACTGCGATATCGTGATTGAAGGCGACATTTCGGCCCAGATCGGTATCCGTTTCAACATTTTCCACCTGCTGCAAACGTATAACGGCACCGACTCGCGGCTTAACATCGGCCCGAAAGGATTCACCGGTGAAAAATACGGCGGCGTGACCTATTGGGATACCGAAGCGTATTGTATTCCCTTCTACCTGGCATCCAGCGATTTCTCAGTAGCCCGTAACCTGTTGGTTTACCGCTACAATCACTTGTCCAAGGCCATTGAAAATGCAAAGAAACTAGGATTTAAAGACGGTGCTGCGCTCTACCCCATGGTGACCATGAACGGCGAAGAGTGCCATAACGAGTGGGAGATCACCTTTGAAGAGATTCACCGGAACGGCGCCATTGCCTACGCCATTTACGACTACATCAATTATACCGGCGATGAAGCTTACCTGGCCGGATACGGGCTGGAAGTGCTGATCGGCATTTCCCGTTTCTGGGCGCAGCGGGTGAACTGGTCGGCAGACAAACAGCGGTACGTGATGCTGGGTGTAACCGGGCCAAACGAATACGAAAACAACGTAAACAACAACTGGTATACCAGCTACATTGCCGTATGGACCCTGAAATACACCCTGGAGGCCTTCGGGAAGGTCAATAACCTGCCGGCGATCCTGGAGAAAACCGGCTTTAAAAAGGAAGAGGAGACCGCCCGCTGGAAAGACATCATTGAAAAGATGTATTTCCCGTACGACCCCTCCCGGGATGTGTTCCTGCAGCAGGACGGCTTCCTCGACAAGGAGCTGCTTACTGTGGATCAGCTCGCCGAGCGCCCCATTAACCAGAAATGGTCGTGGGACCGAATCTTACGCTCCTGTTTTATCAAACAGGCCGACGTTTTACAGGGGCTTTACTTCTTTGAAGACGATTTTGATGAAGATACCCACCGCCGGAATTTTGATTTCTACGAGCCGATGACCGTACACGAATCATCGCTCTCGCCCTGCGTGCACTCTATCCTGGCCTGTAAGCTGGGCAAAACGGAGAAAGCCTACGAGATGTACCTCCGCACCTCCCGGCTTGACCTTGACGATTACAATAACGACACGGAAGACGGCCTGCACATTACCTCCATGGCCGGTACCTGGCTGTCGGTGGTCAAAGGTTTTGCAGGCATCCGTGTCCGGAACACCGAGCTGGAGATCAACCCGCACCTGCCCGGGCAGTGGAAATCGCTGACCTTCCGGATGGGTACAAAGTCAGGTCTGAAAGAGATCTATATTGACCATGAAGGGTACCGGGTGAGGGAAATTTAAAGGACTTCCCTTCGACAGGCCGGGGACACCGGGTCAGGGTGGCATCCCGACTACGCTCGCTGTGACAGGTAGTAACCGCTCCTGTCAGTTTGAGCGTAGTCGGGAACCACTCCTGCCCCCTTGCGGAAGGGCTTGTACATTCTACTATTTAGTTCCCCTCATCTTCAAACCTCAGCTCCATTTGCCCGAACTGAGGCTTGTCATTGTTATTCAGATTAGACAGGCCAATCCCCAGCAGACGTACCGGCCGCGAAGGGTCAAAGCTCTGCTTAAAGAGTTCGAGGGCAAGGCCCTTAAAGCTATCGTAATCTTTGATATAAGCAGCAGAAGACCTGCTCCTGTTCATAATGGAGAAATCATGAAACTTTACCTTTAATGTAACCGTACGGCCAAAAATCTGTTTCTTCTCCACCCATTCCCATACCTTCTGTGCCAGGATCAGCAGCTGGCTTTCCTGTTCTTCAAAATCGGCCGTGTCTTTGGCAAACGTGTCTTCCACGCTTACCGATTTCCGGACAGAGGAGGCATCTACCGGGCGGTTGTCTTCCCCGTGAGCTACCCGGAAATAGTATGTTCCGGCTTTACCGAAATGGGTGGTCAGCCATTCCAGGGGCTGTTGCTTTAAATCAGCGCCATTATACACACCAAACTGCCGCATTTTTTCAGCCGTCACCTTCCCGATGCCGTGAAAACGTTCTATGGGCAGGGCATCAATGATCCGGGGGGCTTTCTTTGGGGTAATTACGCAGAGTCCGTCAGGCTTGTTAAGATCAGAAGCAATTTTGGCCAGGAATTTATTGAATGAGACCCCGGCCGAGGCCGTTAAGCCTGTTGTTTCAAAGATTTTCACTTTGATTTCCCGGGCTATATCGGTGGCATACTGCATATTTTTGAGGTTCTCGGTCACATCCAGGTAAGCTTCATCCAAAGACAGGGGTTCGATAAGGGGGGTATATTCCCGGAATATGCCGCGGATCTGGTCAGAAACCTCTTTGTACACCCCGAAACGGGGCCTGACCACGATCAGATCCGGGCATTTCTGTTTTGCCATCCAGGTAGGCATGGCAGAGCGCACTCCAAACTTCCGTGCTTCGTAGCTGGCGGTAGTAAGCACCCCCCGGCCGGAAAGCCCACCCACGCCCACGGGCTTTCCTCTCAACTCCGGGAAATCCCGCTGCTCCACCGATGCATAAAACGCATCCATGTCGATATGAATGATTTTTCTGTCCACACCTGAAATGCTTCACAAGCAAAGATACCCATTTTGCAGGGGCAACGCTTTATAAACAGGCCTGTTTTATTATCTCTGGCAACAGAGATCCTATGTGATGAATATAAGTAAGCTACACAGCAGTATGCAGGAGTTGTGACGCACCAACTACTCATTCATTTTTTTCATGTGGCTGATAAAACGCCGGATTGGATATGCACTAAAGCCTGAAAAAGTGTATTTACAACAACTTATAATGTCAAAAAAAGTGTTATTATTTTATTTTTAATGTCAAAAAAAGTGTATTTTTACATCAATTTTATGTTGTAAAAAATGTATAGAAATAAAATAAATGAGCTGATTAAATGGAAGTTATATCCAAAAAGGAAGCCACTTGTTATTTTGGGTGCAAGACAAACGGGTAAAACCTGGTTATTACAAGAGTTTGGAAGAGAGAAATACAAGCAAACAGTGTATATTAATTTTGAACGGGCAACCGCTTTAAAAGATATTTTTTTACCCGATTTAGATGTAAAACGATTAATTACCGCCTTTGAACTCTACTCCAACCTTAAAATTTCTGCTAATGATACACTTATCATACTGGATGAAATACAGACAGCACCCAAAGGTATCACTTCACTAAAATATTTTTACGAAGACGCCCCCGAATATCACATTGTGGCTGCGGGTTCTCTGCTAGGGCTGAATCTGCATCCTGAAGAGTCTTTTCCCGTGGGAAAAGTTTCCTTTTTAGAATTACAACCGATGTCGTTTTACGAGTTCTTGCTGGCTGTGGAAGAAGAGGGATTAGCACGTATTTTAGATGAAAAAATGTGGGACATGCTGCCTGCCTTTTCTGAAAAATTCAAAGAGTATCTCCGGTATTATTTTTATGTAGGAGGAATGCCCGAAGTAGTACTTCATTTTTCACAGCATCGCGACTGGAAAAAGGTGCGTGAATTGCAGAACGATATCCTTAAAACCTATCAAAATGATTTTTCCAAACACGCTCCACAAGCCATTATTCCCCGTATCAATATGGTTTGGGAAAGTATTCCTGCCCAGTTGGCAAAAGAAAACAAGAAGTTCATTTATGGAATAATAAGAGAAGGTTCGAGGGCAAAAGACTTTGAACTGGCTATCCAATGGCTAACCGATACGGGCCTGCTGCATAAAATACACGCTGTTTCAAAACCCGCTTTGCCACTCACTGCCTATCAGGATTTATCCACATTCAAAATCTATCACAACGACATCGGCCTGCTGGGTGCAATGGCAAAACTGACAGCCAGAACCATCATTGAGGGCGATACTATTTTTACCGAATTTAAAGGAGCCTTGACAGAGCAATATGTTTTTCAGCAACTGAAGCTAAACAGTGATTTGTCTGTTTACTATTTTCCTTTTGAAAACAGTAAAAACGAAGTGGATTTTGTGGTTCAGAACGAGCAGGACGAAATCATTCCGATAGAAGTAAAAGCAGGCGAAAATCTAAGAGCCAAAAGTTTTAAATTTTTTTGTGAAAAATATCATCCCAAAACCGCTATCCGAACCTCACTTTCCGATTATAGAAAAGAAAGTTGGATGACGAATGTTCCCTTGTATGTTGTTGACAGGTTTTTGAGCTAATACCTTCAGTCCTAATCAAAAATCAATGATTCCCTGCCCGCCTCCGTCTCATCAGAAAATAAAACCCGGTGGCCGTCACTACCGTAATTACGCCCGTTGCCCACCAGAGGGTTTCAAATCCCCAGTGCTCAATGGTATAGGTGCCGGCATAGGGTGAGAAGATATGCGAGACGGAAAAAGCCAGGGAGTACATTCCCATATACGCCCCGCGGTTCGAATCGTTGGAGCTTTGAACAAAAACGGTAGACATATACGGCATGGCCAGTATTTCTGAAACACATAAGATGGTGATCGAAAGATAGAGCATCCAATGGCTGTAGCTCAGGTTTAAAACCACGAACGCCAGTCCGCAAAACAGGGTTCCTCCTATAATAATATCCGCTATGGACAGGAGCTTGCCGGCAATCTGTACAATGAGCATTTCAAACAATACGATAAACAACCCGCTGTATCCCAGGATGATTCCGATCTGAAATTCCGACAAATGATGTCCTTCTTTATAAAACAGCGGGAGCGTACTCATCAACTGGAAAAAACAAACGGCGTACAAAGCGCATAAAATCATAAAAGCCACCATCCTGAGATTCCGGTACGGCGATTCTACCTCGCCGGCCAGCTTTTTCTGCTCGTGCGTTACCCGGGGCATACGGCTTCTGAAATAATATACAAACAGGCAGCTGGCCAGGAAGGCGCCTATCGCATTTCCGTAAAACAGCCAGTCGTACGAAATCCCGGCCAGGAAACCACCCAATGCAGGCCCGACAGAGAAGCCCAGGTTAACGGCCATCCGGTTCAATGAAAAGGCTTTGGTAATATTTTCTTTCGGGGTATAGTACGACAGGGCCACCGAGTTGGCCGGGCGGAACGTATCGGCGATAGCGCTCAGCATAAAAACTCCTATTGAAACACTGAAAACCGTTTTCAGCCCGGGTAATATCAAAAACACCGGAACCGTTAAGAAGAAGCTGTAAACCTGTGTCTGGTAAAAGCCTATTTTATCGGTCAAGACACCACCCACGTACGAGCCAACCACCGCACCGACGCCGAAGCAGCTCAGTACCAGGCCCGTTTCTTTCAGGGAAAAACCCAGCGACTGGGTCATGTACACGCCCAGGAACGGCACCACCATGGCCGATATACGGTTGATCAGGATCACCAGGGCCAGCATCCAGACCTCTTTCGACAGCCCCCGGAAGGAGTTTATATAGTACAAAAACGGGTTTTTCATTAGTATAAATTAGTTCCGAGTAGAGAGTTCCGAGTAGAGAGTTCTGAGTTCTGAGCCTGTCCCGTAGGGACATCACTAAATTAGCCCCTGGACGCAGCCCGGGGCTTAGTTCCGGGTATTCCATTGTTAATTCTTTCATCCATATTTAAGGTGCATGATCTCCCGGCGCAGATCGGTAAACATTTCCCGGATCGTCTGCGGCCGGAGGTCATCGGGTTCCGGTTCGGTAGTGGCAATACTGCAGGCAAATTCCCATACCTCCAGCAGGTCGGCCAGATCCACCTCATAGGGTGCGTAAAACGGGTTATCGGAATACAACAGCAGGGAATACCGTTTCTTTTTGCCCAGTCGTTTATAGCTGATGCCTTCGTTCCGGGTAATAAAAACATAGGTACGGCCTTCTTTTAAATCCTCCCGGCATTCCACATACTTCCCAATGATAAAAGAGCCTTCGCTGTGCGGCGGCATGGAGTCGCCCGTAGCCGGAAACGCCCGGTACTTGGCATGGGACAGGAAAGGCAGGGAGATATGCTGAAGGCTTTCGATGTATTCCGGGTCGCTGTAGCCCGCCAGGTAGCCCATTTGCGCTTTGTGCGGAATGATCTCTATTTTATTTTTGCCTTCGGCATCTACGGCCACCGGCAGCAGGATACGGTTGTCCGGCAGTTGCTGCAGCTCACGGATCGGCACCCGCCGGATATCTACCGACACGAGCAGGTCGATGCTCACATGAAAATAGCGCGAAATTTTCACCAGAAGCTCAATGGGTGGCTCCGACATGCCGTCCTCGTATTTGGCATACCGGCCACGGGTGATCACCAGCTGATCGGCCACGGCCTGCTGCGACAGGCCCATCCGGGCCCGCAGATAACGCATATTATCAGAGAGTAACGACATTGCTACAATTTGTAGCAACAAATATACAAACTTCTGATATAAAATATATCATTTTTGATAAAAATTTGAAATGGTTTATTAATGGACAATGGGATACCCGGAACTAAGCCCCGGACTACGTCCAGGGGCTAATTTAGTGATGTCCCTACGGGACAGGCTCAGAACTCAGAACTCTCTACTCGGAACTCTCTACTCGGAACTAATATGGACCGCGCTATTGTACATATGGATTTGGATACATTTTTTGTATCGTGTGAGCGGCGGGACAACGATACCCTGAAGGGAATCCCCGTTATTATTGGCGGTGGTGACCGCGGTGTGGTAGCTTCCTGCTCTTATGAAGCCCGGTACTTCGGGGTACACTCCGCCATGCCCATGAAGCTGGCCCTGCGGCTATGCCCCGATGCCAGGGTTATCCGGGGAGACATGGAGAAATATTCTGAATTATCCCGGGAGGTCACACAACTTTTGGAAGAAAAAGCCCCGGTAGTGGAAAAAGCCAGCATAGATGAGCATTATCTTGATATCAGCGGGATAGACCGTTTTTTCGGGGCTTATAAATGGACACAGGAGCTGATGGATAGTGTGAGCAAAAAAACAAGATTACCCATCAGTTACGCCTTATCGGTGAACAAGACCGTGGCCAAGATCGGTACGGGGGAAGCCAAACCGGCCGGAAAAATACAGATCCCGCAGGAACAGATAAAACCTTTCCTGAATCCACTTTCCATTAAAAAGATACCCATGCTGGGAGATGTTACCTTCCGGCTCCTTTCCCGCATAGGCATACGCCATATCCATACACTCGCCGACATGCCCGTAGAAGTGCTGCAGCAGATGATCGGCAAAAACGGCACGGAACTCTGGAAAAAAGCCAACGGAATCGACAACTCGCCCGTTGAGCCCTATGGTGAACGGAAGTCGCTTTCTACGGAAAACACGTTTGGCAACGACACCATTGATCTCCGTATGCTGCGCTCAGTGATCAGCGGGATGGTGGAAAAGCTGGCCTACCAGCTCCGGCGGGAAGGCTGGCTTACCTCTACCGTCACCGTCAAGATCCGGTACGCCAACTTCGACACCGAAACGCGGCAGATCCGGGTGCCCTATACCTCGGCCGACCACCCGCTGACCCAATGCGCCCTCGATCTTTTTGAAAAGCTGTACAGCCGGCGGATGCGGTTGCGGCTGGTGGGCGTCCGGTTTTCCGGGCTGGTCAGGGGGAACCTGCAGATCCGGTTGTTTGAAGACACCGAAGAGATGATCTCCCTCTACCAGGCCATGGATCGGATCAAAAACCGCTTCGGCACATCGGCGGTGGGCCGGGCCGAAGGATTTCATTTTCATTCCCGCGAATATGTATCTTAACTGTCATTCCTACCATAGCCTCCGCTACGGCACCATTCCCCTGGAAGGGCTGGTGGAGCAGGCCGCCCTCTGCGGGGTAAAGGCCCTGGCATTGACCGACATCAACACGGTTACCGGCATCTATGATTTTATCCGGGCCTGTGAAAAGGCAGAAATCAAGCCGGTTCCAGGCGTAGAGATCCGGAAAGATAACCGCCTGCTTTACATTACCCTGGCCCGGCACCGGGAGGGCATAGGCGAAATATGCCGGCTCCTGACCGCTCATAACTGCGACGGGGCCGAACTGCCGGAAACCGCCCCGGAGTTTAAGGAGCTGATCGTGATCTATCCCATAGAGAACCTGCCCGGCCAGCTGCGGGAAAACGAATACCCGGGTATCCGGCCCGAACAGCTGAATATGCTCATCCGGCCCGAATTAAAGCCTTTCCGCGACAAAATGGTCGTTCTTTCACCCGTTACTTTCCGCACCAAAACAGAATATAACCTCCACCGCATCCTCCGGGCCATGGGCCGGAACCTGGTGCTGTCGAAGCTGCCGGCAGACGACACCTGCCTGACCTCCGAATACATGAGGCCGGAAGAAGAGCTGCTCGCCCTGTACAAAGACTTCCCTGCCCTGATTGAAAATACCCGGGGTATCCTGGATGAATGCGACTTCATATTCGACTTCGGAATCCCGAAAAACAAAAAATACTTCACCCAAAGCAAAGAGGAAGACCTGGAATTGCTGAGCCGGCTGGCCTATGAAGGGCTGCAGCGGCGTTACGGCAGCGGGCACACCGAAGCCCGTCAACGGGTAGAGAAAGAGCTGCGTGTCATTGACCGGCTGAACTTCTGCAGCTACTTCCTGATCACCTGGGATATCGTACAATACAGTAACCGGATGGGCTTTATGCACATCGGGCGGGGCAGCGGAGCCAACAGCATTGTGAGCTACTGCCTGGGCATCACCGACATCTGCCCGCTGGAGCTTGACCTCTACTTTGAACGCTTCCTGAACCTGAACCGGAAGGCCCCGCCCGATTTTGATATCGACTGGAGCTGGCGGGAACGGGATGTTATCCTTCGTTATATTTTTGACAAATACGGGAAAGAGCACGTGGCCTTTTGCGGCACCAATGTGGAGTTCAAATACCGGTCAATTGTGCGGGAAGTGGGCAAAGTATTCGGCCTGCCCAAAGAAGAGCTGGATACCCTCACCGGTACGCCCAGGGAAACCCATGATCAAAACTCTGTGGTAAAGCTGGTGCACAAATACGGTATGCTTCTGGAAAAATACCCCAACCAGCGAAGCATGCACGCCTGCGGCGTATTTATTTCCGAGGAACCCCTTACCTGCTACACGGCGCTGGAAATGCCACCCAAGGGCTTCCCCATTGTGCAGCTGGATATGAACATTGCCGAAGAAATAGGGTTGGAGAAATACGATATCCTGAGCCAGCGGGGCATAGGCCATCTTAACGATGCCGTGCGACTGATCCGGCAAAACCGGGGGATCACCGTAGACATCCGCGACACCTCGCTCTCCAAAAACCAGGCGCTCCTCAATACCTACCTGGCAGAGGGCAAAACCATGGGCTGCTTTTATATTGAATCGCCGGCCATGCGCGGGCTGCTCCGCCGCCTGAAGTGCGATAACTACAAAACCCTGGTGGCGGCATCGTCCATCATCCGGCCCGGAGTGGCCCAGAGCGGCATGATGCGGGAATACATCTTCCGCCACAACTACCCCGACCGGTTCACCTATCCACACGAGGTTTTCCGGGAGCACCTGGGCGAAACCTACGGCATCATGGTGTACCAGGAAGACGTGATCAAGATAGCCCTGTATTACGGCGGGCTGGCGGAAGCTGACGGCGACATCCTGCGGCGGGCCATGAGCGGAAAAGGACGGGCAATCTCCACGCTGAAAACCGTGAAGGAAAACTTCCTGGCTTCCTGCGCCGCCCAGGGCCACCCGGAAGACCTCAGCCGGGAAGTGTACCGCCAGATCGAGTCGTTTGCCGGTTTTTCTTTCTGTAAAGCCCACTCCGCCTCGTATGCCGTGGAAAGCTACCAGAGCCTGTACCTGAAAGTCCATTACCCGGTAGAGTTTATGACTGCCGTGATCAACAACCAGGGCGGCTTTTACCGGACCGAAGTGTACGTGCATGAGGCCCGCCGCTCCGGCGCCAGCATAGAAAACCCCTGCGTAAACCAAAGCGAATACGAAACCACCGTGTACGGAACCGCCATCTACCTGGGCTTCATGCACCTGCAGGGGCTGGAAACGACCATCGCACAGCAGCTGGTAGAGGAACGTCTGCAAAACGGCCCTTACACCTCCCTCGAAGACTTTGTACGCCGTATTCCCGCCGGCCTGGAAGCCCTCCAGATCCTGATATTCATCGGCGCCTTCCGCTTTACCGGCAAAACCAAAAACGAGCTGCTGGTAGCCGCCCGGCTCTTACTGGTCAATTTCAAACCCGCCGACCGCGGGCTCATGCTGCTGCAGGAGCCGCCCCGGGAGTACAAGCTTCCCCAGCTGGAGCGGTCGTTTTTTGAAGACGCCTTTGACGAGATCGAGCTGCTGGGCTTCCCGGTCTCCTGCGCCCCCTTTGACCTCCTGCAAACCCGCTACCGCGGCAGCGTCATGGTCAGAAATCTCCCGGATTATCACAAAAGGGAAGTAAAAATGATGGCCTATCTTATTGCCCAGAAACACGTATACACCCGCCAGGGCACTATGTATTTCGGCACCTGGACAGACGCTGAAGGGGAATATTTTGACACGGCGCATTTCGCCGACAGCCTGAAAAAATACCCTTTCCAGGGAAACGGGTGCTACCTGCTCTTAGGAACCGTAGAAGTCGACTTCGGCGTCCCCTCTATCACCGTCACCAAAATGGCCCGTATGCCCTACATCCAGGATCCGCGGTATGTACATGATAAGCATAGGGATTTGGGGCCGCATCCGCGGTTTGGCGGAAGAACGGAAGGGGTGCGGAAGCGGGATTAAACTAACCTTTTATATTTCACCAGGTAAACACCGGACATCCGTTTCTTTTTGTAAATTTACTTTTCATCAGAAAACCTATGGCAAAGAACACAACAATACAGGTAGAAGGGAGAGAAATCACCATAATCTTCGACAAACAACAGGAGTATATCTCGTTAACCGATATTCTCAAAGCCAAAGATGGGGATTTCTTCATTTCCGACTGGCTTCGTAACCGCAACACAGTAGAATATCTTGGCATTTGGGAAAGTATATACAATCCAAATTTTAATTATGGCGAATTTGCCACAATTAAAAGCCAGGCAGGCTTAAACAGCTACAAATTAAGCGTAAAAGACTGGGTTGAAAAAACCAATGCTATGGGGTTGAAAGCCACTGCAGGTAGATATGGAGGGACCTATGCTCATCCGGATATCGCTTTTGAATTTGGTATGTGGATTAGTCCGCAATTTAAAATATACCTCATCAAAGAGTTTCAACGCTTAAAAGATGAAGAAAACCACCGGTTAAAATCCGACTGGAACTTACAGCGCACATTAGCCAAAGTAAACTATCATATCCACACAGATGCCATTAAAGAAAACCTGATACCACAGGAGATCACTAAACAGCAAGCCGGTTTTGTCTACGCCAATGAAGCAGACTTACTGAATGTTGCTCTTTTTGGCATTACAGCCAGAGAATGGAGAGATAACAACCTAAATAAAGACGGAAACATCAGAGATCATGCCACCTTAGAACAGTTAGTGGTATTGAGCAATATGGAAAGTATAAATGCATTACTTATCCGGCAGGGGTTGACACAAAGCGAACGACTGATTCAACTCAATAAAGTTGCCATTACTCAAATGAAATCTTTGCTTGAAAGTAACCTTGCGAAAAAACTAAAATAAGCGCTTTAATCCTAAATGGAATATTCTTATCTCATTCTTATAAAAATATTGACCCCCACCATAGCTTACCCATTAAAGTACTTTTATTATCTTTAACTATCAAAAAAGCTGAAATTATATGCCGGATACCGATTCTCAAAACGTATTGGATTACCCGAACACCAACACCATTTTTATGGTTTGGATTTTCAGGGAAAACGATGCCATAAAACCCGTTTTTGAGCGAATATGTGCCTTAATGAGTAATCTTAACAACTCAGCCCGGGTGCGTACCGTAACCTCAAGGGCAAGCGTGGTGATGGGGATCAGTTACAGCGCCTGGAAAAAGCTGGATCTGCCTGAACCACTTCCTAAAGAATTAACGGACTTCTCTCCTATTGCCGGGCCGAAACATACGGCTGTTGCCACACCCGGTGACCTGCATTTTCATATCCGGGCAGACGACAAAAGCTATTGCATTGATATGGCAGCAGCTATTTCCGAAACATTATCGGGGGTGGCCGTTTGCACGGAAGAAGTGCACGGGTTCAGGTATTGGGACGGAAGGAGCATTCTGGGCTTTGTAGACGGTACCGAAAATCCCAACGGCAAAGACAGGGCGTTTTTTGGTATCATCGGAGATGAAGACAAAAAATACGAAGGCGGCAGCTACCTCTTTGTGCAAAAATACATTCACGACCTGGTGGCCTGGAGAGCTTTGCCCGTTACCGAACAGGAAAAAGTTTTTGGCAGGAGCAAAGCAAACGACATTGAGATGCCCGATGATGTAAAGCCGTCGAACTCTCACTCTGCTCTGGCAAATGTAGGTGACGACAAAAAGATAGTACGTGACAATATGCCGTTTGGCAGCATGGCAAGCAATGAAATGGGCACTTATTTCATTGCTTATGCAAGCACCTTCAGTACAGTTAAAGAAATGCTTACAAAGATGTTTAAAGGACAGCCTGAAGGCAATTACGACAGAATCCTGGACTTCAGCACCGCCAGAACAGGCACCTTGTTTTTTGTACCGACCTTTGAAATGCTGGATAGCTTTGGAGGATAAAATGGAACTTCAGGACAAACATACCGTTTATACCATAGGGCATTCTACCCACAGTATGGAGGAGTTTCTCCTGATGCTCCGGTCTTTCAGCATCGGCATGTTGGCAGACATCAGGCGATTTCCCGGCTCAGCGAAGTACCCCCAGTTTAACAAAGAACCCCTTCAAAACGCCTTGCAGGCCGCCGGAATCGGATATGTGCACCTGGAAGGGCTGGGCGGCAGAAGAAAAGCCCGAAAGAACTCGAAGAACGACCGGTGGCGGAACAGCTCTTTCCGGGGGTATGCAGATTATATGGAAACGGCAGATTTTAAACAAGCTGTTGAAAACCTGGAAAATATTGCCCGGACCCAACCTACCGCCTACATGTGTTCGGAAGCCGTCTGGTGGCGCTGCCACCGCTCTATGGTATCTGATTACCTTAAAGCAAAAGGCTGGACCGTACTGCACATTATGGCAACGGGTAAGGCGGAAGAACACACCTATACTTCACCCGCAAGAATAGTGGGCGACCGTGTTTTCTATTCTGATGAAAATTTGTTCAATCTATAATATACTATCCGTATGGCAGCAAAGTTTAAAATCGGCGATAAAGTGAGCTGGAATTCTGAAGCCGGAAGGGTTTCGGGCATCATCATCAAAATACATACCCAGGACTTTGATTACAAAGGCTATACTCACCATGCTACAGAAGAAGAACCCCAATACGAGATCAGGAGCAGCAAGTCAGACCATATTGCTGCCCACAAAGGCTCGGCGTTAACCCATGAAACATCAGCCGGATGAAATAATAAAACCGGGTTAAATAAAGAGCAATGACGAAAATTGATGCTTATTTTTGCAAAAAACCGGCATCCGGCTCTATTTACTTTGCAGGTAAATACAAAAAACTTTAGCAGCATTGTATATTTGCAGAAACCAGATACGTAAAATATGTGATAAATAATTTCTTTCAGACCCATCAAAGCCACAGCCCCGCGCGGTTGCGGCATGGTTTAACGTTTAAAGAAAGAAATTATGCTTACTATCCGGAATTTATCCTATATACACCCCAATAAAGATTTACTGTTCAGTGACCTCTACCTGACCGTTAATCATCACGACAAAATAGCGCTAACCGGCAATAATGGCGTGGGAAAATCTACTTTGCTAAAAATTATAGCAAAAGAATTGCCGCCTTCCGACGGGCAGATCCACCTCGATGCTGCCCCCTACTCTATTCCCCAGATTTTCGGGCAGTTCGACCACCTCACCATAGCACAGGCCTTACAGATAGAAGACAAGCTAAACGCTATGCGGGAAATTCTGAACGGGAAAACAAGTGAAGAAAATTTTACCCTGCTCAATGACGACTGGACCATTGAAGAGCGCTGCGCCGAAGCACTGCGTCATTGGCATTTATCGGATCTGAACCTGTCGCAAAAAATGGGAACGTTAAGCGGCGGACAAAAAACAAAAGTTTTTCTTGCCGGCATTTCCATTCATGAGCCCGCGCTGGTGCTGCTGGATGAGCCCAGCAACCACCTCGACAGCCCGGGCAGGCAGCTTTTGTATGATTTTATTCAATCTGCCAAATGCACGTTAATTGTTGTAAGCCACGACAGGAAGTTACTGAACCTTCTCGATCCCGTTTGTGAATTGAGCCGGAACGGGATTAAAGTTTACGGAGGCAATTACGATTTTTACAGAGAGCAAAAGCAGGCAGAGACCGACGCCCTCAACCAGGATATACACAGCAGGGAAAAAGCGTTGAAGAAGGCCCGGGAAAAGGAACGGGAAACCCTGGAGCGTCAGCAAAAATCAGACAGCCGGGGGAAAGGAAAGCAGGAACGGTCGGGTGTTGCCCGCATCATGATGAACACGTTACGGAACAAGGCAGAAAACAGCACCGCAAAGCTGAAAAGTGTTCATACCGAAAAAATCGGGAATATCCGGCAGGAGCTCCATGAATTACGTTCTTCCCTCCCGGAAACCGACCAAATGAAAGTCGGGTTTGATCCTTCCGCGCTTCACCGGGGGAAAATTCTTTTCAGGGCGGACAACCTTAATTTCGGCTATGCCAATCAAACCGGTTTATGGGCTGAAAACTTAAATTTCCAGATAGTAAGCGGAGAACGGATAGCCATCAAAGGACCTAACGGTTCAGGCAAAACTACTTTGATCCACCTGATCCTGGGAAATCTCATACCCCGGACCGGAACGGCCTTCGTAGCAGAAAATAAATCTATCTACATAGACCAGGACTATTCCCTGATCAACAACCGGCTTACCATTTACCAGCAGGCGCAGCAGTTTAATACTTCTTCGCTGAAGGAACATGAAATAAAAATCAGGCTGAACCGGTTTTTATTTACAAAAGAAGACTGGGACAAACCCTGTGCTGCTCTAAGCGGAGGAGAAAGGATGCGTTTGATGCTGTGCTGCCTGAGCATCAGCAACCAGTCGCCGGATATTATTATATTTGACGAGCCTACCAACAACCTGGATATTCAGAATATAGAGATACTGACCAATGCCATCAACGACTACCAGGGCACATTGCTGGTCATATCTCACGACGAGACATTCCTGGAGCAAATACGGGTGGAGCGAACCATTTTACTACAACCTCAAAACCAATGACAAAGCAACACCACTACCGGGCCACGGTTCAATGGACGGGGAATAACGGACGGGGAACAAGCGATTACCGTTCGTATGAGCGCAGTCACATCATCCGGGTCGATGGCAAGCAGGATATAGCGGGCTCTTCAGACCCGGCATTTCGCGGCGACAAAAGCAGGTACAACCCCGAAGAGCTCTTATTGTCTTCCTTATCTGCCTGCCACCTGCTCTGGTACCTGCATCTGTGCAGTGAGGCGGGGGTTATTGTCACGGCCTATACAGATCAGGCAACGGGAACGATGGCCGAAACCGAAAATGGCGGCGGGCATTTCACGGAAGTTACGCTGCATCCTGCAGTAACGGTTGAAGAACCGTCTATGGCAGACAAGGCCCGTGAATTACATAAAAAAGCCCGTGAGCTCTGCTTTATTGCCAATTCAGTGAATTTCCCTGTATATCATCAGCCAACCGTTGATGTCAGGCAAAAAAACTCTGATCAGGCACAGTCTCCCGGCCGGGTAGGTCACGGGCTGAATGTACAGGAAACAAAACGCAAATATTGATTACATTTGTACAGGCAGAATGAAAACTGCACTGCATAAAGGGTCATCAACAACAATACAATGGAAAACAGGATAGATATTCAAAAACTCGAACCCGGTGCATACAAGGCGATGTATGCATTAGAAGACTTCCTGCGGAATTCCCGCCTGTCAAAAACACATTTGGAACTGATTAAGATACGGGCTTCGCAGATCAACGGCTGCGCTTTTTGCCTCAATATGCATACTTCAGATGCATTAAAACAAGGCGAAACCATGCAACGTATCTTCCTGCTTAACGCCTGGAAAGAAACAGAGCTGTTTACCGAAGAAGAAAAAGTTATTTTAGCCATAACGGAAGAAGTCACTCTAATCAGCCAGAACGGGTTAAGCGATAAAACCTACCGTGAAGCTGTAAAACTGCTTGATGAAAATTATATTGCACAGGCCATAATGGCAGTAGTTACTATAAATGCGTGGAACAGGATGGCAATAAGCACAAAAAAACCGATAGGCTAATCCGTGTGCTTTTCATGGATTGTTCAAGGTATGGCAAGTGATATTAACCCGTATAACAACAAACAATGCAGGACATCATCAAAAAATTCAGGTTCAAAGGCAGTGGCGTTATCCTGAACGCCCCTGCTGACCTGGAAGCTGAATTCAAAAAAACAGGCTTCAGAACATCGTTTGATGCAACCCAAAAGAGTAGCAATACCCTCGTGTTTATTAACAGCCAAAAAGACTACCTGGCATTTTTAAATAACGGACTGGCCCAAATAGAGCCCGATAGTGTTTTGTGGTTTGCTTACCCGAAAGGCACTTCAAAAATCAAGACCGATATCAACAGGGATACCCTTCGGGTAACAGGAGAAGAATTCGGTATTACGACCGTTACGGCCATTTCTATCAACGACACGTGGAGCGCATTGCGTTTCAGGCCCATTGAGAAAGTCGGAAAAAAATGAAACAACTCTGTCTTTTCGTTCTGATCCTGTTTATCTCAAATTTAGCGGGATGCAAAGAAAAACACACCCGTTCGGACAGTTATACCTACACGGTTCCTCCCCATCTCTCAGAGAGGACCACAGAATTAAGACCGGAAACGTTATGATCGCAAAGTTCCTAAAGCAGGTTTTCGACCCCTTCCACGTGCTGGATATAGGCGTATGGGAGAATTTCGGGAAGCTCGGAGAAATAAAGCAATTCCCGAAAGAAACCGTACTGAAAGCAGCAGACACCACCGAAAAGTATTTTAATATCCTTATGGAAGGAAGCGGTGGCTGCCTGATCTGGAAAAAGAATAACTTTGTCTGTATCGATATGGCATTTGAGAGCGACTTTTTATTTGATTTCATGTCATTTACCCTGCAACGGCCCACGCCTGTTGAAGTCAGGCT
Organism: Leadbetterella sp. DM7; assembly: GCF_040829825.2. Classification (NCBI taxonomy): domain Bacteria; kingdom Pseudomonadati; phylum Bacteroidota; class Cytophagia; order Cytophagales; family Leadbetterellaceae; genus Leadbetterella; species Leadbetterella sp. DM7. The sequence goes on along the minus strand of NZ_JBFOLH020000011.1, from coordinate 92,789 downwards.
TTTTGATGACTCCACGGTTTTCCGCATCCCGCACCACGTTTTCCGGCAGACATTCAACCCGGGAAATCACGGAGAAAAAATGGCAAGGCTGGTAGCCGAATCCTCGTTTATCACGAAGCAGCAGCAGCAAATTGACCTGCTTACAAAAACGGCAAAGGAAAGGTACCTGGAGCTCATGGGAACCAAAAAGGGAATTGAACATACACAACTCAAGTATTTAGCTTCTTACCTGGGCATTACCCCGCAAAGCCTGAGCAGGATCAGGGCGGAAAAAATCTGAGACTTACCAAATGGTAAGCGACGACGTATCACAGGCATTTATTTTTGCACCATTAATATTTCAAATGATGCCAAAAGAACATGTCAGCCCTAAAATGCCGTTATCAAAAATTCTTGTAGTTCTTACCGGGTTCCCGGCCATAGCCACCCTTATTTCTTTACTGCTCATAAACCGTACGCTGATCACCGGTTCAGGGCTCGATTTTTCCGATACATTCCGGGTAATCGTCACCGGCTGGTATATCATCCAGATATACCTGATCTATAAAATACTGCGCAGCGAAGGCTGGTCGTGGGCAGAAATAGGCTACCCCTTCACCTTCAAAAAAACCCTTTATTTTTGCCTGGGTTACCTGGTATTTGCTTTCGGGCTGCTATTTTTTATTGAATACCAGCTGGCTCATGCAGCAACAGACCCCGAAAAGCTCAAAGCCGTGGTATCACTGAGCCCCAAAGATACAACGGCAAGAGTCATTTTTATATTCATGGGCTTAGTGGGAGGGCTGGCAGAGGAGCTGGTTTACCGGGGTTTCGCCATCAGGGCGCTGGTCAGCAACGGGATAAACAAATGGCTGGCGGTGACCCTGGCCGCCATCCCCTTTTTCTTCCAGCACGGCATCAAGGCTTACCAGCTTACCTGGGGCACCTGGTATTTTGTCTGGGGTATTGTTTTCGGCATCCTTTTCCTGCTATTGAGAAACCTGAATCTCAACATTATCATTCACTGGCTGATCATCTTATCTGCCATGCCAGCTGTTCTGCAGGCTATTCAATAAGAGCAGACAGGGTCCGTTTCATTCCGGAACCTCCAAACGATCAGTCCGCTGGAAGATCAGCTGAAGCAGGAAATTGCATTTGTTTTATCAGACCCCGTGTGTATACCGGAAATAACACCTGAAATAAAGCACAGCCTGGAGCAGTATACATCGCAGACATGGGAATATTTTAACGGAACCGAATACCATAACGATAACCTGAGCATCCTTTATACCGCACTGCACAATTATGCCTTCCTGTTATCACGGAAATACTTTTTACTGAAAAAGGAGCTCCTGGCCTGCCAGGAAGACCTGGTCAGAAACAAGGGAAGTGTCGCGACGGCATAACATGATATAAATCAGTAGAGAATGATAAGGAAGATCATATTTTTATTTAATTATCAAAGATAATTTCGTAGGAAAAACAGGTACTATGAAAAAATCAATCTCTACTCTGGCAGCCGTATTTATATTAGCGGCCTGCTCCAATAATCAATCCGAAACCACGGCCGCTGCATCGGAGGGTTCTGCCCAGACCAATGCCGGACAGTCGGCAGTGGTAGATGATGTATCCAACCCGAACATTGTGCAGGTAGCTGCAAAAAGCCCTGACTTCACCACCCTGGTAACAGCCGTTAAAGCAGCCGGCCTTGCAGATGCCCTCAGCAATGCCGGTCCGTTTACGGTGTTTGCCCCCACCAATGCCGCATTTGACAAGCTGCCCAAAGGTACTGTAGAAGGCCTGTTGAAACCCGACAAAAAAGACGATTTATCGAACATACTGGGTTATCACACCTATGTGGGCGTGTTAGACGGGGCTTTGCTCCAGGACGGGGCCGAATACGATATGGTATTTGGCGGAAAAGTAAAAATTACCCGGAACGGGGATAAAAGCTATGTAAACGGCAGTGAAATTACCTCTACCATTAAGACATCAAACGGGGTTATCCATGTGATCAACGACGTTCTGCTGCCTAAGTAAGCCCGGGCCGGGCCGCATCGGGTAATGCCTGAAAAAAGATCAAAAGCCCTGGTTTCTCCGCGAAACCGGGGCTTTTTCAGTAATTAACCGGCCCGTTGCCCTGGCAAAAGGGCCTTCATCCCCACCCTGCTGAACAGAATCCTTGAAAAAACAGACTGTTCTCTGTCCCGTTTTTGAAATATTCTGACTATTTTAGTCCTTATTTATCAAACCATGAATACCTATTCTGTTAAAGCTTTCGGAACAGACGCCCCTCAGGCAGATCTGAAACAAATGTACATTGACCGCCGCGGGATCACCGCAAAAGATGTGGAGATAGACATCCTGTATTGCGGCGTTTGTCATTCTGATTTACATACCGCCCGTAACGAGTGGCGCGGTACGGTTTATCCCAATGTGCCCGGTCATGAGATTGTAGGGCGCATTACCCGGGTGGGCAGCGATGTTACCCGCTTCAAAGCCGGCGACCTGGCTGCTGTGGGATGCATGGTAGACAGCTGCCGCGAATGCGAGCAATGCCGGCAGGGCAGCGAGCAATATTGTGAAAAGGGCAATATCCAGACCTATAACGGGCATGACAAGCACCTGAACCGTCAAACGTTCGGCGGGTATTCAGAGCGGGTGGTGGTAGACCAGGATTTTGTGCTGCGTGTACCTGAAAACCTGGACCTGGCCGCCACAGCCCCTTTGCTCTGTGCGGGAGTGACCACCTGGTCACCGCTGAGGCACTGGAAGATCGGGCCGGGCAGTAAAGTAGGCGTAGTAGGCATAGGCGGCCTGGGCCACATGGGCGTTAAGCTGGCCAAAGCCATGGGGGCGTATGTGGTGGTCATCACTACATCTCCTTCAAAAACCGAAGATGCCCGGCGCCTGGGGGCAGATGACGTGATTCTATCCACCGATAAAGCACAAATGAAGGCTGCTTCCGCTTCTCTGCATTTCATCCTGGATTGTGTATCAGCGCAGCACGATGTTAACGCCTATCTGCGGCTTTTAAAGGTAGACGGCACCCTGGCCCTGGTAGGAGCGCCCGAGCATCCGCTGCCCATTGCCGCGTTCAGCCTTATCCCCGCCCGTAAAAACTTTGCCGGCTCTACTATAGGCAGCATTGCCGAAACCCAGGAAATGCTCGATTTCTGCGGTGAGCATAACATCACGGCCGATATAGAGCTTATTAAGATGCAGGATATCAACGAGGCGTATGAGCGCCTGTTAAAAGGCGACGTAAAATACCGTTTTGTAATAGATATGGGCAGCTTAAAGCAATAAGACATGGATCACGACGAGCGGATAGCCAAAATGACCTTTGCTTCGGTTTACCCCATGTATATTCAGAAGGTAGAAAAGAAAGGCAGAACAAAAGAAGAGCTGGACCGGGTCATTCAATGGCTCACGGGCTTTGACGATCGCCGGCTGCAGGAGCAGATAACGCAAAAAGCCACCTTTGAGGCTTTTTTTCAGCAGGCTTCTTTAAACCCCTATGCCCGCATGATCACCGGCGTGATCTGTGGCTACCGCGTAGAAGATATTGAAAATCCGCTGACTCAGAAAGTCCGTTACCTCGATAAGCTGGTAGACGAGCTGGCCAAAGGCCGGAAAATGGAGAAGATCCTGCGCGGAGAACAATAGCCCGGCAGGGCGACAGTGCTTATCCCAGCACTTCTGTTGCCCTGCCGATTCTTCTTACCGTTTCTTCTTTTCCCAGTATTTCCATGATCAGCATCAGGTCAGGGCCTTTGCCTTCACCGGTCACGGCCAGCCGCAATGCCTGCATCACCTTGCCCGGTTTGATTCCTGCTGCTTCCAGCTGCCCGAAAATGGCATCATGGATGTGCTGCGAAGCAAAATCGGTTACTTCAGCCAGTGCCGCGGTAATCACGGGCATGGCATTCCGGGCCAGGTCATCCCATTTTTTAGCGGCTACCTCTTTATCGTATTCTGCCGGTGCTTCAAAAACAAAAGGCACACCTGCTTTCATTTCCCGTACAAAATCTACCCGGTCTTTCATCAGCTCTACAATACGGGCTGAGAGCGCCGGGTTACCGATTTCCTTATCCAGCTCGGCCGCCAGCACATCGTTCTCTTTTTTCCGCAGGTATTGCTGGTTAAACCATTTGGCTTTGTTCACGTCAAACCGCGCACCGGCCTTCTGGATATTGTGAATGTCAAAAAGCTCAATGAGCTCTTCCCGGCTCATCAGCTCCTGGTCATTGCCCGGGTTCCAGCCCAGCAGGGCCAGGAAGTTCATCACGGCTTCCGGGTAATACCCGTCTTCACGGAATCCCCGGGAGATATCACCGCTTACGGGATCTTTCCACTCCAGCGGGAAAACCGGGAAATCGCCCAGTACGCCGTCGCGCTTGCTCAGCTTCCCGTTGCCTTCCGGTTTCAGAAGCAGCGGCAGGTGGGCAAACTCGGGCGCCTGCCATCCGAATGCCTTGTATAGCAGGATGTGCAAAGGTGCAGACGGCAGCCATTCTTCTCCCCGGATCACGTGGGTAATTTCCATCAGGTGATCGTCAACGATATTGGCCAGGTGATAAGTAGGCATACCGTCAGATTTCATCAGGATTTTATCATCAATGGTGGATGAATGCACCGATACCCACCCTCTTACGAGGTCTTTAAACCGGATCTCGTCTTTCAGCGGCACCTTAAGGCGGATAACATACGGTTCTCCTGCTTCCAGCTTTGCTTTTACTTCACCGGCCGGCAGAGTAATCGAATTCTTCATTTTCATGCGGGTAAAGGCATTGTAGGAAATGTTATCTACTTTGGCCTCTTCCAGCTCTTTCCGCATCTGATCCAGCTCTTCGGGGGTATCAAAAGCATAATAGGCCTGTCCTTTATCCAGCAGCTCCTGTGCATAGCGGGCGTAGATGTCTTTTCGCTCCGACTGCACATACGGGCCCAGCTCTCCTCCTGACCCCACGCCTTCATCAATGCTTATTCCTATCCATTGCAGGGCTTCCAGGATATAGTCCTGCGCACCCGGAACCAGCCTCGTCTGGTCGGTATCTTCTATCCGGAGGAGCATTTTACCCCCCATTTTACGGGCAAAAAGATAATTATACAAAGCCGTACGAACACCGCCAATGTGCAGGGGGCCCGTAGGGCTGGGAGCAAATCTTACTCTGACACTCATATCTCAAATTTCAAACAAAGTGCAAAATTAAGGGTTATTGTGATACATCGTCTTTCCGGATAACCAAAAAAAGGGAGCTTCCGAAGGGAGCCCGTCTTAACAGCCTCCTTTCCAGCGTACAAACCCGGTAAAGGAAGTCATTGATTGCCGGTGAAGGCAGCGACACATCAGACCGCACCTCTTCTGCCCGTATCCATCCCAGCCTGAGCTGCAGCTTCTGAAAGAGCCTTACGCCCAGGATCAGCGGCGAGAGCAGCAGCGACCAGTACGTAGCTTTTTCTACCCGGAAACCGGGAAAAAGAGCCAGGAAGCGATCGAAGTCAGCCTTTACAAAGCGCCGTTTGCTTCCAACGGCCAAATCATGTATTCCTCCGAAAACCCGGAAAGCGTTGTTGTTGGTAATGAACAGCCCGCCCGGCTTCAATACGCGGTAAATGCCGCGCAGGGCATCTGTCAGCTCCGGGTCATCGAACTGGTACAGCACATCATTGGAGATCACCACATCAAACGATTCAGCGGGGTAATCAAGGGCCGTAATGTCTTTCCGGCTGACGGGCAGGCCCCGGCTCTCCGAGAATTCTACTGCGTACGCATTGTAGTCAAACCCACGGAGGCGGGTCATTCCCTCAGCCTGCAGCCGGGTCAGCAGTCCACCGGTGCCGCAGCCGGCATCCAGTATATGAAGGTCGCGGTAAGCGGGTGAAGCGGCTTTTATTTCGTGGATGACCCGGTCGTGAAGGGTTTTATACCACCACATCCGGTCTTCCACCTCAAACATGGCCTGGTATTCCTGGTAATTAATGAGCACCTCAGAGGCTGTTTTCGTTATTGATCACCTGGATTTCCGGCTTATGATATACCGTAGAATTGGGCGGAACGCTCCTGGTCAGCCAGACATTCCCGCCAATAACGCTGTTTTCGCCGATAACCGTCTTCCCGCCCAGGATGGTGGCCCCGGCATAAATGATCACGTTATCTTCTACCGTGGGGTGTCGCTTGGTATTGGCCATGTATTTCTCCACAAACAAAGCCCCCAGGGTCACCCCCTGGTAGATCTTCACGTTTTTCCCGATCTCGGTAGTTTCGCCGATCACCACGCCTGTTCCGTGGTCAATATAGAAATGTTCGCCGATACGGGCGCCCGGGTGAATGTCGATACCCGTTCGGGAATGGGCATATTCTGTGAGAATACGCGGAATATAGCTGATCTCCAGGCGATGCAGGATATGTGCCAGCCGGTAGAAAAAGATGGCAAAAAAGCCCGGGTATACCCGCACGATCTCAAATTTGGAACGGGCTGCCGGGTCACCGTTCAGGATAGAATCCAGGTCGGTAGAGAGCAGGCGGTAAAGCTCAGGGATCTCCTCCACCAGCAGCGCGGCTTTCTCTTCCGCTCCGCAGCCGCGGCATTCGGCAGTGGCATCCAGGATTGACTTCAGCTCATCGCCGATATTCCAGAACTCTCCTTCCACCTCATCCACGCTCCTGAAAAAATCTTTGCTCCGCTCCGGGAAAAGCAGGTTAAACACCTTCAGCGCCCAGCCCGAAATCACTTCCGATGGCGGGATATCGGGCACATTCTGGTGCTTCTCAAACAAGTAGTTGATAAATTCTTTCATCTGTATAAATTTTAACCCCACAATAACGGCTTCCCGTTCCCAACCCCACCTTAACTTTTAACTATTCACTTTTAACTTTTAACTATTCACTTTTCACTTTCCCCCCTCACCCCAGCCGCCGCTGAATCAGCGTGGAAACCAGCGCGAAAAACACATCCGGCTTAAGGGTACGCCAGTTTTCCATCTGCAGGGTTCCGCCCAGGTGCATATAGTAATCCAGCTTGTATTTTTCAATTTCTTCCATCACAAATTTACGCAGGTTCAATACGGCGATCCAGCCGTCTTCCACGTCTTCAAACCATTCCTGGTAATAATCATCTTCGCCCCCGTGAAACTGGAACAGGTTTTCGCCGATCAGTATAAATTGCCGGATCCCGTTTTTCAGCAGCTTGTCAATCACTCCCCGCTTCAGGTACATGATATCGTTGTGCAGGGTGTCGTTCCACTCTCCGAAAAGCTCTATAACGGCATACTTCAGCTGGTAATTTACCATTAAAAGTTTCACGTACAGCGTTTCAGAGCCTATAAAGTCCCAATCGGGGTGAATAACATACCCGTATACTGCATTTTCATAGTTTACCGCCTGCTCTTTCCCGTAAAACGGGCTTCTCTTATCTTCGTACGGAAGGTAGTAGCGGTTCCAGTTATAAAAAGGTTCTATTTCATGCATTTCAATAGGTTTTAAACGAAGAGTATGATTAAATTTGCAAGGATGCAGAAAATAATTGAATACAAATATAGGGCTGAATATTTAACAGACTCTGAACCGGTCAAATTTAAAGAAGAAGATCTGGCCGAAGAGGAAATGATCCTGAATCTCGGCCCGCAGCACCCTTCTACCCACGGTGTGCTCCGCCTGGAGGTCGTGTCAGACGGTGAGCTGATCCGTGAAGTTGTTCCGCATCTGGGTTACCTGCACCGGTGCTTTGAAAAACATGCCGAATCGCTCCCGTTTAACCAGGTTATTCCCTATGTAGACCGGCTGGATTACCTGGGCTCCATGAATTCCGAGCACGCCTACGCCATGGGCGTGGAAAAGATGCTGGGCATAGAAGGTACCCTGCCCAAACGCATCGAGTACATCCGGGTGCTGGTGGCCGAGCTGAACCGGCTGGCCTCCCATTTTATCGCTATCGGCTCGTATGCCATTGATATCGGTGCTCCCACCCCTTTTTTGTGGCTTTTCCGCGACCGCGAAACCATTCTGCGCATGCTGGAATGGGTATCCGGGGCCCGGCTGCTGTACAATTACATCTGGATAGGGGGCCTTTTCTACGATCTGCCCATTGGCTTCGAAGAAAAATGCCGCGAGTTTGCAGCCTATGTACGCCCCAAGCTCATTGAGCTGCAACAAATTATCATTGACAACCACATCTTCATTAACCGTACGGCCAATGTAGGGGTTTTACCGCTTGACCTGGCCATTAACTACGGCTGCACCGGCCCGGTATTGCGGGGTTCGGGGCTGAAATACGATCTGCGCAAAACCGATGCCTATTCGGTTTACCCGGAGATAGAGTTTGATATTCCTACAGGACAGGGGGCCATGGGCAAAACCGGGGACTGCTGGGACCGGAATTTCGTACGCCTGCAGGAATGCCACCAGTCGCTCCGCATCATTGACCAATGCCTCGAAAAGCTCACCAAAGCGCATAAGCGTACTCCTGATTTCGACCCGCAGGCGTATGTACCCAAGAAGATCCGCCCCAAAGAAACCGATTTTTATGTACGGGCCGAAAATCCCAAGGGAGAGCTGGGCTTCTTTTTCAGAACCGACGGCCGTAGCGACGTACCCGTGCGGGTAAAATGCCGGGCCTGCTCCTTCCATAACCTTTCTGTTTTGCCGGCTATTGCCAAAGGCATCCTGGTAGCTGACCTGATTGCCATTATCGGGTCACTTGACCTGGTGATGGGCGAAGTAGACCGGTGAAGAATTGATTATTCCAGCTCCCAGACGCTCGGGTGGTTGCTGTTCCGGATGGTTTTACGCACTTCCATCCAGAAAGCCAGAATAAGGTAAATAATAACGGGAGACCCTAAGGTAAAAAATGAGGCGTAGATAAAGTATTTTCGTATAGTGGCTGCCGAGAAATTCAGCTTCTGCCCTATCCTTGTACAAACCCCAAAAAGATTACTTTCAAGTAAGTATTTAAGCCTGTCCATATATCTGTTCAGCTAAAAACATTTGCAAATTTCCGAATTATTCCTATAAATAAAAACAAAAAGAAAGTTAAATTTAACTTCCTAACCCGGAGCTCACGGTCCGTGATGCACTGCTATGCCCCCTGACCAAAACCGTATTCTCCGGTTCCCCGCCCAATTTATAGGGGTAGTCAGTATTAAAATGAAGCCCCCGCGACTCTTTGCGTTTTTTCGCCGACTGGATAACCATCTGGGCGCAGAGAATCAGGTTTCTCAGCTCACAGAGCTTGACAGACAGCTTGGTTTTCCGGTAAAACGCTTCGGTCTCGTCTTTCAGCATGCGCATACGGGTTTCTGCCCGGTCAAGCCGGAAGTCTGAGCGTACAATGCCCACGTAGTCAGACATCATCTTCTGCAGCTCCCGCGTATTGTGCGAAACCAGGATTTCTTCATTCGACTGCACCGCCCCGAATTCGTTCCAGTCGGGCACCCGGTTCTCATATTCCAGCGAGTCAATTATTTCGAGCGCATTCATGGCGATCCGGTTGGCAAAAACGGCCGCTTCCAGCAGCGAGTTGGAGGCCAGGCGGTTTGCGCCGTGCAACCCGGTAGAAGAGCACTCACCGCAGGCGTAGAGGTTCCTGATCGATGTACGCCCAAACTCGTCTACCCATATTCCGCCGCACAGGTAATGCGCTGCCGGCGTTACCGGGATGTAGTCTTTGGTAATGTCTATCCCTATGCTCAGGCATTTCTCATAGATATTCGGGAAGTGCTGCAGGATAAATTCTTTCGGCTTATGGGTGATATCGAGCCACACGTGCTCTTCCCCCGATTTTTTCATTTCAGCATCAATGGAGCGGGCCACGATATCGCGCGGCGCCAGCGATCCCCGCTCGTCATAGTCGTACATAAACTCGCGGCCGTTCTTGTCGCGCAGAACACCTCCCTCTCCCCGTACGGCTTCTGTAATGAGAAAGCTGGGGAAGGTTCCCGGGTTATACAATGACGTAGGGTGAAACTGGATCATCTCCATGTCACGTACCTTTCCGCCGGCGCGGTATACCATTGCGATGCCGTCGCCGGTAGCAATGACCGGGTTGGTGGTGGAAGAATAAATCTGGCCGGCACCGCCTGAGGCCATAACCGTTACTTTCGAAAGGATAGTTTCTACCTCCAGGGTATTAACGTTCAGAGCGTACACCCCATAGCTTTCCACGTTCCCGTGTGATTTTTCACCCAGGTGGTGCTGGGTAATCACTTCTACGGCAAAATAGTGGGTCAGGATCTCGATATTCGGCTGCTTGGAAGCCTGTTCCAGCAGGGCCCGCTCAATTTCCCACCCGGTGATATCTTTGTAATGCAGGATCCGGTTTTCAGAGTGACCGCCCTCGCGGGTAAGGTTATATTCACCGGTTTCCATCTTGTCGAAGTTAGTGCCGTAGTCGATCAGCTCCCTGATCCGGGCAGGGCCTTCAGAAACCACGATCTCTACTATATCTTTATCGCAAAGGCCGTCACCGGCAATAAGTGTATCCTGGATATGTTTTTCAAAAGAGTCGGTCACCGGGTCAAAAACCGTGGCTATTCCGCCCTGTGCATATTTGGTATTGGTTTCATCGGCGTTTACTTTGGTAAGAATCAGCACTTTGCCTTTCTTTGCGGCCTTCAATGCAAAACTGAGGCCCGCAATGCCCGAGCCAATGACTAAAAAATCAACTTTCTTCATGTGTATAAAAGCTTTTAGCTGTCAGCTAATGGTTAAACCAGCCCCTCCCGCAACAAATCATGGAGATGAATAAATCCGAGCACCTTCTCGTTTTCTTCCACTACTAATTGTGTAATGCTCAATTCCTGCATTTTGTTGAGTGCATTAACGGCATATTCATCCTTAGAGATCACTTTAGGATTTCTGCTCATCAAATCTATGGCTTTTAAAGTAAAAATATCCTTCTTTTCCTTTAATTTTCTACGGAGATCGCCGTCGGTGATGATCCCTGACAGGCGTCCGGCACTGTCTACTACGGCCGTAGTACCCAGTCTTCTCGACGTCATCTCCAGGATCACGTCTTCCATAGATGCCTGTTCGCTGACCACCGGCACCTCGTTCTGCGGGTAAATATCCGACACCTTAAGATAAAGCTTTTTCCCGAGCGCCCCGCCGGGATGAAACCGGGCAAAGTCGCGGTTACTGAAGCCCCGGGCTTCCAGCAGGCATACCGCCAGGGCGTCTCCCAGCGCCAGCGATACCGTGGTAGACGTAGTGGGTGCCAGGTTCAGGGGACAGGCCTCGCGGTCTACATGCGCATTCAGCACATAATCCGAATTTTTAGCCAGGAAAGAGCTTGTATCTGAAACCATGGCAACCAGCCGGTTAGGCAGCCGCCTGATCAGGGGCACCAGCACTTTCAGCTCCGGCGTATTGCCGCTTTTGGAGAGGATGATCACCACATCTTCGTCGTCAATAATGCCCAGGTCACCGTGTACGGCATCTGTGGCATGCATGAAAACCGCCTGCTGTCCTGTAGAGTTCAGGGTAGCCGTTATTTTCTGTGCAATGATGGCGCTTTTACCGATTCCGGAGAGCACTACTTTCCCGCGTGATCCCAGGATCACATTTACAACCTCTTCAAAACCGCTGTCAATTGTATTTATCAAAGATTTAATAGCCTCTGATTCATCCAGCAAAACTTTTTTGGCGGTATCAATTATATTTTTTTCTACTTTCGTCTCCACTTTTTCCGGGCTCATTTTGAGGTACAAAATTAGCTTCAGAAATCCGAAAACTTTTCACAAATAATATTTTTAGGAGAATTTATTTGTGAAGTGTTATTTTTAGTAAATTAGCCATACTTTAACAGATATCGAATAAAAGTCATAGCGTATATGATTTCAGAATCATCAGTAGAACAAAGATTGAAGCAAAACCTAAAGGAAATTTTCGGCTTCGATAACTTTAGAGGGGAACAGGAAAAAATTATTAAGAGTGTGGTCTCCGGAAAAAACACCTTTGTGATCATGCCTACCGGGGCAGGGAAATCACTGTGTTACCAGCTTCCGGCAACCGTTCTTGAAGGAACAGCCATTGTTATATCACCGCTTATTGCGCTGATGAAAAACCAGGTGGATCAGCTTTCCGCCTATGGTGTTAATGCCCAGTTCCTGAACAGCACCCTGAATAAATCAGAAATGAACAGGGTGAAAAATGATGTGATCAACAGCGTATGCAAGCTGTTGTACATTGCCCCCGAATCACTGACCAAAGAAGATAACCTTGAGTTCCTGAAAAAGGCCAAAATCTCTTTTGTAGCCGTAGACGAGGCCCACTGTATCTCGGAATGGGGACACGATTTCAGGCCTGAGTACCGGAAGATCAAGGACATCATCGAGAATATTGATAACAACCTGCCTATTATAGCACTGACGGCCACGGCCACGCCCAAGGTTCAGCTGGATATCAAAAAGAGCCTGAACATGGATGATTCAGTGATCTTCAAGACCTCTTTTAACCGGGCCAACTTGTATTATGAAGTACGGCCCAAGCTGAACGCCAAAAAACAGCTGATCAAATTTGTTTCACAGAACAAAGGAAAGTCAGGCATTGTGTACTGCCTCAGCCGTAAGAAGGTGGAAGAAATTGCCGAGCTGCTGAATGTGAACGGCTTCAAGGCCCTGCCTTACCACGCTGGCCTGGATTCTGACGTGCGCATGAAAAACCAGGATGCTTTCCTGAACGAGAACTGCGACATCGTGGTGGCCACCATTGCCTTCGGTATGGGTATCGACAAGCCCGATGTACGCTTTGTGGTACATTACGATGCGCCCAAGTCGCTGGAAGGCTACTACCAGGAGACCGGCCGTGGCGGGAGAGACGGACTGGACGGTACCTGTCTTATGTTTTATGCGCTGGACGATATTACCAAGCTCGAGAAATTCAATAAGGATAAAAACGTTACCGAAAGAGACAACGCCAAAGCGCTCTTAATGGAAATGGTGGCGTATTCTTCCCTGGGCGTATGCCGTAGAAGGCAGCTGCTCTCTTATTTCGGAGAACAGATGGATAAGGACTGCGGCTTCTGCGATAACTGTAAGAAGCCCACCAAAACCTTCAAGGGCAAGGAAGAGGTGGAGCTGGTGATCAGCACCATCCTGAAAACAGAGCAGCGTTTTTCAGCCAACCACATTGCCGATATTCTTACCGGCAATACCAAAGATAATCCGGCCATTCAGAGCTACGAGCACGATAAGCTGGAATATTTCGGTAAAGGACTGAAGTATTTTGACCTGGAAGACAAGTTTGAAGACGAGGAAGAGGAGGAAGACGAAGACGCGATTGTGGTTAACCGCAAGCCCAAGGCTGATATTAACGCCGACGGCCGCCTGTCTGCTTCCGATAAATGGGTGTCGATCATCCGGCAGCTGATGGTTTTCGGCTACCTGGAAAAAGACATTGACAATTACGGGGTGATTAAGGTGTCGCAAAAAGGAGCAGACTACCTGAAAGACCCGTATACGGTGACTTTCCATGAAGATCATGACCTCAACGAAACCGAAGGAAGCGGGGAAGACGAGCTGCAGCAGACACCGGGCAATGCCGGCGGATCAGGCGCCTCTGACCAGGCCCTGCTGGAGCTGCTGAAGTCGCTCCGGAAGAAAATAGCCAAAGAAAAGAACGTACCGCCTTACGTGGTATTCCAGGATCCTTCCCTGGAAGAAATGGCCACTACCTACCCTTCTAATGCCAATGAGCTGGCCCAGGTGAACGGTGTGGGCATGGGTAAGGTGCAGAAGTTCGGCAAGCCTTTCCTGGACCTGATCAACAAGTATGTGGAAGACAACGAGATCGAGACCACGCACGACCTGATGGTGAAAACCACAGTAAACAAGTCAAAAACCAAGATCTTTATCATCCAGCAGATTGACCGGAAGATCGACCTGGAAGATATTGCCGAAGCCAAGGAAATGTCAGCAGAAGAGATCATTTCCGAAATTGAAAGCATTTGCTTCTCCGGCACCAAGCTGAACCTGGATTACTACATCAACCAGGTGATTGACAAGGAGAAACAGCTGGATATTTACGAATATTTCATGACCTCTTCATCGGATGATATCCGGGCTGCGCTGAAAGAATTTGAAGATTACGAAGAAGAGGTTACCGAAGAAGAGCTCCGGCTGATGCGGATCAAGTTTATTTCGGAAATGGCGAATTAAGGGGTTATCACCCCCAGATCTTTGTCCCTTCCGTACAATTCTTACACATTTCAATATTCTTCCGGCCGCCGATGAGGCTGTGCCGGAAATCTTTGTAGGTGTCGGAATACCACACTTCCCGGAAGCTTTTTTCCGATACATTTCCCATGCGGTATTCGGCATCCTTGTCAAAACAGCAGGGCACCACGATACCGTCCCAGGTTACCACCGCCGAATGCCACATTTTCCAGCAGTGATCGATCAGCCGGTTCTTGATGCTCCATTTCCCGCCGGCTTCCTGCCGGTAGCGCGAATAATGATCATTTTCGGGGATCAGGTCAGAGCCGTCTTCGTAATCATAAATCTGGGCCGTTTTGAAGCGTAATTCATCTACCCCCAGCTCAGCGGCCAGGCGCCGTACATCGTTCATCTGGTGCTCATTGGGCTTCACTACCAGGAACTGGAATATAACATGAGGTGTAGAAGAGCCCAGCTCTTTTTTAGCCTGCAGGATATGCCGGGTGCCTTCAAGCACCTTATCCAGCCTGCCGCCTACCCGGTATTGCCGGTATACTTCCTGGGTGGTGCCGTCAATAGAAATAATCAGCCTGTCAAGGCCCGAACGCACAGTTGCCAGCGCATTTTCATAGTTCAGGTAATGGGCATTGGTAGAAGTAGAGGTATAAATACCTTTCCGGGTAGCCAGCTGCACCATCTGCAGGAAATCTTTGTGCAGGAAGGGCTCGCCCTGGAAATAGAAGGTAAGATAAAGCAGGGTATCGCCGATCTCCTCCATCAGCTTTTCAAACATCTCTTTGCGCAGCATACCGGTGGGCCGCGTAAAAGACCGGAGCCCGCTGGGGCACTCCGGGCAGCGGAGGTTACACGAGGTGGTGGGCTCAACCGCCAGGGCTACGGGCATATAGTGATTCACCGGCGAGCGGCTGATCCGTGAAAACAAAAAGGAAAATACCAGCCCCAAGGCATTGCTGATCCGCCTGAAAGTAAGTTTTGAAAGAAAATTGAGATTATCTCTCCACATTCATTTGCTGGTAATAATTAATCAGTCGTTCGTCTTTCTCTGCTTTCACAGCCTCCGTAAACACAGCAGCGGCTTCTTCCGACAGGTCTTTGACCACGTAAAGCACCCGTACGGCGCTCATCCGGGCAAACCAGAACGGATCATGCAGGGCTGTTTCCCGGATAAACGGCAGGGCCATGGTCAGCTCGGTAGAATCAGCAATTACCAGGTACGAGGCCAGCAGGCCCATGTACTGGTACAGGTCCATTCCTTCCATCAGCTGCATCCGGTCTACCATCCACCCGGCTATACCCGGGCGCTCGGTAGCTACAAAATAATTGGCGATCACGCCAAAAATCTGGCTGTCGTGCACATCGCGGTATGCTGTTACCAGGCTGTCGGCTTCAGGAACCCGGCCGGCCAGCAGAATTTCAAGGGCTGCGGCACGTACCGCATACGAGGTGTCGGTCATGGCTTTCCGGGCCATTTCCACGTGCATCGGGTTCTGGAAGTTTCTTACCGACAACAGGGCATCGGCCCGTACGTTAGTGGCCGGATCTTCCTCAATGGCTTTCTCCAGCCTTTTTTCCACTTCCAGAAAGTCGTCTCCGTCATAATCGTTGAAACGCTGTACGGCCATCTGGCGTACCCGCCAGAATTTATCGTCCATGGCCTTTAAAAACAGCTCCCGGATTTTCTTATCCTTCAGCGGCTCTTCGCCGCCGGTAAGGTGCACGGCCAGCTCAAGGCCGGCCATCCGGGCGTATACCTCAGGAGATACCTCGTATTGATGAATCAGCTCGTCAACCGTGCGGTCGTCCTGTATCACCCCCAGGAAATACCCCTCAGGGTTCGGGATATAATTTTTAAATTCACCGTTAAACGGTATCCGGAAAGTTTCAGAAGCCCCGGTCAATAGCAGCACCGTATCTTTTGTTCCTTCCGTGCTGATCAGCCGCAGTGGCAAAGCCGTTCTGAAAATACCGTTCCCGAGCGAGTCAGTGACCTGTTCGGCCGTCAATTGAAGCACTTTTCCTTCCAGTGAGCGGGTCAGGCGAACCATCGGGTGGCCCGCCCCTTCAAACCACTGATCAAAAAACCATTTCAGGTCGCGGCCCGTTACTTTTTCAAATGCTATACGCAGGTCAGCTATTTCGGCCGTCTGGAAAGCATGCGTTTCCAGGTAACGCTTTAACGAGGCAAAGAAGGCCTTATCGCCTACTTCCATCCGCAGGGTATGCAGTACCCGGCCCCCTTTCTGGTACGAATGGGCGTCAAACATTTCCTCGCTGCTGCGGTAGTTGTAGCGAATCAGCGGCACCTGTTTTTCTTCTGATTCCGCCAGGTAATTCTGCAGATCGGTCAGGTAAACAAAATCACCTTCTTCTTTGCCGTACTTGTGGCCAGCCCACAGGAATTCGGAGTAATTGGCAAATGCCTCGTTCAACGGGAGCTGCCCCCACGACTCGCAGGTCACATAATCGCCGAACCAGTGGTGGAAAAGCTCATGGGCAATGACCGCGTCATCGTGGCCGTCTACCAGCTGGTGATTGTTCTTTAACACCGAAACCGAGTGCGTGGTGGCCGTTGTATTTTCCATGGCTCCCGAGATATATTTCCGGATGGGCACCTGGGCATATTTCTGCCACGGGTACTTCACGCCCAGCAGCTCTTCAAACCAGGTGATCATTTCGGGGGTACGCCCGAATATCCCCTCTGCATAGGGAGCATATTCCGGCTCCATGTAATAGCTTACTTCAAACCGCGTGAAATTCCTGTCGGTTACCTTCACAAAGTCGCCCGCTGCCATCATGGTCAGGTAAACCGCATGCGGAAGGTTCTGTGCCCAATGGTCGGTTTTCAGACCGTTGCCCCTGTCGGTGCTTGACACGAGGAGGCCGTTGGATAAAGTGGTATACTTTTTCTCCAGCGTAATATAAATATCCTGGGTGTGGTTCTGGTTCGGGCTGTCGAGCGTGGGGAACCATGCGCTGTTGCACTGGGTTTCGCCCTGTGTCCAGAACTGGGTGGGCAGCCCTTTGGTCTTTCCCTGCGGATTGATAAAAAACAGGCCTTTCTCGCTTTTGTTTTCCTCGCCTTCCACTTCCCTGATCTTTTCGGGCCGGGCCAGGTACCTGATCTCTACCTGCAGGGTATCTTCAGCGGTATATTCGCGGTTCAGGGCTATTGTGAGATATCGGCCGTCGTACCCGTATTTCAGAGGCTGCTTACCCGAAGCCACCGAACGGATCTCCATTTCACGGGCATTCAGCCGGAGGGTTTTCTGCGGGTAGAAATAGGGCTTCAGCGTGAGCACGGCCCGTCCCTCGAGGGTCTGGTCAGCCCACCGCGGCTCTACATGGAGCTCGGTATGGATGAGGTCGAATTTAAGCTCTTCCGAAGATCTCACCTGGGCTGCAGCCACAGAGCAGAGGAGGAGTAAAAAAAGTATTTTTTTCATATAATCGATAGTTCCGTGTATAGTTAATGCCGGGTTCCGGGGGATTAGTGCCGGGCCGGTTTAGCGTTGTTCATTTAACATATAATTGGCGGCGCGGGTAGCCGGGATAAATGAGGCCAGCAGGGTGATCACCAGGATGCCCGCTACCGAAAACAGCACATCGCTGCTCATCACCCGTACGGGGTAGGCGGAAGTGATGGCATGATCCATTCCCAGGCCCACCAGGCCGAAACGCACCTGCAGCCAGCAGACCGCCAGTCCTGAAACCAGCCCGAGCACAATGCCCACACCCGAAATGATAAAGCCTTCCGTAAAAAATATCTTACGGATCAGCCCTTTATCTGCCCCCATGGCCGACAAGGTAAAGATATCATCTTTTTTATCCAGCACCAGCATACTCAAAGCATAGAAAATATTAAATGCGGCAATACCCACCACAAAAAACAACCCGATAAAAATAAACAGCTTTTCGATCCGGATGGCCTTCAGCAAAGAGGCGTTCTGCTCATCGCGATCGCGCACCACCAGCCCTTCCGGCAGCATTTTCCGGATTTCGTTCCGGGCCTTCCGCACATCGGCTCCCGGCTTCAGCGTAACTTCCAGGGCCGTTCTGCGCCCCGGGTAATCGTTCAGCTCTTCCATCACCTCTATAGGAAGGTAGACAAAATTGTCGTAATGTTGCTCCAGGATAAAAACACCTGAAACTTCCAGCACGGCCCGGTTGATGTTTTCTTCCGGGTTCAGCACATTCAGCTTCTGATTTTTCGGGTACAGGATTTCCAGCGGCTTAAAGAAGTCATTGACACTCAGCTGCAGGCTGTTATAAACCGCTGCACCGATAAATGCCGCCGGCCTGCTACCGATGTGCACACTCATCTCGCCGCCCGCCAGCGATTTCCTGAATTCGGCGTTCCGGGAAAACGTGCTGTCTACCCCCTTGACTTCCACGATAGACTGCGCCTTTTCATTTTTGGCCAGGGCTTTGTCCTGGTAAACCTGTGTGAAAAAGTCTACCCCTTCCACGTGCGAAATGGCCTTCAGCAGGGAGCTGTCGGGCAGGAAGCTCTTGACCGTTTCCGCACTTACTTTCAGGTCCGGATCAAACGATTTAAAAATCTGGCGGTTGAGATCTTCAAGCCCGTTAAATACCGAAAGTATGATGATCAGCGCGGAGAGGCCGGTTCCCACACCCAACATGGAGATAATGGAAATGAAGTTGATAAAACTTCTCTTTTTCCTGGAAAGAAAATACTTTCGCGCTATAAAAAACGGGAGGTTCATCAATCTTCTTCTTCCTCAGCGGGCGGAATATGGATATTGGCAAACAGCTGCTCAATCTTTTGGGCATATTCGGCCGTGTCGTCAACAAAGAAACTGAAATTGGGGATAATGCGCAACTGCTTACCGGCCATTGCGCCGAACAGTCCCCTGATTTTTTTGGTATTTTCGCGGATTTCGTCCAATATGGCCTCCCGGTTATGTGTTTTCAGAAAACTCAGGTACACTTTGGCCACACTGAGGTCGGGAGACACCTTTACATCGGTAATGGTCACAAAATTACCGGCAAATAAACTTCTGAATTCGCGCTGGAATATATCCCCCAGATCTTTTTGGATCAGTTTCCCCACCTGCCTTTGCCGCTTACTTTCCATATTCATTATGATACAATATCTTACATCCTTCCATCTCTTCTGGTTTCCAAGCAGTTAAGGTCCCCTGGGACAGAAAACGACGGTTATGTGCTTTAATTTACAAATATCCGGCTATTTTTTGGTATAAGCATGAAAGGAACCATATTTTTGCATAAAAATGCAGAACGTCCCTTGTTAACATTCTTCCGAATTTATTCCGTTTTTCAGATCCTGTCCATTCTGATCATCATTCTGGCTACACGGATGTTGTTTTTTACGCCTCAGCTTCCGCTGCTGTCGACCGAGCTGGAATGGATACTCATTGGCCGTAAGCTGAACGAGGGACTTTTCCTGTATAACGAAGTGCTCACCCAGGTAGGGCCGCTGTCGTCTTACTTTTACCAATTGATTGACGCCACCGTTGGGCATAGCCAGACCACCTACGAAATCATTGCTACCGGTGTGCTATACCTGCAGGCGCTCCAGCTTAACTTTATGATCAGCAAACGCAACCTGTTCAACGAGCGGAACTACATCGGTGCTTTGCTGTATGTGGTGCTGATGAGTGTTTCTTTTGACCTCATGAAGCTCTCTCCCGCTCTGCTGGCCAATACGTTTGTGCTGCTGGGAGTGAACTCGGTGCTGAGCCAGATTGAAAAGAGAGACGGTATAGGTGACGACGTGTTTGAAACGGGTATTCTTTTCGGCCTGGCCACCCTTTTTCATCACCCCGCTTTTGTATTTATCTTCTGGGCTATACTCACGCTGTTTTTGTATACGGGGATCAACATCCGCCAGGCCTTTATGGTCATCCTGGCCTTTTTGCTGCCCCTGTTTTTCATGTACATTTTCTTCTATTTTAACGATAAGGGGCCTGATTTTACCCAGGTCTGGCTTCTGAACCTGAATAATTTTGTCAAACTTACGCTGCTGAATATCCGCGATATCCTGATTGTTTATACCCTGCCGGTAATTTTATCGCTGCTGGGAGTAGCCCGTGTGCTGCGCGGCCAGCGGTACAACAGCTTCCAGAACCGTTCGCACCAGGCCCTGCTGATCCTGGGTATTTTTGCCCTGCTGGCGTTCCTTCTTTCAGGAAAATACCTGCCGTCTAACCTCGTTTATTTCATCATTCCGCTGGCTTTTTACTGTGCCGGTTTTTTTGTGCATTCCAAAAAGCTTTTTGTACCCGAGTTTATTTTCATGCTGTTTTTCGGCAGCGTGATTTTTATATCCTACCTGGGAGCGAAGAATATTTTCGGGATTTCTATCCACCTGCTGGAAGATTACCGGGTGCGCGAAACCCCGCACGAGATAGACTACAGGAACAAAAGAATTTTTGTTACCGGGAGAAATATCGATGTTTACCGTTCCAATGCCATGGCTACCGGCTACCTGAGCTGGAACCTGGCCCGGAAAGACTTTGAAAACCCCGATAACTACCTGAGCATTTCCAATATCTACAATAACTTTACGAAAGACATGCCCGAAGTGATTATTGACGAAGAGCAGGTTATGCCCAAGGTGTTTTCGCATATACCGGCGCTGGCCAAAAAATACAAAAAAACCGGGAAAGATATTTATGAGCTGAAATAAGGAAATCTCAGCTCATATTATTTTTTAACGGAACAGCAACAGGGCCATCGCCAGGGTGATGATGATGTTAAACGTTTGTGCCCCCAGGAAAACAAACAGCGGTTTCTTGTTGGAGTGGGCGAACAGCTCCCTGAAATTGGTTTCGAGACCGATGCTTACAAAGGCCAGGGCAAACCATACGCCCTGTATGCTTTTGATCACTGATTTTGCCTCACCTATCTTCTCTGCCGGCAATACAAAGGAAAACAGCAGCGATGCCGCCACAAAGCCGATCACAAATTTGGGGAAACGGTCCCAGATCAGGCGCAGAGTAGGTTTTTCGGCCGTTTGCTGTGCCTGGGTCACCGACCAGTAAATGCTGATGGCAAAGGCTGCCAGGCCTAAAAGCACATTCTGCGAAAACTTAATGATGGTGCTGATCTCAAGGGCTTCATCGCCTACCAGCGAGCCCGATGCCACCACGGCGCCGGTGGTATCGATACTACCGCCCAGCCAGGCCCCGGTAACGGCCTGTGAAAGCCCCATCCAGCTGGCCATATACGGCATGAATATCATCATGGGCACAGCCGTAATCAATACCATGGAAATAACGTAAGAAAGCTTTTTGGAGTCACCCTTGATGGCTCCGGAAGTAGCTATGGCGGCAGAAACACCGCAAATTGAAACGGCGCTGCTGATCATCAGCGACATCTCCCGGTCAACGCCCGTACGTTTACACAGCCAGAAGGCAAAATACCATACCGAGAGCACCACCACAAGGGCCTGCACCAGGCCCAGCATTCCGGCCCTTAATATTTCGGAAAAGATAATGGAGGTACCCAGCAGCACGAGGCCGATCTTCACAAAAAGCTCGCTCTGGAGGCTTTCTCTCAGCCAGTCAGGCACTCCGAAAACATTGTTGATGAGCAAACCGATGGCCAGGCTGAAAATAACGGTCTCCAGGTTGTATTCCTGCACCACCTCATTGCCGGCCAGGATCTGTGCCAGAACAGACAAAGCAAAAAGCACCAGGAAGCCTGCTATAAAACGGCCTGTATTTTTGCCGGTCAGAAAGGCTGCCAAGGCTCCGGCAGCTCCCACCAAACCCAGCTGTACCAGGATTTTTGCGAGATTATCTGCCGCCAGGATGTTACCGGAGATGTCGGAAAAATGGTTCCATTTAAAGGTAGGGCTCCCGAATTTAAATCCTGCCAGAACCACTCCGATCAGTAAAAAACCGGTAATTACCACTACCCAGTCTTCCGAAATACTTTTGCTTTTTGATGCCATTATTCGCTACAGGTGTTTTGGTTGCCAAAATACGGATTAAGAAATTTATATCTATGAAAACCTTCCATTTTTATATATTTTCTTCGTATCTTTACACCGGTTTAATGATTATGTAGGAACATGTATCCTGATTCAGGTTATTTGTTTCAAAAAGAATTCAGAAAAGAGGAGTGCTTCTGTACTCCTCATTTTTTTAAGGATCCATGAAATTCCGTTTTGTATTTATCTTCGTACTTTTTTCTGCCTGCCAGGGCTCTTCAGAGGCCGGCAGGATACAGAAATATTTTGATTCAAAAAGCTGGCTCGAACAGCTGATTACTGATCTGAAAGCTGCCAACCCCCTGGTAGAGAAAACCTGGACGTACGACGGGAAGACCGAGAAAAAGCAGGTCAGTGAAATTGACTGGGACAAAGAGCTGAAGCTCTTCCTGGATGCCGACCTGAACAAGAGCTCATTTGTGATGAGCTATGATTCGGTGAAAGAAGGCGGACGTACCCTTTACCGGCTGAAACCGGGCGAAAACCTGCCGGTGAAAGAGCTGAGCGTAGTGTTTGGCCCGAATCACGTGCCTGTCTCACTGAGCTGTACCCGGCAATCTGAGAATTACTTTTTCACTACCGGCTCCCGGATCCGCCTCGAGGCGCAGGAAGGAAAGCTCACCGGCTACGAAATCCGGTCGGTACAGCGGCTGCTATGGTTTGCACCTGATTCGAGTTATGTGGCGGGGGAAGTTGTGAAGTAAGTGAAAAGTTAAAAGTTAAAAACGAAAAGTTATGGAATAATAAAGTAAGTGAAAAGTTAAAAGTGAAAAACTAAAAATTATGGAATAATAAAGTAAGAATGTTCCATAACTTTTCACTTTTCGTTTTTAACTTTTAACTTTTAACTCCCCCTGTTTTTCTCCCAAAATACTTCAACCCTCTCTTCACCCCATCGAGGTTGGCTACCTCGGGCAGGAAGCCCCATTCGCAGTAGCCTGCCTTTTCAAAAAGGCGTATGCTGGGGATATTGTGTTCAAAAATAAGCCCGATGAGTGTCTCTATGCCCAGCTGAGGGGCTTTTTCCATTGCGAAGTCCAGTATTTTGCGGCCGAGGCCCCTTCCCCGTACTGATTCGTCGAGGTACAGGCTGATTTCGGCTGTGGCATCATAGGCAATACGGCTGTGGAAGGGCTGAAAGCCCAGCCAGCCTACCACCTTACCCGACTCTTCCACTACCCAAAGCGGTCTTTTATGTGGCGTATGACGCTGAAACCATTCTTTCCGGCTTTCTACAGAGACGGGCTCAAGGTCTGCTGTTACGAGGCGGGAAGCGATAGTGGAGTTGTATATCCTCACTATCGCTTCCAGGTCTTCCGGCATAGCCAACCGGAAATCTACGGGGTCAATATTCATTATTTAAACCAAAGATCCGCTTATTGGTTTTCCATTTTCCACGGGTAAAATCAGGAATTTCTACCGGTGAGCTTCCACGGGCAATCGACATTTCCGAGAGGGGGCTGATGGCCGACCATGCTGCCGCATCGTAAACGTCTATCGGCGGAGAAACCCGGCGTTTAACCGATTCAATGAAGGCCCGCAGCACAAAGTAATCGATACCGCCATGGCCGGCATTCTTAGCCGATTCTTCAAATTTCTTCCACAGCGGGTGATCGTATTCTTTCTGATACTTTTCGAAAGGTTCCCACTGGTGCGGTTTCGGGCTCTTGCCTTCCAGGTAAATCGACTTGTTATCGTCTAACCATACGCCTTCGGTACCCTGGGCTCTGAAGCAGAGGGAATAAGGGCGCGGCAGGTTGGTATCGTGGATGATCACGATGTTCTGCCCGTTTTCACACTGAACAGAGGTGGTAACAATATCGCCCAGCTTGAATTTCACTTTGGCGTTGGGGTGATCGGGTCCGCCGTTGTCTACGATATATTTGTGCAGCCCTTTGGCGCTGGTAGCCATGGAGGTCAGGTAGTTGAATTTGTTCCCCCGGTTAATATCCATCCAGTGCGCTACCGGCCCCAGCCCGTGCGTAGGGTAAAGGTCGCCGTTCCGGTCTACCGAGTGCTGGGTTCTCCAGCGGGCTTCCGAAAAGCCTTTCTCACCGAATTCAACGCCACCGCCATAGGCTTGTTTTCCGTCGTTAAACTTAACGTTCCGCAGGTCGTGCTGGTAACCGCAATGCCCGTACTGGATATCTCCGAAGAGTCCCTGGCGTACCATATTCAGCACCGCCATTACGTCTCTGCGGTAACATACGTTTTCCAGGATCATGCAGTGGCTGCCGGTCTCCTCGAAGGTATTGACCAGGTCCCACGATTCCTGGAGCGTAACCGTGGCAGAAACTTCCACGGCGGTGTATTTGCCGGCCCGCATGGAGTCTACACTCATGGGCACGTGCAATTCCCACGGAGTGGCGATCACCACCCCGTCAATATCGTCGCGTTTTACCAGGTTCCGGTAATCGGTTTCGTTTTTAGAATAGGCTACGGCTTCTTTCCGCCCTTTCTTCCGGATCATTTCCTGCGCCTGGCGAATAGCATCCGGGTCAATATCACAAATGGCTACCACCTCTACGTCATCGCAATTGATGGCCACGTTAAGATGGTTTCTTCCACGCAGACCTACCCCTATAAAGCCCAGTCTCACTTTATCCAGCTTGGGTTTGTCATTCGGCATGGAATGCCCAATAAACGGGATGGTGCTGCCCGCTACGGTAGTCTGAATGAAATTACGTCTGTTCATATGTTTTCTATTTAGTTTGGAGTGATAAATATAGCGACAGAATGATTTAATAAAACACAGAAACTACGTTTTATTGCGTAATTTTGTACCGAAAAGCTGCAGGAGGAATGATTGATACGCATGCGCACATCTATGATGAGCAATTTGATGCCGATAAGTACGATATGCTGGAACGTGCACGCCAGGCAGGCATAGAGCAGATATGGATGCCCAATTGCGACTCGGAGACCATTTCGCGCATGTATGCCCTGGAGCGTGAGTTTCCCGGCCGCTGCCTGGCCATGATCGGGCTGCACCCTGTCTATGTCAATGAGCGTTATGAGGAAGAGCTGAAACGGGTGGAAGAAGAGCTCGAAAAAAGGAAGTTCATCATGATCGGCGAGATCGGGCTTGATTTCTACTGGGACCTTGCGTTTACGCCGCAACAGGAAACCGCTTTTGTAAAACAGCTGGAGCTGGCCCGGGCGTACGATCTTCCTGTTTGTATCCATTCGCGCAATTCGAAAGACAATTCCCTCAATGCCATTCAGCGGTGCTGCGACCTGATCGAAGATTTCGGCTGGAATGACCTGCGGGGTATTTTCCATTGTTTTTCAGGAACGCCTGCAGATGCTGAACGGGTAACGGGCCTGCATTTTCTACTGGGAATAGGTGGTGTGGCTACGTTTAAAAACGGCGGACTCGACCGCTTTCTTGCTGAAATTCCCTTAGAAAAAATCGTCCTGGAAACAGATGCCCCCTACCTGGCGCCCGTACCCCACCGGGGCAAAAGAAACGAACCCGCCTACCTGGAGCTCGTTGTTGATAAGCTTTCCGAAATATATGCCACCGACCCGGCCCGGATCCGGGACGTTACCACCCGTACAGCCCGAAGCCTGATTCATGAATCTTAAATTTGTTGTGCTGGGCGTGCTGTTTGCCGCCCTTTGGGCCTCGGCATCGCCGGCGGCCAAGCTGGCCCTGTCGTATATTGAGCCGCTGCTCATGTTCCAGATCCGCTTTTTTTCAGCGGGCACCCTGCTTATTGTCTTTGCCCGGCTTATCCGGAAAGAACGCCTCCCTTACGGGCAGGAATGGCTACAGATCGCCATTTTCGGCTTCCTGAACACCACGCTTTACCTGAGCCTGTTCATCCTGGCATTGGGTGAGATATCGGCCGGTATAGGCAGCCTGGCTACTTCTACCAATACCCTGCTGATCAGCGTGCTGTCTACTTTCTGGCTGAGGGAGAAGATCCGGCTCCGGCAATGGGTGGCCGTATTTACCGGACTGGGCGGTGTTATCGTTGCATGTTACCCGCTATTGCTTCAGGGTCATGCTACTCCCCGCGGACTGCTCCTTATTTTCCTGAGCATGCTGTCGTATTCTGTAGGAACCATCTACTATTCAAAAGTAAAATGGACGCTTTCCAGGATTACTATTAACGGCTGGCAGGTTTTCCTGGGCGGCATTTTTATGTTGCCGCTTACCCTGCTTTTTCACCGGAGCGGGCAAAATCAATGGAATGCTACGGTAGGGTTTTCTATCCTGTGGCTGGTGCTGCCCGTTTCTATTGCTGCCGTGCAGCTGTGGCTCTACCTTCTGAAGACCAACACGGTAAAGGCTTCTTATTTTCTTTTCCTCTGCCCTATTTTCGGGTTCATCTATGCCAACCTCCTTTTAAATGAACCGCTCAGCGGCTATACGTGGGGCGGTACGGCACTGGTTTTGGGGGGATTGTATCTGGGGAGCGGAAAAGTTAAAAACTAAAAGTTGCGGTACATGGAGGTGTACCGCAACTTTTGAGGCAGGAGTGGCTGCTTTTTGTTTTTGACTTAGTTAGTCGTCTCGCCGGCCCAGGAAAATCATCACAAAATAGAGCAGGTTGGCCATGGCGGCGGCGGCTCCTACCACGTAGGTCATGGCGGCCCATTTCAGGGCATCTTTGGCCATGGCGTGCTCGCGCTGAGACACCACATTCCGGGTTTCCATCCAGTTCAAAGCCCGCTTGCTGGCATCAAATTCTACCGGCAGGGTGATCAGGGCAAAGAGAGCCAGCGCCAGGTTAGCCACGATCAGCACCATCAGGAGGGTATTTCCCACCGGGTTATTCTGCGAGATCAGCGCTATACCTCCGAACATCAGGAACATATTGGCCATGCCCATCACCCGCGAGGCAATATTAACCGCCGGCACCATGGCCGAACGCATTTTCAGGGCGGCGTACGCATTAGCGTGCTGCACGGCGTGGCCTACCTCGTGGGCCGCTACTGCAGCAGATGCCGCACTGCGCCCGTGATAGACATCCGAGCTCAGGTTCACGGTCTTGTCGAGGGGATTGTAGTGGTCGGTCAGCTGCCCGTCTACCTGGGTAATCTTCACGTCATATATTCCGTTATCGTTCAGCATTTTCCGCGCTATTTCTTCCCCGCTGAGCCCGTTGGAAAGCCCTACCTGCGAATATTGCGCAAATTTGCTTTTCAGGCGGCTGGAAATCAGCGAGCCTATAACCATAAAGACAATTCCAATAAAAACTAATCCGATCATTTGTTATTTTAATTATTTTCCAATAAAACAAAACCTAAAGGTACGGAGTTTCCGGCTTTATTCAAAACGGGGATGAACGGTGAATCGGGCAGGTGAGCGGAGAGATGAAAGTGAAAAGTGAAAAACTAAAAGTGAAAAGTTAAGGAACATTGAGTATATATTATAATGAACAAATGTACCTTAACTTTTAGTTTTTAACTTTTATCTTTTAACTTTTCAAAGCTTTTCAAAGCTTTTCAATCTCCCCCAGGTCAGGCACCGGGGCGGCTTTTCCTGCCGCTCTTTCAAAATCGGTATTAAAAGGCACTTTAGGAGAGAAAAAGCCGCAGTTGGCCAGGAAAAACTTCCCGTTCTTTACCCCGGCGGCATAGTCGATCCGGTTGCCTTTACGGGCAGTAGCATCGGCGGTATACCGCGCACGGGTCAGCTCTGTCCATACGCCCTGCGTATCACATACCCACTGGTTGGAAAAGACCACTTCTCTCCGCAAGTGCCCCGTACCCGTGTTAAAGTTCTCCAGGAAAGAGTGAAACCGTTTGGCATAGGTTACGGTGGCCGGCCTTCTGAAAGAGGCAATGAGCTCCCACTTTCCCGTTTCAGGAGCATAAAAATAAGCGGTGTATTCTGTGCTTCCCTTTACAGAAGACGGCTCTATCCGGGTGAGAAACCTGTAGGTGCTTCCGGCTATCCAGTTGAAGCGCCTGTAGCTCTGCCCGCCGCTGCCTTCGTTACCGAATTCGCCTGTATGCACGCCTTCGCCTTTCTTCAGCAGCATGATCCGCTGATCTTCCGGTATGCTTTTCGGGTCGTCAGTCTTAAAGGGGCTCCACACTGAAAACAGTATCCGCCTTTCCGTAGCTGAATTGACCTGGATGCCAAAATAGCCTTCGGCAAAGCCGTTGGCCATATAATAGCTGCCCGGCACATCGTTGTGCTCCGGAACGGTTATCTCGTTGTATAGCCAGCGGATATCGCGGTCTTCAGGCATCGGGTAGTTGAGATGAACCGAAGGCCCTCTCCTGCCCCAGTAAAAATCGTCTTTCACGTAGGTGATCCCGTCGCTCAGGGCAGCTCCTTCTACCTGCAGGTCACTGATGTCTGCTCCGCCTCTGCCCCTGATCACCACCCGCTGGTACCCGGGTGCTTCTATCCTGAAAGTGCCAGCCGTAATTTTTGCAAATTCAGGCTGGTCTATTTTTACAGAACGGGTTTCGTTGTTCAGCATCACTGAAACCTCTGTCCGGCCCCTGGCGGTAAGCCCTAGCTGAACGGTACCCGTTGCATTGACACTAAAGAATACACATACGTCACCGTCTGCCTCTGTCCAGCCCTGCAAACCGGTCTTGTCAAACTTTTGCTGGCCGGCCTCCGTAGGGTGACAGAACCACGCGTTTCCCTGAAGAGGCACGGCTACCGGCTCCTGCGACATAGCTCCGGATGAAACTACCAGCAGGGACAGCACAAGCCGGTATATTTTATTCAGCATGATTATTTCACAATTTTCTGTCCCAGCCACAAAAATTCATCCACAAACATATCGATCGATGGCTGGAAATCTTTATCCAGGAGGACACCTTCTTTATCAAATTTCTTATCGGCGTGCGGTGTGATGAGCAGGCGCGGGCTCAGAACGCCAAACAACGCCGCTACCAGCTGAACAAGCTGCTGGGCCGACCGCATGGCTCCCAGCGCACCGTCTGTACCGGTGGCGATTCCGAAAGGCTTCCGGCTTTGCTTGGGGAAATGATCCAGCAGGTTTTTCAGGGCGGGAGAATATCCGCCGTTATATTCCGGTGAAACCAGGATGAAGGCATCGGCCGAGAAGATCCGGTCGCCCAGGTCTTTAAATTCAGCCGGAACTTTAGCCGGGGTAGTCCACACTTCCTGCACGAAGGGAAGGGCGTAATCACGAACATCTATCAGGCCCGCTTCTACTCCGTCTTTACCCTGAAATACATGGTGCAGGTGCCGGGCTATACGGAAAGTTATGCTGCCCTGGCGGGGGCTACCGGAAATAATTTCAATTCTCATAATTCCTCTAAATGTGACGCAAAGGTCGGAAAAATAAGAAGAATTTTACTATTCGTTTCCAAACTTTGTGTGCTTAGTGAAACCGACTTGGTGTGCTTTGTAAAAATCTGCTTTTTCACAAAGTACACCAGGAAAAGGCACAAAGAACACAGGGATTAACGGTTTTTAAGGGCTACCTGGTCAATGATATCTTCTGAAATTTCTTTGAAATAGCCGCCGTTCTGGTAGCCGTACCACGACATCGTTACGGTTTCATAATGCCCGGAGTCATACAGCTTATCGGCCGTAATATAGCCAATATATCCCCCGTTAAAGCTGGTAACTACCAGGTTAAGGCCTTTTTTACGGGCGTATGCATCAAGCTCCACCATAATTTCGCCCGAGAAATCAGCCGGCATGCCCAGCAGCAGCGTATTGCCCACACGGGTTACTTTAATAAAGGCTTCATAATCTCCGAAGAAGCGTTTAAACACCCAGGGGCGCAAGGCCAGGTGGCGGGTCAGGCGGGCGGTTGGTTCGGGCAAAGGCACCCGGATAAGTGCCGACACGAGGGTGTCGCCCAGGGGAATTTCTTTCCGCTGGTTAAAATAGTACAATACACTCAGTCCCTCGTTCCTGGCCTCATCAAATTCGGTTACTCCCCGTTCTACCGGCCCCATACCGGCCACGGCCCCGGCCATATAAACGGCAAAGGCCGGCCGGAGCGAGTCTACCAGCACGCCGGAGTAGTCTCTCGACAACTGCAGGTTACCGTCGCTGAGGGTTGTGCTGTGGGCCGCATAGGTGATCAGGTAGGCTTTATCACCGGTTTTTTTCGTAAAGGTCAGGGCCCTGATCTCCTTGTCGCGCACTCCGCCGGGCAGGTTGATCCGGTACCGTACGTCGTCATCGTCCACCACTTCCGAATAGCTTACGCTTCCTTCGCTGAGATCACGTGCCGAAGCCAGTATGGCTTTCAGGAACCGCTGAGCCAGGAGCTCCACTACTTCAGGGTCGTATTTCCCGCCAAACAATTCACCGGTAAGGGTGCTCTCCCAGCCGCCGATGCTGCTGTGGCTGTGGGTGGCGGAGAAATGAATGTCTTTCAGGCGGATGCCCTGGTTTTTCAGCTTCTTTTTCAGCGCTTCAACTACTTTAGGCGGAATAAACAGCAGGTCTGCCGATACAAAAAACACCTGCCCGGCACCCATTTCCAAAGCTACTGACCGCACATAAACCGAATCATGCACCGATTCATAGTGACGGCCCCGCCGCTTACCGTAGCCGGCCAGGGGAACGGGCTTAGCGGGAGTGATGTTCTGCAGAGCCCACCCTACCCGGCAGGTACCGGTTTGCACAGGCAGGTCAAGCACCTGGCTCTTCCATGCTTTATAATGGGCCGTTTCCTTATACGGTGTTCTTTCTATCCGCTGTACCATTAGCAGCACCACGACCAGAAGCACAGCCAGCACTACCAAAAGAAATTTTATAATTTTTCTCATAAACCAAATTTTAGAATTATCTAAGAAAAAATTGCAATACAAAATAAACAATTCTATACTTCAAAACCCATTTACCTGAATATCAATTTATTGAAATATGAATATATAAAATAATTAATAATTTATTTTAATAATTGTCATAACAAGATTCGTATATATTTTTCTATAAATTTGCACAAAACAAATATTTCATCAATAAAATCAACCGGGATAAAGGGCCTTTTGATCCGCCAAAATTGGCAATTAAAGGCCTTAAATCCTAATTTAATCTCAGCCACAATGAACATTCACAAAAACCTCTCCCCCGAAGAGCTCAAACAGCATTGCCTGCGCCTGGGCGTTGCCACACTCGGCGAAAACGGCACATTGGTCATCCGTACCGGGCAATTCACCGGAAGGAGCCCCAAAGACAAGTTTTTTGTACGTGAGAACGCTTCTGCCGCCGATATTGACTGGAACGAGTTCAATATCCCGATAGAGGAAGCTTATTTTCTGAAGCTCCGGGAAGATATTCTCCGCTACCTCGATCAAAAGGAAGAGGTTTGGGAGCAGGAGGTATATGCAGGAGCCGACCCGGATTACCG
This sequence comes from Leadbetterella sp. DM7, assembly GCF_040829825.2. Lineage (NCBI taxonomy): Bacteria > Pseudomonadati > Bacteroidota > Cytophagia > Cytophagales > Leadbetterellaceae > Leadbetterella > Leadbetterella sp. DM7. The sequence goes on along the minus strand of NZ_JBFOLH020000011.1, from coordinate 61,340 downwards.
CATTGCCGTTACCTGCCTCAATGAATGGCCCGACAGCAATCTGTTTGTCTGCAACATGTTTATCTGCCGAACACCCGGCGAGCTTTTCATCCCGGAGTGGAAGATTATACAGGCGCCCGGCTTCAGGGCTGATCCGGCCGTGCACGGTACCCGGCAGCAAAATTTTGCGGTTATTTCACTGGCGCATAAGACCATACTGATCGGCGGTACCGGTTATACCGGCGAGATTAAAAAGGGAATGTTTACGGTAATGAACTACCTGCTGCCGAAGGAGAGAAACGTGCTGACCATGCACTGCAGCGCCAACCAGGGGGCAGACGGCGACGTGGCCCTGTTTTTCGGCCTGAGCGGAACGGGCAAGACCACGCTCAGCGCCGATGCCGAACGGAGGCTTATAGGCGATGACGAGCATGCCTGGACGGATAAAGGGATTTTCAATATAGAAGGCGGGTGCTATGCCAAGGTGATCGACCTGTCGCCGGAAAAGGAGCCCCAGATTTTCCGGGCGGTCAGAGATCATGCCCTGGTAGAGAATGTGACTTTCTTTGAAGGCAGCAACCGCATTAATTATGCCGACCGGTCAGTTACCGAAAACACCCGTGTAAGCTACCCCCTGGCGTATATCGATAACGCGGTGATCCCGTCGGTAGCGGGCAGTCCGCGGCACATATTTTTCCTGACCTGTGATGCATTCGGAGTGCTTCCGCCACTTAGCCGGCTATCTCCCCGGCAGGCCATGTATTATTTCCTGAGCGGGTATACCGCACGGATTGCCGGCACCGAAGAAGGTGTTAAAGAGCCCCGGCCCACCTTCAGCACCTGCTTTGGTGCCCCTTTCCTGCCACTGGCCCCACACGTTTACGCCGAAATGCTGAGAGAGAGAATTGACCGGGATGAGGTGAGTGTATGGATGGTCAACACGGGCTGGACAGGGGGTGGATACGGTACGGGCGAAAGGATACGGCTGAGCTATACCCGGGCTATGATCCGGGCGGTCTTAAACGGCAGCCTGAAGGATACGATCACCCAGCCGCATCCCGTTTTTGGCCTTGAAATGCCCCTGAGCTGTCCTGGTGTACCCTCCCACCTCTTAAACCCGGCCAATACCTGGACAGATAAGGCGCTGTACGAAACAGAGAGCCGGAAGCTGGCGGAACTGTTCAGAGAGAATTACGGGAAGAAATTCGGAGAGAAGGAGAAAGAGATCGGGGTGGTGAGTGTTTAATTACGGGTGACGGGTGAGCCGCATGGCTTACCCGTTGACTTGCTTTTCAATGGAGTACCCGGTCTGCCAGGTGTGCCTTAACTTTCGCTGTTTTCCAGGATCAGCTCGCCGAGGGCCAGGTCTTCGGGTGTAGTAAGCTTTATGTTGGAGTAGCTCCCTTCGATAAGGTGGATGGGGTTGCCGCTATTTTCCACTACCGAGGCATCGTCTGTGAAGCGCTCATCGTAGGCCACTTTAAAGGCCTCTCTCAGCACCGACAGGCGAAAAGTCTGGGGAGTCTGGATCAGCTTGACCCGGTTCCGGTTGAGGGCGTGGTTTCCTTCGTCACCGGTTATGCGCACCGAGTCTTTACTATCTACGCAGGCCACTACCGCCCCGAAGCTTTCTGCCGCCACAAACGAGTTCAGCAGGATATTCAGGGTAACAAAAGGCCTGACACCGTCGTGGATAGCCACCAGGGCATCCCCTTCTTCTTCAATAGCGGCCAGGGCATTTTTAACCGAGTGAAAACGGGTTTCCCCGCCTTTTACGAGCGTAAGAGGGGCGTCAGGCAGGTATTCCCGTGCTATGGGTTCCCAGGCGGCCAGACCGGCTTCTGACAAAGCCAGGAAAACCTCGCACCCGCCGATACTCAGGAATTTCTCCAGGGTATGAACCAGCACAGGTTTCCCTTTGAGCAGAAGAAATTGTTTGGGAACCTCCCCGCCCATGCGGCTGCCTGTGCCGCTGGCTACTATGATGGCGATTTTTCGAAGCACCCGGTACTTATTATATGATCAACATCGCATCGCCATACGTGAAGAATTTGTATTTCTCCTTGATGGCTACCTGGTAAGCTTCGATGACTGTTTCATAACCGCCAAAAGCGCAGGTAGTCATCAGCAGGATCGATTCCGGCAAATGGAAGTTGGTCAGCAACGCATTCGCAATTTTAAAGTCGAAGGGCGGGAAGATAAACTTATCTGTCCAGGCATTCTCCAGGGGCTTCAGGCGGTTATTGGCCGAAACAGAAGACTCCATGGCCCGCAGGGAAGTGCTTCCGATGGCACAAACCCGCTTATTTTCATCAAGGGCCCGGTTAACCACTTCACAGGTTTTTTCGGGTATGGCAAAGTTTTCCGAGTCGGTTTTGTGCTTGGTAAGGTCTTCTACTTCTACCTGGCGGAACGTTCCGATACCGATATGCAGGGTAAGCGGCACGAAGTCGACCCCGTTAATCTCCATTCTGCGCACAATGTTTTTGGTAAAGTGCATGCCGGCTATAGGAGCGGCCACGGCCCCTTCATGGGTAGCAAAGATGGTCTGGAACCGCTCTTCGTCGTGGTCGGCCACTTCGCGCTGAAGAATGTCTTTGGGAATCGGCGTTTCACCCAGCTGGTAGATGGTGGCCATCATTTCCTCGTGGTTACCGTCAAAAAGGAAACGGATGGTCCTCCCTCTTGAGGTGGTATTGTCTATGACTTCCGCCACCAGGTCGCTGTCTCCGAAATAGAGCTTGTTGCCCACCCGGATCTTCCGGGCCGGATCTACGAGCACGTCCCAAAGGCGCATTTCACGGTTAAGCTCACGGAGGAGGAAAACTTCAATCTTGGCACCGGTTTTTTCTTTGGAACCGTATAAACGGGCGGGAAACACTTTGGTATCGTTTGCCACCATCACGTCGCCGTCGCTGAAGTAGTCAATAATATCTGTAAATTTCTTATGCTCTATTTTTCCGGTCTTGCGGTGCAGCACCATCATCCGGGCGCCGTCCCGGTCCTGGTATGGATGTTGTGCGATAAGACTGTTTGGAAGATCGAATTTAAACGATGATAATTTCATTAGGAACCATTAATTAAGCCGCCTGGTAATCACCCGTCAGGCAGCCCATTTGTTGAAAATAAGCGCAAAAGTACGAAATCAGAACAGGGGTTGTCAAGTAAATGCTTAAATATTGTATTCGAAGCAGTTACGTCCCTATTGATTTTTGACATATATTTCACCCCTGAGGTAGGCAGCGGCATCGCCCCCTATCAGTACCCGGTCGCCTTTGTATTCACCTACTACTTTTCCGCCCCTGTCGGATATTTGCCGGGCTTCAAAAACAGTTTTATTCAATTTTTTGGCCCAGTAAGGGAACAACTTGGTGAAGGATGAACCCGTTACGGGGTCTTCGTTAATGCCCAGGCCGGGCGCAAAGAAGCGGGAAACAAAATCAACGGTTCTGCCGGGCGCCGTAACGATCAGTCCGCGGGCTTTCAGGCGGGCCAGGGCGTTGAAATCGGGCCGGATCCGGAGAATATCTTCTTCCGATTCAAATACCGCCATCACATCTTCATTGGCCTGCAGCACCTGCACCGGACTGATACCCAGCACTTTTTGAAAAGGGAAGTCAAAATCTTTTTCTTCGGGCTCAAACGCCGGGAAGTCGAGGTAATAGATGTCGTCTTTTTTTACAAATTCCAGGTCGCCGCTACGCGATTCGAACAGGATGCGGTCTTCCGGGTGCCCCATATACTCAATGAGCACATAACCGGCAGCCAAAGTGGCGTGTCCGCAGAGTGGCACTTCCACATCGGGCGTAAACCAGCGAATAGAGAAGCCGCGGATAGTTTTAACAAAAAAAGCTGTTTCCGACAACCCGTTCTGGTTAGCTATTTTCTGCATCAATGCATCCGAGATCCAGAAATCAAGCGGCACTACCCCTGCCGGGTTGCCTTTGAAGTCTTCGGAGCTGAATGAGTTGATATGAAAAATTTTTAACGAGATCATTTTCTGATGTTGTTTAATGATGATAAGGTCAGAACCAGGAAAACAAAGGCAACGCTCACAAAAAAGATCACGTCACGGCTGTCAATAACACCCTTTCCCAGGGAACTGTAGTGAAAGCTGAGCCCGAGATAGGATAAGATAAACTGTACACCTCCTGAAAACAGGCCCGAAACCTGCTCCAGTCCTGCCATGAGGATATAGCAAACCACGGCCGTCAGGAGAAAGGCCACCACCTGATTACGGGTCACGGAAGACATAAACAGCCCTACTGCCGCATAAACCGAGGCCAGCAGCACCAGCCCGAAGTACGAACCGGCCACAGACGCCGAATCAATATTCCCTACGGGGTTTCCCAGCTGATATAAGCTGATATAGTAAATCAGCGTAGGCAGCAACGCCAGCACGATAATAAAGATGCAGGAGAGGTATTTGCCACCGATAACCGCCGGCAGGGAGACCGGTCTTGTCAACAGGAATTCAATGGTACCCGACCGCAGCTCTTCCGAGAACATCCGCATGGTAATGGCGGGCACGAAGAACAGGAGGATATAGGGACACCATTGAAAAAAGCCATCCATTTCCGCATAACCGTAGTCCAGTATGCTCGTTTCGGGGTACAACCAGAACAGCAGCCCGTTCAGCAGCAGGAATACCCCTATAACGATGTAGGCGATCAGCGAATTAAAAAATACAGCAACTTCTTTCCTAAAGATACTCCACATATTTATTCAAACACGGGCGGGTTCTTTTTCATGATAGCCGCCATGATCAGCGAACAGATAAAGCCGGTAAGGGCAAATGAAAATATGACCACCACAGGGGCCAGCGGACCGGCTATAAAAGGTTTGGCCGATTCCATAGCCTTTTCAATGGCATCCGGTGACAGTCCTGATTTTTCATATTGCATTTCGGTCATTTCCAGGATTTTATCAATTATACCGGGATCAATGACTTTTTTATAGACGATATCAAAACCGGCAGCCAGCACCCCCCCGGTAACGAATAACAGCATGCCCAGGCCGAGGCCCTGGCCGAAGCTCATAAAGCCGCCGTTCAGTTCCCTGAATTCCCTGAAAGCCAGGAACAGCACGCCGAACGAAAGCAGTATCGAGACCACTGAGCTTATCCATTGCTGGGAAAGAAGATTAAATGTATAGATAATGGTAGTTACCACTACACTTAACAAACCATAAATTAATCCCCATTTCAGGGCAATTCTTGCTGTAGATACTTTTTCCATATTTATAAAGGTTTGATTTTACGCATAGCCATACTGAAGAGAGTAACCGCAACAACGGCCAGTTGTTTGTACAGGAGCTCATCTCCGATAACCACTGACGGGCGTTTCTTCCCGAAAGAATCCAGCAAGGTCTGAAAGGTTTCTTCGCTCATCAGGTCTTTGCTCCTTGCACGGTCAGCGATAAGCATTTGCCGGCTTTCCGTCATCCACCTTTCAAGAGGTTGCCCGTCTATGAATTGCAAAAATAGGAAAATAAGCACTCCGGTGATTAAAGCAGCCAGGATATTCGTCAGGAAGCCTATAGAAAACCCTTCGTAGAAGTGGAGATACCCGTTATTCGACCGCTTGTAGTACCAGATGGCCGAGCCGATAAATATAATATTGATGCCAAGATCAGGCCTGCGCAGGGAAAGGGGGTTATCGCTCATCCCGTACAGCACCAGGAAGAACAGGAAACAGGTTACACCTGCTATGGTTCCGAAGATCAACGCATTTTTTACGAGCCGGTTCATGAGTGATTCACTTTAAAAAATCCGTTATTTAAAATCGCTTTGGCCCTTCCCTTCAGCTCACGCCCCAGGAACGGCGAGTTTTTCCCTTTTGACCGGATCAGGCTTTCCGAGAAAAGATACCGTTCTTCAGTCGAAAAAACGGTCAGGTCTGCGGCGTGGCCTTCTTCAATACGGGTAACAGGCAGGCGGAAGATCTTCCGGGGATTGTACACCAGCTTCTCCAGCACGGCTTCTACCCCGCCGTATTCCAGCACTACCGGGAACACGGTCTGCAGGCCTGTTGCGCCAAACTCTGCCGCATCAAATTCAAGGGTTTTGTGCTCTTCATCCCAGGAGTTATGGTCAGATACGATCATATCAATGGTGCCGTCTTTCAGCCCCTCTTTCAGGGCTTCGATGTCATCGGCCGAACGGAAGGGCGGATACACTTTGAGGTTGGTATCAAAACCCATGAGGTCTTCTTCCGTAAACACCAGGTGATGCGCTGCAATATCGCAGGAAACGGGAAGGCCTTTTTGCTTTGCCTCCCTGATCAGCTCTACGGCTCCGCGGGTGGAGATGGTGGAAAAATGAAGAACGGGCCTTTCTGATTTTACCCCGCTGTACTCCAGGAGCTTCAGGTTCCGCATGATCATCAGCTCTTCACCCGCCGAGGGGATCCCCTTCAGGCCCAGCAGGGTGCTGGTGACCCCTTCGTGCATCTGCCCGTACATGCTCAGGTAGCGGTCTTCCGACTTAACCACCAGCACGGTATCCAGGGGTTCGAGGTATTGCAGCGTTTTAAGAAATATATCGGAGTTCTGAATGGCCTCACGGCCGTCTGAAAAACCGGCTGCACCGCCTGTTTTCAGATCAATCATATCGGTGAAGTCTTCGCCTTTGCAATTGCGGGTTACGGCCGCCAGATTCAGCAGCTGAACCGCACTGCCGGTATTGAAACGGGTGAAATAGCTTATGGCCTCTTTGCTCTGCACCACGGGTTGCGTATTCGGAAACCCCAGCACTTTGGTAAAGCCGCCATGGGCTGCGGCATCGCTGAGCGAAGCCAGGTCATCCAGCCATTCGTATCCCGGGTCTTTCAGGTGAGCGCCGCCATCTGCCCAACCGGGAGAAACGTGCATTCCCGCAGCATCAAAAACTTCGGAGTCTGTGCCGGTCAGCGGGGTCCCGGATATCCGGGTGATCTTTCCTCCTTCTGTCTGAAGGCTAACGGTTTTCCCGTTGAAGGAGGAATTTTTATCTGCAACTTTAACGTTTTGAATTACCAGCTTCATTCCTGTACAAAAAAATAGCCCACTTATGGGCTACCTGTTATTTTAATCTTTCGAATTCATAATCAATGCCCCACCGATTCTTTGTATGCGTCTGCATCCATCAGCGCGTCAACATCGGCCGCATTATCTACCTTAAGCTTAATGATCCACCCTTCTCCAAACGGGTCGTTGTTGATCAGCTCGGGCTCATCGGCCAGTCTTGCATTTACTTCCAGCACTTCACCGCTCACGGGCAGGTAAAGATCAGAAACGGTTTTCACGGCTTCTACCGTACCGAAGATCTCATTTTTACCCAGAGATTCGCCCACTGTCTCCACTTCTACGAAGACAATATCTCCCAATTCGCTTTGTGCAAAGTCAGTAATGCCGATGGTCGCCACGTCTCCTTCAAGGCTGATCCATTCGTGTTCTTCGGTGTACTTGATTCCTTCAGGAAAATTCATAAATAATCAGATATATTTTGACCACAATGTTAGGCAAAAAACTTAAAATTTAAAAGCTAAAAGTGAAAAGAAAAGGTATCCTGATTTTTAGTTTTTCACTTTTCACTTCTCGCTTAAAAGGTATTTCCTCCTGACCGGGTTAATTTTATATTTTTTACGCACAGTAAAACTTTCGGGATGCATCAGCCCGAATTCTTCTTCCCATTCCCGGTAAAGGGCAGGCTCTGCCGACTGAAAACGGGCGGCATCAATTTTTTTGGCCAGGAGGTATTCGGAAAAGGTCACTCTACAGATTCAATAAATTTTTTATAGCCGAAATACGGGATAAAGCTGGTGTAGCGCCTGGAGCTCAGCACCATAAAAAGAATAAACAAGGCGATAAAAAACCCTTGTATAAATACGATAAACAGCCCCGAAATAACGCTGGTGGCCCAACCCGGTGTAGCCTGGCCCAGCCCATATTTAAAGTAGAGCACAACAAAAACCCCCACCACCGACGAAACGATCATGACGGCGGCAAACATCACGATACGCACCGCGGTGATATCCAGGAATACCGAAACCGCACTCATGCCGTGCAGCACCAGTGAGCTGAAGTTCATCTTTGATTTCCCGGCCAGCCGTACGCCCCTGTCGAGCGGCACCGAGTCAAACGGCAGCCGGGAGCGGATGATGGCCCCGGGGTAGTTGTTCCAGAGCTCCGAAACATTGGCCAGCTTCTTCACCTTGTGGGCAGGAATTAGGCTGTAGTTACCGAAGGTGATCACGTTACCGGTCATCAGCTTGAATACCAGCTTATAGATGCGGTAAAAAAACCTGAACACGAAAGATTCGGTCCGTTTTTTTCTTTGGGCAAATATGATCTTATCGGGTTCTCCGGCCGCTTTGGCCAGCAGGTCTTCGATATGCTCGGGCTGATCTTCCCCGTCAGAATCCATGACAATCACGATGTCGGCGCTCCGGTTATCTGCAAAATACGAAAGCCCGATGGCGATGGCCCGCTGATGCCCCTGGTTGCTGATCAGGTGAATGACCTGGAGGTCAAACTCCTTAAAATCTTCGGCATTATACGGAATGCTGGAGCAGTCGTCTACAGCCAGGTAAGAAATCTGGTAGCCTTTGTTTTTATACAGCTCATCGGTTCTGCTGACCAGGAGCTTCAGAGCCTCCCAATCGTTGTAAACCGGCATGATAATCTTTATTTTCATTGATTAGTATCGGTATTCCTCGCCTTTAAAGTCAAAAATAAGCACTTTTTCTCCACTCTCCCTCTTCAGGTACAGTTTTTCACGCTCCTGCGGGTCTACCCGTTGCGGTACGGTGAAGTCTTTGCTGAGGTAGAGGTTCAGGAATTGTGCATCTTTATAGGATATTTCCATATCCGGGTTAAAACGTTCCTGGTATTTATCTTTATATGCTCCGGGAATAAGCACCGTATCTCCGGGCATCGCCTGTTCCTGAAGCCGCTCTGCTACCTGCCGGTAGGGATTGCTCACCCGTGCCGGCACAAACCAGGCGTTGTACACCGAACGGTCGGCAAAGTAATCGTTTAGTCCTTTCCGTATGCTTCCGGCCTGCACTACCGTGATAAAAGCCATCCACAGCAGGAATCCGAAACGGAAATCTGCCGCCCTGACCATTCCTACGGCTATAAGAATGACTACAAACGGTGAGGCATTGCCAATGTAGCGGTGGGTAAGGCTGGTGGTGTTGCCGTTGCTGTAAGCATCGTTAACCACGAAAAGCACCGGCAGGATAAGCATCAGGAAACCGGTCATCAGCCATACAAACTGTCCCTTTTCCGATTCAAAAACATAGCTTTCGCGCAGGGCTTTCCAGGCAAAGTAAAGAATCACAAAAATACCGGCCGATACCAGGATACCCGTTATGTACGTTGCCTGCAGGGCCAGGATCAGCAAGGCCAGCACGACCGACCCGTACCTGACCCACACCCGCTTTTTGTATTGTACGGCCAGCATTACCGCTGCAAAGAACAGGAAGGAGCTCAAAAAAACCTTCACTCCTTTGACCCGGTCAAAAAGACCGTGCCCCAGCACGCCGATATCGTAATACAGGCCGATGGCTTTTTTAACGATGAGGTCGGGCGTAGATTTCTGGATGGTCATGCTCAGGTCATCGTTCTGGTTCTCGGCGATCTTCCTGTGCAGCTCATTTTTATCTTTCAGGAACCCCATGGCGGTATAGCCGCCGCCCCAGTTGAACCAGTAAAAAAGCAGCAGGGCATTGAATGCCGCAGCAGCAATAAACCCCGGCCAGAGCTGCTTTTTATTGCGGAGAACCAGGAAGATCAACCCGTGCGCCAGGGGGATAAAGAAGTTTATGTAGTGGTTCAGCAGGGCCAGTGCCACCAGCAAAGTATATATGACAAAGTTTTTGACGGATGCCTCCCGGCGTACGATCCGGATAAAGTATTCCGTACTGAGGGTGATCAGGAAAAAGGAGAGCGGGTAGCTGCGCGCAATATGGCTCTGGGCTACATTCAGCGGGTCAACGGCCAGGAAAAGGCCCGCCAGGAAGGCCATCCGATAGCTTCCGAAGTATTTGAGAACCAGCAGGAAGAGGAGGATAACTGTAAGCACATTGAAGAGCGTGCCGGGCAGCCGCACGGAATAATCGGAGTTCCCGAAGGCTTTCATCCAGTAATGCAGCACGGTATTGTGTACCATGTGGGTTCCGAAATCGGCATGCGCACTGGCATCCAGGTAGTCGCGTACGCCTTTCTCCTCCCAGAAGTCAGCTGCCGTAAAATAGTCTTTCTTAAAAGCCGACTGGTTGGCTCCGTCTACCCAGAAGCCGTTGGCATTCAGCAGGGTAAATTTCTCGTCGGTGATCAGTCCCCGTGCATCCAGCCGGTAGAGACGGAGACCCAGCGCGATACCGGCAAGGAGGAAGAGGAGAAAGTATTTCTTCATTTATATAAATTTATAGCGGTTAGAAATTAGCTGTTAGCTTCGGCGACCTAAGGCGCGTCTTATAGTATGTCTAACTTCTAACAGCTATTTCATTGGTATCTGTTTTCCACTGCCAGCCTCGCGGCAGACCGCTGTTTGCTTTCTAATTTCTAATTTCTGTGTAAGTCCCCTGCTGCCGGCTAGTCCCTTACCGGTGAGCTCTTTTCCACAATATAGCGCGGGCGAGCCTTCACTTCTTCGTATATTTTCCCGATATACTCGCCGATCAGCCCGATGGCCAGCATGTTGCTGCCGTTAAAAAAGGCCATCATCAGCAGCGTGGAAGTCCAGCCGGCCGTGGTTACCCCGGCAAATTTGGTATACAGCACGTAAATGGCCAGGATGGCAGAAAGCACGAAGCTGAAGGCCCCGAACCACAGCACAAAACGCATGGGCATAACGGAGAAAGAGGTCACGCCGTTCCAGGCAAACGTAAGCATTTTTTTCAACGGGTATTTGGTTTCCCCCGCTTCTCTTTCCAGGCGCTTGTAGAACACTTTCTCGCTCTTCAGGCCGATAGTGGGAATGATGCCCCGGATGAACATGTTTACTTCCCGGTAGTTTTCCAGCTCGGTGAGCACCCGGTTATCAATCAGCCGGAAGTCGGCGTGGTTAAAAATTACGGGTACTTTCAGCCACAGCATCATCTTGTAAAATGTTTCGGCCGTAAATTTCTTAAAAAAGGTGTCGCTGCTGCGGTCGTCGCGCACACCGTATACGACCGAGGCGCCTTCGCGGTATTTTTCCAGCATGGGGATGATGGCGTTAAGGTCATCCTGCAGGTCGGCGTCAATAGATATATAGCAGTCGAAAAGTCCTTTGTATTCAAACAACCCGGCCAGGAGCGCATTCTGGTGGCCGAAGTTACGCGAAAGCTTCACTCCCAGTACCCGCGGGTTTGTGGCAGCCAACGCCTCGATGATGTCCCAGGTGGCATCCCGGCTGCCGTCGTTCACGTAACAGATCCTGCTTTCGTTACTGATCAGCCCCCGGCTGATCAGCGAATCACAGAAATCATTCAGCTTTGTGTTGGTGATGTGCAGAATAGCTTCTTCGTTGTAGCAAGGCAAAACCAAAAGCAATTTTGGAATCATAAGATTTAAATTTTAGCAAAATTATTACATTTTAGTGATAGTAAATTCAACCCTCCGGTTTTTCCTTCGGGCCTCTTCGGTGGTGTTCTTTTGCAAAGGCCGGTATTGTCCCCATGATTTCACGGCTATCCTGTCGGGCGAGATTTTACCGTCGGCGGTCAGGTAGTTTTTCACGTTGGTGATTCTTTCTTCTGCCAGCTTAAAGTTTAAGGCTGCATCGCCCTGGTTATCGGTATGCCCTTCCAGCAGGATTTCCATAGATGGATTTTCAACCATGATCTTCCGGATCCTGTCGAGCTCGGCGTACGATTCCTCCCGGATTTCCGCTTTGCTCTGGTCAAAATATACTTCCTTCAGCACCAGCTTCCTGCCGGCTTCCAGCACCAGGTCAGCCACGCTTTCCGGCTCTTTACCGGCTTCCGTGCCTGCTTTTTTTACCGGGGTTTCCCGAACGGCAGCAGCAGGTGAGGATTCTTTCCGGGCCGGCGGGGTTGTCACCGTTTCCGTGTTTTGCAGAGGGGCGGCAGCGGCAGTGGCGGGGGCTTCCAGCTCATATACTTCCTGCAGCTCGGTATATTCGGTAGTCCGGCGCAGATCTATGCTCTTGCGGAACGGCGGGTATCCCTCCAGGCTGGCCGTGAGCTCATAGGTAAACCCGGCCTGCAGCACAGTTTTGAAAAAGCCCGTTTCGTCATCGGAAATAAAATCCATCCGGTTACCCGACCGCTGCAGGGAGATTTCAGGCCGGAGCTCTTTTTTCGTAGTCTTATCCACGAATTTGAAGTCGAGCATCATCACCGCTTCCGGTTTGATACCCGGGAACAGCCTGACCTTGAACAGGTCATCAAGCCCCATAGAGTTTTTGGCCGAGCTGAAATAAGCGTATTCTCCGGAAGCCGGAATGGAAATATAGCCGTCGAACTGCGGGCTGTTGATATGGGGACCGAGGTTGACCGGCTCGCTCCAGTTGGTCCAGGTGTCGTCGAGACGTGTGGTCATAAAAATATCCATATCGCCGTAACCGGGGTGGCCATTGGAGTTGAAGTAAAGGGTTTTGTTATCGGCGGCCAAGAAAGGCGACCCTTCGTTTCCGGCCGTATTGATCACCGGGCCCAGGTTCACCGGCTTTGAGTACGCGTTTTCACCCGTACGGAAAGAAACATAGAGGTCTTTATCACCGTAAGTTTCTTTCCTGACCAGCCCCATGACCAGGAACTGCTCGTCGGAGCTCATGGAAAATTCGGTTTCTTTTTTCGGCTTGCGATCGTTTTGATTGTAGTAGCTGAGCGCTTCAAAATCGGCAATCTTCAGGGGGCGCTTATTGACCCATTTGTTGTTTTTCAGGCTTACCTTGGTCAGGCCGGCATCGTATTTCCCCGGTGCCACCTCCACATTGAGGGCAAATATACTTTTGCCGTCCATGGCAATGGTTGCAGCGGCATTTTTGGAGCTGTTGTGGATAGAGGTGCTCATGTTCCGGGCGGGCTCCCAGTCGCCCGTTTTTGACAAGGTTGAAACCCAGACATCAAGGCTGGGCTCGCCTTCTGCATTTTTGTTCGGGAGAGTATAATTTTTAGGGTGATCCAGCCGGGTAAAATAGAGATAACGGCCGTCAGGCGAAACCAGCGGAGCCACTTCGCTGTACCGTGAATTGACCGCTGCCCCCAGGTTCATTTTCTCCAGGTCAGGCGGGAGCCCCCCGGCTACATTTACCCGTGCTATAAACGGCTCACTGCTGGCAGAGATGCCTATGCAATCGTATTCTTTCGGGCCTTTGTTCAGCGAATGCACAATCAGCAGCTTCACGGCCACGATCTCCTGGTCTGTTTCGGGGATGATCTCGTTCCAGATGCCGGCCTTGCGGCGGGTGTTGTTCCCTTTATTTTCAAAGAGGAGTATTTCCCTGTTGTCTTTTGTATACCCGAATATCCGGCCCACTGCGCCGGGCCCTACGGTTTCCCCCACAATGATCTGCCTGACCCGGATGGCCTTTTCAAATCCTACCTTAATATAATCTTCCCCAAAAGAGGTACCGGCCGGCCGCCAGCTGCAGGCCGAGCTCACGGCCAGGGGCAATACACTGGGAGGGCCCAGCACCTGCACGGCCCGGTGCTTCGGCGAGAATTTTTCATCTACCGTCTCTGACGATTTTTCCAGTACTTTATTGGCCCAGAGCACTTCCTGGGCAGAAAGCCGGGTTATAAAGACAAAGAAAAAGGCCAACCGTATAAATGACTTTATCAAAATGCAAGACTTTGGTTCGAATCCCTGAAAGATCCGGCAAGAATCATTCCAGGCTGTTAAAGAGGTGTAAAGTTACGAAATTTCTCTCTTTAAATGAAACGCAGGAAAGGGGTTGAAAAGTATGGCCGCAGTGAAGGACACCCTGAGGCATAATTGTACGGGAACAAAAACAGACCGAAGGTATCAAATGCCTGTAGTTGCTATAGACATTTGATCCCTTCGGGTCTTCTACCAGGAAAATAAGAGAGGCATCTGTACTTTATTTATTACAGCTCTTTTGCCGCTGCGGTCAGCTTCGGCAGCACGTCAAATACGTCTCCCACAATTCCGTAGTCGGCGGCCTTAAAGAAGGGAGCTTCCGGGTCTTTGTTGATCACCACGATCACTTTAGACGCGTTTACCCCTGCCAGGTGCTGGATAGCCCCTGAAATGCCACAGGCAATGTAGAGATTGGGGGCTACTTTTACGCCGGTCTGTCCCACGTGCTCGTGATGCGGGCGCCAGTCGAGGTCGGAAACCGGCTTGGAGCAGGCTGTAGCAGCGCCCAAAGCTTCTGCCAGGTCAAGCAGCGGCTGCCAGTGCTCAGGGCCTTTCATGCCTCTTCCGCCCGACACCACGATGTCGGCTTCGGGCAGGGAAATGCTTCCGGAAGCTTTTTCCACCGATAAAATCTTAGCGCTGCCGTCTTCTGCTGAGGTATCTATGCTCAGGGTTTCTACCGGGGCGGTACCCGACCCTTCGGTCACGTCAACGGTGTTCTTTTTGATGGCCAGTATCCGGATATCGCTGGTAATGGCGGTTTGCGCAAATGCCTTGCCTGAAAAGATGCTCCGGGTCACGGTAAAGCCGGAGGAGGTGTCAGGCAGGGAGGTAACATTACCGGCAAAACCGGCCTTCAGCGCACCGGCAGCACGTGCCAGCACGGCATCAGACAGCGCTGAGCGGGCCGCTACCACCACGGTGGCACCGGTGCTTTTCACCACTTCGGTGACTACCCGGGCATAGGCCATGATGTTCTCGTCTTTCTTCACGTAGAGCACTTTTTCAGCGCCGAAACGGCCGGCTTTGGCCAGCTCGTCTTCTGATGCTTCACCAATGGCGAGCACAAGGGCGCTTCCGCCCGTCTGCGAAGCCACTTTTGCTCCGTATACGATGGCTTCCTGCGAATTTTTCCGGATGCTGCCGTCTGCTAATTCGGCAAATATTAAAACGGTCATGATCTCTTGATTTAATGGATTTTACAATACTTTGGCTTCGGTTTTCAGCAGGCGGATCAACGTACCGGCCTCTTCTGCCGGAATCATTTTCACCGCTCCCTTGGCAGGTGGCAATTCGTACGAACGGACGTCGGTCAGCGCACCGGCAGAAGGAGGCACCACAGCCAGCGGCTTGGTTCGGGCGCTCATGATTCCCCGCATGCTCGGAATTTTCCATTCGGCGATCGGCTCCTGGCAGCCCAGCACTACGGGCAGCGAGGTCTCCAGCTTTTCCTTCCCGCCTTCAATCTCTTTGGCTATCAATACCTTATTGCCTTCCACATTGAGCTCCATCACGGGTGAGAACGAGGGAATCCCCAGCATCTCCCCTACTATACCGTGTACCACACCCGAGTTGTAATCGGTGGTTTCACGGCCCATCAGGATCAGGTCAAATCCCTTGTCTCTGGCATACGATGCTATTTCAGATGCCACAAAATACGAATCGGCGGGTTCGGCATCAATGCGTACGGCATCATCGGCGCCAATGGCCAGGGCCTTGCGGATCTGTGGTTCGGCATCGGCTTTCCCGACGTTCAGCACGGTCACTGATCCGCCACCGGCTTCTTTAAGTTCAACGGCACGGGCCAAAGCATAATCATCATACGGACCAATAATGTACTGGATCCCTGCTTTAGCGAACCGGGTGTTTCCTTCCTCGAAAGCAATCCGGGAGGTCGTATCCGGCACACTCGATATACAAACCAAAATTTTCATGATTTTTGTGTAATTGTTGTACTTTTGAAATCGAATATACTTTTATACATTTTAAAATTGTTATGCATGCATAACATTTACAAAACTACGGGTCAACTTTAAAGAATGCAAGCGCAGAGAATAAAATATTTACAAGAAGAAATAGAAAATTTCCCCGAAGATCCTTTCAATTATTATGCACTGGCTCTGGAGTATGCCGGAAGCGTTCCTGCTGAGGCGGAGCGGCTTTTCGGGAAGCTTATCAGCGATTTTCCCGGCTACCTCCCCGTGTATTACCAGGCGGCCAATTATTACTTTGAAAAAGGGGAAACCGGCCGGGCTGAAGAATTATTCCTGGCCGGCATTGCGCTGGCAGAAGAGCAAAAAAACGAAAAAACCCTCCGGGAGCTGAAAGGCAGCTATTCTATTTTCAAAACCGAAACCGATGACGAATTTTAACCCGATAACCATAAAGACGGGCAACGGTACCCGTATACTGATTATTTATACCGGCGGCACGCTGGGAATGGTATTTGATGAAGAAAAGAAGACGCTGGTACCGTTCCGCTTTCACGATACGCTGCGGAAGCTGCCCGAGCTCAACCATCTGCCGCCCGAAATTCACCTGGTGTCTTTTGAGAAGCCTTTCGATTCTTCGGATGTGGATGCCGACATTTACCTTACGCTGGCAGGCATCATTGAAAGACATTATCATTCTTACGACGGCTTCGTGATCATTCACGGCACCGATACCATGGCGTTTACGGCCTCAGCGCTGAGCTTCCTGATCCATAACCCGCACAAGCCCATTGTGCTTACCGGTGCCCAGCTGCCCATTGGTATTCCGCGCACAGATGCCCGTGAAAACCTGATCACCAGCATAGAAATAGCCGCCGCCCGGATGAACAACAAGGCCATAGTGCCTGAAGTATGCATTTATTTTAACGGGCGGCTGCTGCGCGGCAACCGGGCCCGTAAACGGGAAAGCAGCCAGTTTGACGCCTTTGATTCGGAAAATTACCCTTACCTGGCGGAGATCGGGGTGTATATTGATTACAATTTCAGGCATATCCGCTACAGCGAAGGCGAAACCCGTTTTTACAATGTATTATCTGACGAGGTCAGCGTGCTTACGCTCTTCCCCGGCATCAGCCGGGAGATCCTGAGAAAGCACCTGCTGAATGAAAGCACCCGCGGGGTGATCCTCCTCACGTACGGTTCAGGCAACGCGCCGTCGGCCGACTGGTTTATTGATACTTTAAAGCAGGGCATAGACAGCGGTAAAGCCGTACTGAACATTACCCAATGCACGGGCGGCAAAGTGATGATGGGAAAATACGCCTCGAGCCAGCGCCTGAAAGACATCGGGGTGATCTCCGGCTCTGACATGACCCTGGAAGCGGCCGTGGGCAAAATGATGTGGGGCCTGACCCGGACGGACACGTCGCTCAAAGAAATTTTCGCCCAAAATCTGGCAGGAGAGATTTCTTTGCCCTAACTTTGCACTCCGATACACAGAGAGGTGTCCGAGTGGTTGAAGGAGCTACCCTGGAAAGGTAGTATACGGGTAACTGTATCGAGAGTTCGAATCTCTTCCTCTCTGCAGATTTTTCAAAGCGCTGATTTCTCAGCGCTTTTTGTTTTATAAATGCCATCCTGTCATCCCCTATTCATTCTTCAGCACCTCCACCGGATTACTCCGCACTGCCTTCATCGTCTGCGAGCCGATCATTATGAATGCAATAAGTAATACCCCCAACAGGCCCGCGAACAGCTCGGCAAATTGTACCGGCTTATGATAGGGGAAATTCGTAAGTACTACGTTTTCAAAGAATACATAAGTTACCGGCAGGGCAATGAGCGCCGATATCGATAACAGTATCAGAAAACCACGGCTCAACAGGTAAATAAGGTTGCTGTAGCCGGCCCCCATTACCTTTCTGATGCTGATCTCTTTTAGTCTTGTCTCGGTACTGAATACCACCATTCCGAACAGTCCCATCGATGCGATAAAAATAGCGAGGAACGAAAGGAAGCCGATGATCCTGATCATGGCAGAAAGTTCGCTGTATGCATTTTCGATTGCTTCGTCATAGAATTCTGCCCGGAACGGATGAACCCGATCGATCTTCTTCCATGCGGACGCGATCCTGGCCATGGTTGCCGGTATGTCGGCGCTTTGTATCCTGGCATTGATGATTGCCCCGTTTTCGGGCGTCCAGAACATGAATGCTGTCGGCTCGATGAGGTTGTCGACCTTACCGTAGTGAAAGTCTTTCATTACGCCGACAATGGTCATCCTGCGCCCTTGCCCCTGCACATTGCTGAATATGATCTCTTCCCCGATTGCTTTCTCAGGGTCGTTGCTGCCAATGTTGAATCTTTTTAAGACCTGCTGGTTAACGATCACTTCCGTAGCGGCCGCGGTTGTAGTGGGCCGTGCAACGAAATTAGCCCCGGCGATGAGCTTGTATTCATGCAGAGCCAGGTAGTTTTCGTCGACGTGGTTGGTCAGAACCAGCACAGAGTCACGCGAATCTTTATATTTCATAAATCCACCCCAGGCGTTCCCTATGCTGGTGACTATCAACGACCGCGATACCGCAGCTACTTCGGGCATCTCGCCCAATTCCTTGAGAAGAGCATCCGGTTTGTTCCCCTGCATATCGATGTTCAGGATGTTTTTCGTATTGAATCCCAGGTCAAATGCCAGGATGTTTTTATACTGCACATAGCCGATAGCGGTTGTCGTTATAAAGATGAGCGTGAGCGTATACTGAATCACCACCAGTGCGCGCCGGAGCGTCAGGTGTTCGAATGCTTTCACCGACCGGTACGCCGGAGCGGACACCTTCCTGAGCGCATTGATCGCGCTGACTTTCGAAAAGAACAGGGCAGGCATGAAGCCGGCAATCCCCCCCACAACGACCGAAAAAATAATGAAGGCGATAACCACAGGCGGTGTAAGCTCCAGCTTCACCATATACTGCATCTCCGGAGCCAGGTTGATCAGCTGCGACCGCAATACGAGAAAGATCAAGTATGAAAGGATAAGGGCTGCCAGGGAAACCATGACCGCTTCCACCAGGAACTGCTGCCATACCTGGCTATTTCCGGCACCGATGGCTTTGCGAAGACCGATTTCCTTAAAACGACGCATGGCCCTCGCCATCGAAAGATTGGTATAGTTGAAACACGCCGACAAAATCACAACGAGGGCAAGCCCGCCGAGTATCCAAAGCATCACCGGAGACATGTGCGGGCCCAGGGACCCCGGCCCTCCCTCTGAACGGCGAAGGTTCTCTCCAACCACGATCTGGTACAAAGGAAGAAGCTCGAGCCCGATCTTTGAATTCTCTCCGGTACGATTTTCTTCTTTTGCAATCGCGTCAAGCTGAGACTGGATTGAGGCCCGGCGGGAAGAGAGTTCCGCATCTTCCGGCAGCAGGAGGTACACGTAGTTCGACGACATGCTCGTCCACTTCCCGAAGTTGCTGTTATTCTTGTTGAGCTGCTCGGCTGTTGACAGCGATACCAACACTTCGAAGTCGATGTGTGAAAAGAAGGGGACATCCTTCATGACACCTGTCACCTGGTAATTGAGGGTATCGAACCGGATCGCCCTGCCCAACGCAGGTTCGTTGCCGAATAGCTTTTTCGCAGCCGTCTCCGTCAGCACCACCGAGTAAGGATCTTTCAGAGCCAAATAGGGATTACCTTCCAGCATTGGAAATGTAAAGATCCTGAACAGCGAAGGTTCTGCCCAGAGGCCCCTGACAGGGACAATATTGTCGCCAACCTTTGCATCCTGCGAAAAATCGTTGCGAACAATGGCTACTTCTTCAATACCGGTCACCTTCTCCCGGATGAGCTTTCCGGTCTTTATGGATGTGGTGGCAAACTTACCGGTTTGCTCATGATTTGTAGTAACCACGTTGGTGATGCGATAGATCCTCTCCCCATTCTTGTGGAACCTGTCGTACGAATGCAGGTCGAACAGGAACGCGATCAGCAGCAAGCCTACGGACATACTGACGGCAAGGCCGACAATATTGATGAACGAGAACAACTTGTTGCGCATTAAGTTGCGCCATGATGTTTTTACATAGTTTCCGATCATGATCCGGTTGATAAAAAGGTGGGTATTAATTACATGAATGTAGTAGCAGTTTTTTATTATACATACAAAATGTGATCAAATACAAACAAAATGTGATGGATCTACCAGGGGGCCGGGTGATAAGAAGAAATCCGAAAAAGATGTTTACAAAAAGGCATTGGCCTTAGGAGTGATTACCGATGACCTGTACAATAATGGGCTATATGAGTTATATGAGGATCGGAACCGTGTTACACACCGTTTCAGCATTAGTGAAATCACATTGGCCGAGGTGGAGCGGATCGCTTACGATTACTACTTTCTGCGGGAAGAAATTAAAATCATTGTCGACAACCTGGAACCGAGCAAGTCAGCCTAAATGTGGGAATGACCATTACAGATGAAAATGATCCTGGAAACCAGTCTCCTAACCTTGTTGATATTTTAGGTAAGATCGGAACAGTGGTTATTTTGAAAGTAAAGAACTGTAACCTGCAGCCATCAATTTGGTTCCTGTACATGCGTAAGTTATCAGTAGCTTTCATTGTTAAACAAAATGTCAAAAAATAAAGGAACAAGCAGGGAAGATTTATTCCTTTAAAAATAAGAACGCTCATATATTACTGATTTACAATAACTTAGTGCTATTAAAAAACATCAAAAACGGAATAACGTGTTCGACTGGAATCCCCTGTAGCCTGCTTGGGGGGGCTTCACGAAATCTCCTTTTTTTTTATAAATCAGGTGCCGGAGATCCGATGCAGCGTTTGTGGAACGATTAGATTTCGGGGAAGGGTCTGACAAATTTTTTCAAAATAGCCAATGGCCGGATTTGCCGTATGGTTAGTAGTTTTTCCATATTCTATCCATTCATACCCAGTGAAAACCGCCGGGGTGAAGATAATGCCCAAGCTGATAGATATAGCTTAAAAATCAAAATTGAATGTAGTGACTTATGAATGGCAGAGCAGGAAACAGGGAATATTGCCTCATGACAGTTGCTCCCTGGCCGGGCCCTGGCGAACCGCTGAAACCAGGTCAGGCCGGGCCCCTAACTACTGATATTCACTCGGCGGTACTCCAAACTGCTTTTTGAAGCTGATAGAAAAATGTGACAGGGTGTTAAAACCGGTCATATACGCTATTTCCGAGATGTTGTACTGACCTGTCCTGATCAATTCCGCTGCCTTGTTTAGTTTGTAGGTTTTAAAGAAAGCGGCCGGATTTTCGCCTGTTAAAGATTTTATCTTATAGTAGAACTTGGTCCGGCTGAGGTTTAGCTTTTCCGTTATACGTACAATGTTAAGTTCTGTATTGTCCAGCTCCTCATTCATTAAGAGATAGAATTCCTTAAGTAATTCTTTGTCGTGCGGAGAGATACTTGCCTCTGAAAGCATTTTTTTGGTGGTGGTGGTGGTGCTCAGCATTTCCCTTACCCGCTTCCGGTTATTTATCTGAGATTTAATGACGGCTATCAGGTAGAGCGGGTCAAAGGGTTTGACAATATACGCATCGGCCCCCTGGGATAAGCCCTGCACCTGCTCATGAGTGGTGCTTTTTGCCGTTAACAAAATTACCGGGATGTGGCTGTAATCCATATTAGATTTCAGATACTGGCAGAAGTCGTATCCACTCATGCCCGGCATCAGAACGTCAGAAATAATGAGGTCGGGTTCATATGTTTCCAGGTTTTGTATGGCTTCTTTGGCATCAAAAACACATTTTGTGATATAATCGGAAGAGAGAATGGTGTTGAGAAAATAAGTTATCTCGGGCTCGTCATCAACAATCAATATTTTTTCTTTCTGAGAAACGATATTTTCCACATCCGCCGTGGTGGAAAGCCAGGATTTATCATGTTTCAGCGCAGGAGCGTCATCTTCTGCTATTATTTCCGAAGGAGAATAGGCCTCCCTGCCGAGAGGAAGAACAATGGATAGTATGGTTCCCCCCTCCGCGTTTTGAAATGCGGCAATATCTCCATGGTGAATTCTGACCAGGCGCTGACTATAGTTAAGCCCTATGCCTGTGCCATAGTGATTCAGCCCGTTATGGTGATTTACCTGGTAGAACCGGTCAAAAACCTTTTTCAGGTCTTTATCCGGAATCCCTATCCCGGTGTCTGTGACATCTATTCTTACCAACCCGGATGTTACGGGAGAGATATTTTCGAAGTGCTTCTCTATGGCTTTGCTGTAGTCTGCCATACTCACTGAAATTTCAATGCTTCCTCCCAAGGGGGTATATTTTACAGCATTTGAAATAACATTCGAGATTATTTTGTCAAATTTGTCCCTGTCCAGGTAGAGCATAACGGGCTCGGTATCGATTTCAACAGAAAGCCTGATTTTCTTTTCCCGGGCCACAAAAGAAAATAAGTCAACATTCCGCTTTAATTCAGGAACAAGATCCAGGTAAGTGGTTTTAAGGGTGGATTCGCCCTCTTTCAGATTATTAAAATCCAAAAACTGATTCACCAGGCCCAGCATTTTATCTACGTTTCGCTGAATTATCGAAATCAGGTTCAGGGTTTCAGGGTCCAGTTTTTTGGCTGATAACATAGTTACCGGCCCTTTAAGCATGGTAAGAGGCGTACGGAATTCATGCGAGATATTGGAAAAATAGTTAAAGTTGAGTTCATTTACCTTGAGGGCTTCCATTTTTTCTCTTTCGGCCAGCAGGGTTTTGTTCCTGTCGGCTTTCCATGAATTGTATAACCTGAAAAATATGTAACCCAGCCCGGCAAAAACGATAACATAGAGAAGTAACATTAACGGGGATGCCCACCAGGGGGGAAGCAATTTAATCCTGACGGAGGTTTCAAAACTTTCCCCCTGGTTAGTGCTGCCGGCCCTTACCCGAAAGACGTAGTTTCCCGGAGGGATTTTATAGAAATTAGCCTGGCGGCTTTTGCCGGCATCTGTCCAGTCGTCGTTGTATCCTTCTAATTTATAGGCATAATGGTAATTTTTCAGCTGACTGTAATTCAGTATGGTATAGTGTATGTTGAAGGAGTTGTTCCAGTTTTTCAATTGTATTTTATCAACCGGGTCTTTTTGAATGCCGGTTTCAAAGAGCCTGTGTTTATCAGAAGTGATTTTTTCGATAATCAGTTTGCTGGATTGCTCCGGAATGGGCTTCAAAGGGTTAATCTCGGTGATGCCGTGGGGGCCGCCGAAATACAAACGGCCTTCATGATCTTTAGCAAGAGCATTGAAATTGTATTGATTTCCGCCGGTTCCGTCTTCGCTGAAATAGATAATGGCCTTATCGGTTTTCGGATCCAGTTTTGACAGGCCGTTTTGAGAGGGTATCCACAGAAAACCCTGGCTATCCTCAATGATACCTGAGGCATCATTGCAGATCATTTTATGATTGATGTAATTTTTTATTTTCTTAGTCACCGGCGAGTAAGAGAATAACCCGTTTAAGTGGGAGGCTACCCAGATCTGACCGTTCGAGTCCTCAAACACTACATTGGGCAAAAAAGGTTTAATGGTTGGTTTGATTGCTATGTCTTGTACGGTAAGATTGCCGGGGTTAATTAAGAATACATTTCTCCCAAGCGCCGAGACGGCTATTTGACCGCTTCTGAGCTTGGTTAGCCCGGTTGTAAAGTTATAGCCCGGTTTGTAAAACTGTTTTCTTTCGAAGGTGTCGTTCTTTTTATAATAGATATACTCGCCAAACCCGGCTACCCAGATAGTTCCGTTATCATCTTCGGCTATAGACGACATACTCTGGTCAAACTTAAAACTTTTCAGGATGGAAACAGCCGCGTTATTTACACTGCACTGAAATACATCATTATTGGAGGTTACCCAAAGGTATCCGTGAGAGTCAAAAAAAATATTCCCGTTTTTCCCGAAACCCGGGCCGGGTAAAGCGGCCTTTTCAATCCTGCCATCACTTACGGTGTATTTGTAAATACCGTCTTTACTGGTAAGAATCCATAAATCCTTATCTTTAGAGACCACAATTTTCATAATTGACTTTCCCTGAAGAGCATTTTCCAGGAGGTATTTTTCGTTGAATATCTTCTCTGATTTCCGGGCCATTTCAAATCCCTTGTCGGTGGACCCGAACCAGAGGTTATTGCGGGAGTCGGTAAAAATGGTGGTTATTTCAAAATCAGGCGCTGCAAAAGGGAAGTCTTTGCCGGATTGATGAATTAAATTATGGGTGATAAAATCAAAGTAATAGAGCTCATTCTGAAAAGTTTTAAGGATGACAGACCTTGGATTGTATTCAAAAATGTTTGAAATCTCAGAAACGGGGAAACCGCGGAAACTTTCAATTTTTGCGGGAAGAGGCTTAAAAGCAATATGATCCGTGTCTACGATCGTCAGACCGCCGGAGTGCGAAAGCCAAAGTTCTCCGAACGAGTTAACATACAGGCTATGGATCAGCCGTACCGGAGGTATAGACAGCTTCTTAATCAGTTTAAAATCGGAATCGTACACGGAGATGTCGTTTTGAGTAGCCACCCAGAGCCTGTTGTGGCCATCTATGGCTTCCAGGTTAAGCACCGTGGGATTCGGGAATTTGGAATAATAAGTGAGCTTAACATCCAACTTATTCGTTTCGGGGTTATAGGCACAGATATCATTGCTGGTATTCACGATTATTTTCCCCGTTTTATCTTCTAAAATCTGGGTGACAAAATTACTGGAGCTGCCCGAGGGAATTTTCCTGAATTGTCCGTTTTCGTAGACCGCAACCCCGTGTGTGGCCGTACCCACCCAGAGCCTTTTCTGAGAGTCATACAGTAAGCACTTCACCACATTGGCCGGTAAACTTATGCTATCGTTATTGAAGTAAAACTGGGTAAATTCATGCCCGTTGTACCGGTTTAGTCCGCGTGTGGTAGCCATCCAGATATAACCGTACTGATCTTCGGCCATAGCAGTCACAAACTTATTTGATACGGTTTCGCTCTCCGTCTCCACTGCGGTGTTTTCAGCGCTGTTCTCAGAAGAACCGCAACCTAACAAAAGTAAAGCGAAAATGACCTTATAAATGCGATCCATAAATGAGCACCGGGTTTTGAAATATTTCACCGTAATAATAGACGACCAGGCGTGCATTTCAAGCGTTAAAGGGCTGTTTTGAACAAAAATATAAGTATTTGAACAAATAATAAAAACATTTCAACAGGATGAGAGCAATAGATAAGCATTTGTGAAAGCCTAAAAAAAATCAGGGTGTGTACTTGCATCCGTAATGTTTGAGGGCTCTTCAGGCTTTTAAACACGGGTACAATTCAACCTTAATAAATATGAAAAATGTTTTATCTGAAAGAAAAACGTGGCGCTTTATCGGTGTCACCTTATTACTCCTTTTTTTATTGCCGCCGCCGGCCAATGCCCAACAAGCCGTTAAAGGGAAAGTTACCGACGGAAAAGAACCCCTGATTGGCGTATCCGTAACCGTAAAGGGAGCAGGTACGGGAGGGTTTACGGATGCGAAAGGTAATTTTGAAATAAAAACATCAGCAGAAAAGCCTGTTCTTGTTTTTTCAATGATTGGGTACATTACGAAAGAAGTAACGGCTACTTCTTCTTTTGTGGAGGTGATATTGGAAGAAAGCAATATCAGCCTGGAAGAAGTGGTGGTGGTGGGCTACGGTGTGCAGCGGAAAAGTGATTTAACCGGAGCGATATCACAGGTAAAGACCGAGGATATTGAAAACAGAACTGTGGTAAATGCGCAGCAGGCTTTGCAGGGCAAGGCTGCCGGTGTACAGGTTATACAAACTTCCGGAGCTCCGGGAAGTAACCCGACAATCCGGATCAGAGGATTTAGCTCGAATTCCTCCTCCGACCCGCTGTATGTGGTAGACGGGTTAAGAACGGCCAATATTTCCGGGATCGACCCTAACAACATTGAGAGCATGGAGGTGCTGAAAGATGCGGCCTCAGCGGCTATTTACGGCGCTCAGGCGGGAAACGGGGTGGTATTGATCACCACAAAAAAGGGGAAATCAGGCGTAGCAAAAATAAGCTACGACTACCAGATGTCTACCAGTGAGCTGAACCGGGTTCCGAGAGTTATGAATGCTCAGGAGTATGTGACCTATATGACAGAGGCTAATTTTATTACTCCTAATGAGGTAAATACCTTATGGGATGGGGTTACCCATACCAACTGGGCCGATGTGGCGTTTGAGAAATCGCTTATGCAAAGGCATAACCTGGGATTCCAGGGAGGAAACGAGAAAGGAACTTATTTCGTGGGGTTATCCTACCTGGATCAGGACGGAATCGTGGTGGGCAACCAGGATGTGTACACCCGTGTTTCCGGAATGATTAACGGAGATTACAGAATACGACCCTGGCTGAAGGTAGGAACGACCAACACGCTGGAAAAATGGTCCAGCCAGGCCGTATCGGAGAATTCAGAATACGGAAGCCTGCTGGCAGCCGTGTTAACCATGGATCCGCTTACCCCCGATGTATACAGCAAAAACAACCTGCCTGATTTTATGAAAAATCACTTGCAGGCCGGCCGGGCCCTGGTAAAAAACAGTTCAGGAGATTATTACGCGCTTTCCCGGATTTTTGAGTCGGAACAGATTCACCCTCTTCTCATGCGGGATGTTAACCAAAACAAAAATTCGGGAGCAAACCTCCTCGGAACCATGT
Source organism: Leadbetterella sp. DM7 (assembly GCF_040829825.2). Taxonomy (NCBI): domain Bacteria; kingdom Pseudomonadati; phylum Bacteroidota; class Cytophagia; order Cytophagales; family Leadbetterellaceae; genus Leadbetterella; species Leadbetterella sp. DM7. The sequence goes on along the minus strand of NZ_JBFOLH020000011.1, from coordinate 34,890 downwards.
TTCTGGACATTATGCCCCTTAAAGGGCTGGTATTTACCTCTAAATTCGGATACCGGGGCGCTTTTTCCAATAATCACACTTTCCAGGACATCTATTACGGCAATGCCGTGGCTTACAGAGATAAGGTCAACCTGAGCAGAACTACCTCTAACAGCCTCTACTATCAATGGGAGAACTTTGCCAACTACCATTTCAGGGTGAAGGCGCATGATTTTACTTTAATGGCGGGCACATCTTATCAGCACACCGAAACGGTCAGTGTGAATGCTGCCGGCAATGAGCTCATCAAAAACGATATACCCTACAGGGATCTGGATTTTTTAGCTCCGGCAGCCACCCGAACCATCGGCGGAATTAAACTCTACACGCGGCAGCTTTCTTATTTCGGCCGTCTGAGCTACAATTACCTGGATAAAGTACTGTTTCAGGCCTCCTTAAGAAGAGATGCCAGTGATAATTCGGTTTTACCTTACGAAAACCGCTGGGGTACATTTCCGGCCATGTCATTGGGATACGTGATTTCAAAAGAAAAGTTTTTCCCGAAGACCGACTGGGTTTCTTTTCTTAAGGTCCGGGCCAGCTGGGGACAAAACGGAAGCACCGGCCCGCTGGGAAGATATGCCTACCTTGCCTCAATTCTGTCGGGCGGCATGTATCCGTATTCATCCGATATCAGCTACCAGGTAGCTTCAGCGCCCAATACACTCACTAACCCTAACCTCAAATGGGAAACCTCGGAGCAGACTGACTTCGGTATAGATCTCAGGGCTTTTGATAATCGTTTCTCCGCCACGCTTGATTACTTTCACAAGAAAACAAGCGGGCTGTTAGTGGCCATTACTCCTCCTTACGAAACCGGGGTTACCTCTACCGTAGTTAATGCCGGAAATGTAATGAATAAAGGTTTTGAGGCGGAATTAGGCTGGGAAGACCGGTTCAGCAATGGCTTTAAGTATGGGATTAAGGGAAATATAGCCACGCTTACCAATAAGGTTACGTACCTGGATCCCAGCATCTCAAGAATCAGCGGGGCTTCTTACCATACATTCACAGGAATAACGGCATTTCAGCAGGGACTTCCCGTGTGGTATTTCAGAGGGTATGAATTGCAGGGAATCAACCGGGAAACCGGTGACCCGGTTTTCAAAGATCAGCTTACCGTAGATACCAACGGTGACGGGATTCCGGATCAGGGCGACGGGGTGATCAACAATCAGGATATGGCGATGATTGGCAGCGCCATCCCCGATTTTACCTATGGCATTACCCTCACAGGTTCATTCAGGGGATTTGATTTAACGGTTTTCGGAGCAGGGTCAAAAGGGAACCAGATTTACAACGCCTTAACCCGTATTGACAGACCGAGGGGAAACAAGCTCAGTATTTTTTATGATGAAAGGTGGACCCCCGCCAATAAGGATGCTTCAAGACCAAGACCTAACGCAAACGGGGAAGATAAGTACTGGATCAGCGATGCCGCCATTTTTGACGGATCCTTCTTTAAGATCAAGCAATTGCAGGTGGGTTACAGGCTGCCGCAGTCGCTGCTGGGTAAATTAAAAGTAGAAAACTGCCGGATCTATACGTCACTGGATGACTGGTTTGTATTTACCCGATACCCCGGTATGGATCCCGAGGCTTCAGCAGGCTCCACTTCGGCTCTGGGAGTAGACAAAGGAGCGTATCCCATTGCAAAAAAACTGGTTTTCGGTATTAACCTTTCCTTTTAAAAATCATGAAAAAGATAATTCAAAGTCTAACCTTATTTATAGTCATAACGATTACTTCTGCCTGCGAAAACCAGCTGAAAATAGTACAGCCGGGGGCCACCAGCGTGGATAATTTTTACAAGACAGATAAAGATGCCGAAGAGGCAATTGCAGCGGTTTATTCATCGTGGCGTGCTTCCCTGTATGGTCAGTTCTGGTTAAAAAACCTGCTTTCCGATGATATCCTATGTGGTGGCGGATCAAGGGGCGACAACAGCATGTATGAGCAGATCAACGAGTACAATTTTGGAGCGGCAAGTACCACCGTAAGTGGGCCTTTTGCCCAATATTACAACACAATTTACCTGGCTAACCTGATCATCAACCGTATAGAGCCGGACTCAGACGTCAAGAAAAGAGTTGTCGCTGAAGCGAAGACCATCCGTGCCGCAGTTTACTTTGATCTGGTTACCTTATGGGGAAACGTACCCCTGGTGACTGCCGAGTTGTCTCCGGACGAATATCAGCAGCCTAACGGAGATAAAAATGCACTCTGGGAGCTGATCGAAACAGGTTACAGGGATGCCTTGCAGAGCAACAGCCTTCCGCAAAAGAAAAGTACGGTTAACAGCGCCCAGCCCGCAAGACTTACGGCCGATGCCGCCAGGGCTTTCTTAGGAAAAGCACAGCTGTTTCAAGGGAAAAATGAAGAAGCGTTTGAAAATTTGTCGAAAATAATCAATGACGGAAAACATGCTTTGGTGGCGGATTATGAAAATGTGCTTCGGGCGGTTTCTGATTTTTCCAGCGAGTCAGTTTTTGAATTTAACTCCATAGGAGACAATAACAACGCCTTTGCACAGGGAAATACCCTTTGGGGAATTATGAACGGGTACAGAAGTGATAAGCTTAATCTTTCAGGATATTTCAGCGGTTCACATGGGATTTATCCTTCAGGCTGGGGATTTGGTAACCCTACTTCAGCATTGTACCAGGCTTTTGTGGCCGAGGAGGGAACGGACGGCTATCGTTTAAACAGCACTATCAGGACCTATAAGCAACTGAATGGGATCGGTATAACCCTCAATCCGGGAAGTACCCTTTATGGAAATGAGGGATATTTTAACTGGAAGCACCGGTACTTAGGTTCTGAAGTGCTGGTGTCATCGTTTGGTTTTTCTACCACCGCCAATTTCAGGGTTCTGAGGTATGCCGAGGTTCTCCTTTTAGCGGCAGAAGCTGCAGTACAAACCGGGAAAAACACCCAGGCGCTGGCCTATATCAACCAGGTCAGAAGCCGGGCAAAATTAAAGCCCCTGGATAATGTTTCGCTGGCCAATGTGAAGACAGAAAAGAGGCTTGAGCTGTGTTTTGAAGGGGTTCGTTTTCAGGATCTGGTACGTTGGGGCGATACGCAGCCCCTGGAACGCCAGGGGCAAAAGATACCCACTTTTACCGGGCTCAACAGCGACGGAAGCCATGCGGTAACTTACCCTTATACCAACCAGGCCTTTGGTTTCAAAAAAGGGAAAAACGAACTGCTTCCGTTTCCCGAACACGAAATGAATGTAAACAGGAATATTAAGCAAAACCCGGGATGGTAACACGGAATTTACGGAGCTTTCTCACTGCTGCCCGCTTCTTAGCGGGGGGCAGAGACGGCCCTTCTGCTCGCTATGAGGCTTTAAGATTTACGACAAGAAATTTTTAAAAATTAATAAACAATACACGTACATGAAAAAAACATTTTTAGTTTTAAGTATTCTGATAGTCAGCGTTTTTACGCTTAAGGCTCAGCAAAATCTCGATTTCTCCGGTGCACAGGGGATCATCTCACCCGTGGTGAATAATAACAACACCGTAACCTTTAAGCTCGATGCCCCCAAAGCCGCAGAGGTTTTTATTCAGGGTGACTGGATGCCGTCACAGGGCTGGGTTCCGGGCAAAGCAGCCATGAGTAAGGATGAAAAAGGAATCTGGACATATACGTCTGAGGCGCTTAAGTCTGATTTGTTTATGTATAATTTTATTGTGGACGGATTGAAAATCACAGATCCTAACAATGTGTATCAAATCAGGGATATTGCCAATATTTTCAGTATTTTTATTACCAACGGTAACCAGTCATCCTTGTACAAAGTAGAAGATGTACCTCATGGAACCGTTTCCCGTACCTGGTACGATTCCCCCCGCTTAAAAGCTACAAGGCGCTTAACCGTCTATACGCCTCCGGGATATGAGCAAACGAAAGAAAGCTATCCTGTACTTTATCTTCTGCACGGCGTAGGCGGTGATGAGGAAGCCTGGATTTCCTTAGGAAGAACCGCCCAGATCCTGGATAACCTGATTGCGGCCGGAAAAGCAAAGCCCATGCTGGTGGTGATGACAAACGGGCATACGAGTAATGCCGCTGCTCCCGGAGAATCTAGCAAAGGACTTTACAAACCTGTCATGATGACTCCTGATGTAGGTTCCGGAAATATGGAGAGTACGTTTCAGGATGTGGTTGATTTCGTGGAAAAAACTTACCGGGTTAAGAAAAACAAGGCGGATCGTGCTATTGCAGGTTTATCGATGGGCGGATCACATACTTTGTTCATATCGGCATACCTGAATAACACCTTTGATTATGTAGGGTTGTTTTCTGCGGCGTATCGCCTGGGCAGACCGGATGTAAAGGAGATTCCGGCGGTTTATGAGAATTACGAGAAAAACCTGGAAAAGCAGCGCGACAACGGATACAGGTTATACTGGATAGGAATGGGAAAAACAGATTTTCTTTACCAGAGCGGAGCAGACTTCAGAAAACTCCTGGACGATAAAAAAGCAAAATATACCTACCGGGAATCAGAAGGCGGACATACGTGGTCAAACTGGAGGCTTTACCTGTCAGAGTTTGCCCCGCTTTTATTTAAGTAGATAAATAACCACTGTATTCAGGCATGTTCTGTTCAGGAATGTGCCTGAATACCCTACTGTTTGCAATTCAACCGAAATCATATTGAAAACCTGATGAAAAAACTATTTATATCAATCGGCGTATTTTTTGTTTCATCCGCACTTTATGCCCAGCAAGTACCTCAACTTGGGAAAAACACCGTACAGGAAGTCTTAAATGCAATGACTTTAGACGAAAAGGCAGACTTACTGATCGGTACGGGAATGCCCGGTTTCGGGGGGCCTGCGGTAGGGCAAACCCAAAACCTGGTGCCGGGAGCTGCCGGAACCACAAAAGCCATTCCAAGGTTAGGAATTCCGGCCATAGTCCTGGCAGACGGACCGGCCGGAATACGCATAAGTCCTACCCGCCCCAATGACACGCAAACGTATTATGCCACCGCATTTCCGATAGCCACACTGATTGCTTCATCCTGGAATCCGGAGCTGGCTGAAAATGTCGGTAAAGCCATGGGAAATGAGGTGCTGGAATATGGCGCGGATATACTTCTGGCTCCTGCCTTAAACCTTCACAGGCATCCGCTTAACGGGAGGAATTTTGAGTACTATTCCGAAGATCCGGTTATTTCCGGGAAAATGACCGCAGCAGCAGTAAGAGGTATTCAGTCGAATGGTGTAGGAACTTCCATCAAACATTTTGCAGCTAACAACCAGGAAAGCTTACGGGGCAGAAATGATGTTATCATCAAAAACCGTCCGCTCAGGGAGCTCTATCTTAAAGGGTTTGAAATTGCGGTTAAGGAGTCTTCGCCCTGGACAATCATGTCGTCTTACAATAAAATTAACGGCACTTATACTTCTGAGAGCCGGGATTTGCTGACAACCGTATTGCGTGATGAGTGGAAATACAACGGGATTGTAATGACTGACTGGTTTGGAGGAACAGATATTGTTAAACAGGTGCACGCAGGCAATGACCTGTTAATGCCCGGTACGCCTCAACAGAAAGAAGCCATTCTGAAAAACATAAAAGAAGGTAAACTGGCAATCAGTGATGTAGATGTAAATGTGAAACGCATACTTGAGCTTATTCTTAAAACCCCGAAATTCAAGAAGTATCCTTTTTCCAATAAGCCCGATTTAAAAGCTCATGCAGCTATAGCAAGGCAAGCGGCGGCAGAAGGAATGATTTTACTTAAAAATGAGCGGCAGACTTTGCCTTTAAATCCGGGGGCTAAGATAGCCGCCTTCGGGGTTACTTCTTATGACTTTGTAGCGGGAGGTACCGGTAGCGGAGACGTGTATGAAGCGTATGTAGTTTCATTGCTGGAAGGCCTTGCCGGGTATCCTATAGACGATAAGCTGAGCCGGAGATACAAGGAGTACGTTACCGGCTACAAGGAGAAGCACAAGCCTGACCCTAACAATATACTTGAGCTTATTCTTGGCAAGCCCAGAATGCCGGAGCTTGTTCTGTCTGAAAAAGAGGTGGCAGAAGCCGCAGCAGCTACTGATCTGGCTATTGTGACCATAGGGCGTAACTCGGGAGAGTTTGAAGACCGCAAGACCAAGGGAGATTTTTACTTAACCGATGAAGAGCAGAATTTGATTTCTGCGGTGACCCAAGCCTACCATAGCCAGGGTAAAAAGGTGGTTGTTATTCTGAATATCGGCGGAGTAATTGAGACCGCCTCATGGAAAAGCAAGCCGGATGCAATATTGCTTGCATGGCAGGCGGGACAGGAGGGTGGCCATTCGGTTGCGGATATTTTAAGTGGCCATGTGACGCCGTCCGGAAAATTAACCATGACTTTCCCGAATGATCTATCGGATGTAGCCTCCAATGTAAATTTTCCCCTGGACGTTAAGCTGAGTTTCCAGGAAATGATGGGGGCCAATATGGCTCCGGCTCCTGAAGTGCCCCGGAGAAATCTGGACTTTACGCATTATGATGAGAATCTTTATGTAGGCTACAGAGACTATGTAACCCATAAGAAACCGGTTTCTTTTCCATTTGGTTTTGGGCTATCGTATACCACTTTTAGTTATGAGAATGTAAAGGTTTCCGGTAACTCTCAAAATGGATTTAACCTAACGGTAAACGTTAAAAATACAGGAAAACGGAAAGGAAAAGAGATTGTGCAGGTGTACAGGTCAACTCCGGACAATGACCCGCAAAAGGAGCTTGTGGCTTTTGCCAAGACCCGGGAGCTGGCTCCGGGAGAGCAGGAAACTTTGCGTTTTAAGATTACGGCAGAAGACCTTGCCAGCTTTAATGAAGCCGGCAACTGCTGGCTTACAAAACCGGGAGCTTACAAGCTCCTTCTTGGAAAAAGTGTGGATGAGATCGTTGCAAGTCAATCGGTTGAAGTAAAAAACAAGTTGGAAAAACCCCTTATTGCCAGGTTTTAACCTTTGATTTCAAGGGGTCAGTCCTGTACAAACGGAGGAAAACTATTATGAATATGAAATATCTGTTCCCTATTTTATTAGCCTGTGTGTCATTCGCGGGCTTCGCCCAGAAAGGAAGTGTTAAAACGTTTATCCTGAACTCAAAAGCCTTAATCAATAAAGGTGGAGAAAACCCGGACAGAAGCTGTTCAGTTTATTTACCTCCGGGTTATGAGCAGGGGAAAGAACGCTATCCCGTTATCTACTTTCTTCATGGATTTACCGCCACAGACCAGATTACGGATGAGATGAAACAGGTGCTGGATGAAGGGATTCTGAGAAAAAAAATCAGGCCCTATATTCTGGTTATTCCTAATCATCATACCCTTTACCAGGGTAGTTTTTACACAGATTCGGAGCTGACGGGTCATTGGGAGACATTTACCTGCAAGGAACTGGTGGAATATATGGACAAAAACTTTCGTACGCTGCCAAACAGAGAGTCCCGCGGAATTGCGGGACACTCTATGGGGGGCTACGGAGCGATTAAAATAGCCATGCGCCATCCGGATGTTTTTAGCTCAGTCTATGGCTTAAGCCCCGGCTTAATGGCTTTTGTGAAAGAATTCGGCCCTAACAGCCCGTTTTTCAAAATCTATCAGAACGCCGGAACGGAGGAGGATCTGAATAAAACGTATTATCCTAAAGTTTTAGCCGCTGTGGGCAGAGCCTGGTCGCCTAATGCAAATAAACCGCCGTTTTACTGCGATATGCCTTTTTCATACCAGGGTGACTCCCTCATTGTGAATCAGGATGTTTTAGAGAAATGGCATAAGAATATGCCGGTTGAAATGGTAAATGATTATGCGGATAATTTAAGAAAACTAAAAGCCATTAAGCTGGATTGGGGCAGAAATGATTCACCGAGATTTCCTGTTCAGAACATGGCTTTTAGCCAGAAGCTCGAAAACCTGGGCATCCATCATTACGCTGAAGAGTATATCGGTACACATGTAGATAAAATATGGACAGCCGATGGACGGGTGCTAAACGCTGTGCTTCCTTTCTTTAATGATTATTTAAAATTCGAGTAACCCGATGCTGGCGGTATACGGTGTAATGATCATTATCATCTTTCTTCTCCTGATATGGAGTAAAAAAGTTTCAGTGATGGTAGCCCTGGTCATGATACCTGTTCTGGTAGGCCTGACAGCAGGTTTTGCGGTTGCGGATATCGGGAGTTTTGCATTGGGGGGAATCCGCCAGGTGGCTCCTACCGCTGTAATGCTGATGTTTGCGGTACTGTATTTTTCAGTCATGTTAGATTCGGGCCTCTTTGACCCTGTAATAAAAAAGGTGCTGCAATTAGTAAAAGGCGACCCGGTGAAAGTGGCAACAGGTACGGCTCTGCTGACCATGCTGGTACATTTAGACGGAGACGGCACGGCTACTTTTATGATTGTGATTTCCGCTTTTTTACCTGTTTATCAGGCATTAAAGATGAGTAAACTTGTTCTCGCCGGGATAGTGGCTCTCAGTGTGGGGCCTGTTCACCTGGTGCCCTGGTCAGGTACTTCAGCCAGAGCCCTGTCAGTCTTCGAAGCCAGCAGTGCGGAGATTTTCATTCCTAACTTACCGGCTATAGCTGCCGGGATACTTTGGGTGCTGTTTGTAGCCTGGTATTGGGGACGGGCGGAAAAAAGACGGCTGGGTGTTGCAGATTTTACGTATTCATTTGGCGAAAATTTTACTCCGGAAGAACGGCGCCTGAGAAGACCGGGGCTGGTAGGATTAAATGCCATTTTAACAACCGCCGTTATCGTGCTGCTGACTTTTGAGGTGGTTTCTTCCCCGGTTTTGTTTGTGCTGGCTTCTTTGCTGGCTCTTCAAATTAACTACCCCCGGCTTCAGGAACAGAAGCAGGTGCTGGGCAGGCATGGCAATAACATTTTTATGGTAGTCAGCATGATCTTTGCCGCGGGGGTTTTCTCCGGAATTTTAACGGGTGCCGGCATGATTGAAGCCATGGCAACGTCACTGATCCGTGTGGTTAAGGCGGAAAATTCGGGGTTACTTGTTTTGTTTACGGCCATAACCAGTATGCCGGCCAGCATCCTTTTTACACCCGATGCCTATTATTTTGGTGTTTTACCCATTATCAGGGAATCGGCAAGCCAGCTAAATATCGATACGCTTCAGTTCGGGAGGGCGGCTTTGCTGGGGCAAATGACGGTGGGGTTTCCGCTGAGCCCCTTAACGGCATCTACTTTTTTATTGACGGGTATGGCTGAGGTGGATCTGGCCGATCACCAGAAGCACACATTTTTATGGGCATGGGGTACTACTCTGGTTATGACGCTGGTGGCCGTTTTAACCGGTTCAATACTTTTATAAATGAAAGATACGATTAGAATAGGGTGCGGAGCGGGTTTTTCCGGAGACAGGTTTGAGCCCGCTGTTATTTTGGCAGAGAAAGGACAGTTGGATTACCTGGTTCTGGAATGTCTGGCCGAGAGAACAATTGCTCTGGCTCAGCAACAAAAGCAAATCAATCCGGAGCTGGGTTATGACCCGTTTTTAGAAAGGAGGATAAATTCGCTTTTGCCTTTTCTGGCCAGGAGAAAAATCACATTAATTACAAATATGGGAGCTGCTAACCCTCTTGCCGCTGCCCGGAAAGTTAAAGAGTTGTGTGTGAAACAGGGTTTTAATCTTAAAGTTGCTGCCCTGACCGGAGATGATGTTTTAAGTTCGATTACGGGAAATGAAAAGGTAATTGAAAACAACAGGACCATTTCAGAGTCAGGCATTCTGGTTTCTGCAAATGCATATTTAGGAATAGAGGGAATTCTGGAAGCTTTGGCAGCAGATGCCGATATTATAATTACCGGCAGGGTAGCAGATCCATCCCTGTTTTTAGCTCCTATGGTGTTTGAATTCGGCTGGACCCTTGCTGAACAGTTAGGACAGGGGACTGTTATAGGTCATTTATTGGAATGCGGAGGCCAGTTAACAGGTGGATACTTTATGGATGTTGCCGGAAAACAGGTTTCTAATCCTGCCAACCTGGGCTTCCCGATAGCAGAAGTAAGTAAAAACGGAACGGCCGTTCTCACTAAAATTGCCGGAACCGGTGGGAGTCTTAACCTGAGAACAGTGAAGGAGCAATTACTGTATGAAGTACTTAATCCGCACCGGTACGCAACTCCGGATGTTATTGCAGATTTTACGAAAGTGAGATTGAAAGAACTCGGAAAAGATGAGGTTTTAGTAACGGATGGTACAGGGACAGAAGCCGGCAATCTGCTAAAGGTGAGTGTGGGTTATAAAGCATATTATCTCGGAGAGGGTGAAATATCCTATGCGGGCTATGACGCTGTAGACCGCTCAAAACTAGCTATTACTATCCTGGAGGAGAGATTAAAATCAGATGAAGTGCAGGAAATACGCTACGACCTGATCGGGCTGAACTCTATCAACGAAGATAAATTGAATGTAAGGAGTTTCCCTTATGATGTAAGATTAAGAGTGGCGGCAAAATGTACTTCAAAGGCTGCCGCTCAGCGGATTGGAGAAGAAGTGGAAGCACTTTATACCAACGGGCCTGCCGGTGGTGGTGGCTGCAGAAAGTATTGCAAAGAAGTTATAGGTATTCATTCGGTTTTCATGGAAAAAGATAATGTACACTTTAAAGTAACCTTAGTATGACAAAATTATACCATTTGGCTCATAGCAGAGCGGGAGATAAGGGCAATACATCTACCCTATCATTAATTCCTTTTAATGAAGAAGACTATCCGTTGATGTGCGAAAAAGTCACTGTTGAAAAAGTACGAGAACATTTATGGTCTTTTTTACAGGGAGATATCATACGTTATGAATTGGATAATATCAAAAGCCTGCTGTTTGTATGCGAAGAAGCTCTTTCTGGCGGGGTAACTACCTCGTTGTCTCTTGATCCGCACGGAAAGTGTCTTAGCTCTTTATTGCTTGAAATGGACATATAGGATGACCAGGAAATATAAACAGGGAATTGCTTTAATACATCTCTGTATCAATTTATAATAATTTCTTACCAGATGAAATAGGCTTTTGATTTATGGGAAAACAAACTGACCCGACACGCGCTTCTTGATTTTTATAAAAAGCCGGATTTAGGGTTTGAGGATATTTCGATTACTAAAAAGCAGTTTGAAACGCGTAGCCAGGAATCTTCAGGCACTAATAAGCTGTTCAATATTCCGGGCCCGGTGTTTGGCACCTTTTATACACCAAAAGCAAATTTTAATAAACAGGTTGATACATGCCTTGCTCTCCAGTTAATAATGATTACCACATTTTACTCACCATTATACTTTTATGGCCGAACTATATTTTCCTGATCCTCAATAAATAATCTTTACTATCCATCTCTGCCCTGTAGTACTGCAATTCCGGGAAGCCATTGTACTTGACAATGGCATCAATTCTTTCGATGTCTTTTGTTGGTGTATTGAATCATGAATGATACCCCTTCTGGCGGTATTAAATTGGAGGCATACCCCCGAATGATTGGCAGCATAATGCGACCACATCAAAATATGGTCCTTACGCTCCGAAAAACAGCAAACTCCTAATTTTTCCCCGAAAGTATAATGACTGATCTTATTCAGAATATCTTCCAATGCACGAGGCTTGGAGAGCAATTTTCTCAAGAGGTCTTCGTCTTCCAGAATCCCGGCAGATCTTTCAGGGGTTAGAATTTTTAGAAGGTTATGAGCTATTTCTTTCTTCTTCCTGCCATAATACAGATTGACCTTGCAATCAAAGGGGTCATTAAAGTCCAGGGGTGAAGAAAACCATAACGAATGTGCTTCCAGACCTTTCAGGAAATAGTCTGTTACTGAATTATACTTATAAAGCTTCCGGGGAATAAGATTACGAATCTGACGGAGACTTAGCTCTGAAGTATTTACAGAAGTAGTCTCTTCCTCTCTTGCCCGAGTGGTTCTCATAATTCTACCAGCTTAAAGCCTTCAAGTTATATGTTGCATCTCAATGAGCCAAACCGGCCTTATAAAATTTAGAGGCACCCGGTAAAATCGGAGTCATGATAGATTACCGGGAAGATAATACAGGTCGTTGTTAATACTGTAAGCTCCTAACTAAGTTATCTATGTGGTTAACCCGCAGGCTTTCGCCTAATTGAAATTATCTTCAAAAGTGACTTCCCCGTTTTTACCGGTCAGCCTGACGTGGTCAATAGACCCGGTGCCGCTGAAGATGTAAGTGATTGCCATAATGTCTCCAAAGTCCTCCCGGAAAGTTTCGGTTACCAGTGGCTGCCCGTTCAGTGTTATTTCGGCCTCCTTATTTTTCACCTGAACGCGTATTTCCTGCCATTGGAATACGTCAACTCCCAGGTGAGAAAGGTCATTGTTGGTACCTGAGCGTATGATTTCGCCCAGTTTGTAGCCGGCATTTGTTTCGCAACCCCGGTTTTGCAGCTTTATCCAGAAAAAATTTTTCTCGGTTACGATATTGATCTGCATAAAGGGGCAGGCCGTATCGGTCAGGCTGTCTACTTTTATGCGGGAGACCAAATCAAAATGGTCTGAAGAAGAGCCGAACACCCGGCTGTTGGTGATCCTTGTCTCGAATGCCCGGGAGAGATCTACGTTCTTTTTGATGAGCAGTTCTTTACTGATGTGCAGACGCCCGTGGCCGGTAAAATTTTCCTTCTTAAAGTGAATGGGTTCTCTGTCGCGGTAATTGTAATAGAGCCGGGGTTCCCAGCCTTCACTGAGTATGTGTATGGGTTGCATGGCCAGAACGGTGTCGTTAGCCATCAGCCGCGCCCGGTGATAACCCGATTCGTAGTAAATGCCCGAATAGATATTTCCCTTAGGGTCAATAAGAACCCGGTGTGAGGGGTTCCAGGATTGCTGAATAAAGAAGCTGTCGGCGCTTACGCCGGATACGTCATAATTGAATATGACCGTGGCCGGGGTACCTGAAACTACGGTTTTTTGAGCCGTAAATCGTACAGGCCCCCTGATTTTTACATCCCTGGCAGATCGGTTCATCAGGTGCATGATCAAAAGAGAGGCAACGGCCAGGAGCAGGAGTAGCCCACCGATCTGCAGTAGGGTTTTCTTTGAAACGGAGCGTTGGGCCGGGAGAGTGTTTTGCTGCCTGAAATCCTGCCAGTCGCGGTAATCCAATACTGCGGCCAGGGCATTCAGGGTAGCCGGCTGAGGTCGTTGCTTGAAGTCGTCTTTCCAGAGGCGCTTCAGGGTAGACAAGCTCAAAACAACTCCTGTTCGTTCTTCAATATGCTGTGATAGGGTTTCGAGGTCGCGTTGGGTGTATCCGTTGCCGTTCCCGAACGCCAGTTTTTTTTCGATCTGTTTCCTGCATAGTGCCAGGTAAGCCTGGTCAGAAAAAGGCATAACTGAAATTGTTTTCTTTCGGTGTAATTCTCTTTAAAAGTAGCTACAAATATTCATATAGTTTTATAAACGATGTCAGAATCCAGTTTGACCGGGTTTTGAACCGGGTTTGACCGGCGTTACGCACTCCGGAGAATTTACTTTTGCGCTAAAAATAACAAGAACTTTGAGAACACTTTTTAAGATTTCATTTATCCTGGCCGGAACCTTCGGGCGGCTGCTGGCTCAGTCTGAAGCCGGAACTGTTTCTATACATGCTGAACGCTTTACGGAGTTCAACCGCAAGGCTTCCTTTACAGACGGCGAAGTTCATTTGAATAAAAAAGAAGATTATGGCGTGCTTTGGCTTAACGACTCCTCTTTTGCGAACGGCATCCTTGAACTCGAGCTGAAGGGTACGGCCATCCCGGGGCAAAGTTTCGTGGGGCTGGCTTTTCATGGCCGGGACAATACTACTTTTGATGCGGTGTATTTCCGTCCGTTCAACTTCCGTAACCCGGAACGAAAGGGGCATTCCGTTCAGTATATAAGCTTGCCCGGAAACGATTGGGAGAAATTGCGCGAGAAATTCCCCGGAAGATACGAAAACGCAGCTAATCCCGTGCCTGACCCGGCAGACAGTTGGTTTCATGTCCGGATTGTCGTAAACTACCCCGAAGTAAAGGTCTATATCAATAACGCATCTGAACCCGCCCTTCAGGTGGAACAACTCAGTAGTCAAAGGCAGGGTCGTATTGGTTTCTGGGTAGGTAACGGCTCAGAGGGGTGGTTCAGGAACCTCCGGATCATTTATCCATGAGAGTAATTTTCATTTTTCATGCTATCTGTCGCTATGTCCGGACAGGAAAAAACAGTGAATGTCAATGGAAGCAATTATCATGTTTTTGTAAAAGGGCTTGAAAACAGGAAGGAAAACGATCCGGTTATCATTTTTGAAAGCGGTATGGGGGTCAACCTGGAAAACCGGAAGAATGCGGATGCCTCTCTTTTTTCCTATATTGCCGTTTCTTTTTACGATGATTAGATCAGAGAATGGAATTTTCACCCTTTAATCCTGTGGTTAAACGCTGCATACGGGGCATGGATATAGAAGAAAAAGGCCGGCCGGAAGAAGCCGCCCAATTGTTTCTGCAGGCCTGGGAGGAAGCAACCAACGACCTGGAGAAATTTCTTGCCGCCCATTATGTAGCCCGGCACCAGGAAACGGTTTCGGGTAAATTAGCGTGGCTTGAAACGGCCCTGCAGCATGCATTGAAAATAAACGATGATACGGTTAAGAGCGCTTTCCCGTCACTATACGCAAACATTGCCCGATGCTACGAAGATTTGGGTGATGCAGAAAAGGCAAAGAAGAATTCGGAATCAGCCGCCCTGTTTAAGCACAACCCTGCTGATAAAGGTCTGTTTTATCACGGTACAAAAGCAGATCTGCAACCGGGCGATTTACTGACAGCCGGTGGCAGCTCCAATTATAAATCCGGGCTCAAAATGAACCATATTTATTTTACTGCCCTGGTTAATAATGCAGGACTGGCCGCAGAACTGGCCAAAGGCGAGGGAGCCCCACGGGTGTATATCGTTGAACCCACAGGGAGCTTTGAAAATGACCCGAATGTTACAGATAAAAAATTTCCGGGCAACCCGACACGCTCCTACCGTAGCGCAGAGCCGCTGAGAATTACCGGCGAACTCACCGGATGGAGCAGACTACCGGAAGAAGAGCTTCAGAAATGGCGGGAAAGGCTGGCCAACAATAAGGGAGAGATTATCAATTAGCAGGCCGGATTCCGGGAAAAGAAAACACAGGTTGATCAATGAACATAAAGTATTCCGGATAATTTATTGGAATAAAGTATTTTATGTAAAATATTGTTTGTACCTTTGTGAAGTTAATAGAGTATTTCGTTTATAGCTTTTCAAGATTTTTCTTCTGAATTATATTTTCAAATCCTGTCAAATAGAGCTACTCTGATTTTTCAATTATTTTTTTATTAGTATTATGAACATTTTTGTAGCGAAGTTGAGCTTCAACACGGACGATGAAGGCCTGAGAGAAGCATTTGAAACGTATGGATCAGTTGATTCTGCGAAAGTAATTATGGACAATTACACCGGAAAATCAAAAGGTTTTGGTTTTGTGGAAATGGGTGACCACTCGGAGGCATCTGCAGCTATTGCCGAGTTAAACGAAAGCGAGCTGGACGGAAGAACCATCGTGGTGAAGCAAGCTGAAGAAAGAGGCTCCAGAGAAAGAAGCAACAATTCGTATTCTAACAGAAGCAGATATTGAGACCAATAGTCTTATGAGATCTTTTTTAAGAATCCCTGGTTATAGTAACCGGGGATTTTTTATTTTAGCCTCGGAATTTATCACTTTATCCCGGTTTACCCAATGAACAAATTCAATATTGCTGTATTAATTGATGGAGATAATGCCCAGGCAAAGCTCATTAAGGAGATCATAGAAGAAGTTTCTGTCTACGGGAAAGCCACCATCCGGCGGGTTTACGGCGATTGGACCAACCCCCAAATGAACAGCTGGAAAGAAAAAATAAATCAATATTCCATCAGCCCTATTCAGAAGTTCTCCTACACTACAGGAAAAAACTCCACCGACAGCTCCCTGATTATTGATGCAATGGATATTCTCTATGCGGGAAATATGGAGGGATTCTGTATTGTTTCAAGCGACAGTGATTATACCGGTTTAGCCAAAAGAATACGGGAGGAAGGTTTGTTTGTCATGGGAATCGGGAAAAGAACAACCCCCATAGCCTTTGTAAACTCCTGCGAGATTTTCACGTTTACCGAAAACCTGATCGTTGAAGAAAGCACGGTTGTAAAAGAAGAAAAGGCGGTTTCAAAAACAACAAAAAAACCGAAAGCACCGGCTGCCGGTAAAGAAAAGGGGGTTAAAAATCAAGAGAAGCAAAAAACAGAAACGGCTAAACCACAGCCGGAGGAGCCCTCCCGGAAATTTCCGGAACTGGACTTAAATCTTATTGACCGTGCTTTCCAGATTTCGGCCAATGAAGATGACCAGGCTCTTGTATCGCAGGTAGGTTTAAATATCCGGAAAATAGAGCCTTCTTTTGATTCCAGGACCTACGGCTTTAAGACCTTAACCAAGCTGCTTTCCACGCTGGACAAATATTCCATTATCAAAAATCAGGTCAATGGGTTAAGTCAGCCCATCGTTAAGCTGGTATAATTCCGGCCGGTACTGACCGGTTTTGGAGGAGGTCTGAAGGTAACTATTTGATCGGATTCACCTATCCGGTAGCTTCAGGTCCCCACCGAATCTACTTACCGTCTTCAGGAAATTTCACCCCGGTAATCTCTTCACACAGCTTCATAAACCTCTCCTGCAGCGAGGTATCATCTGCGGCCGGGTTAGCGCTTTTTACCTGCTGATGGTAAAAATAGCGACCGCTCACTTTGGCCTCTGCATCGTTACTGACAGCCAGCCATACTTGTGTTTCGTATCCTTTCTGCAGGTCATCCGGTGCATTAGCGCCGCCCATTTTTGTAGGCACCCAACCCGGGTTTACCCCGTTGGCATACACCTCTTTCCATTTCCGGGCCACGGCTTTGCAAAGCATCAGTACATGCAGCTTGCTGTCTGAATAGTTGATCTGTTCAATGCCGGTTTTGAAATGTTCCAGCTTGGGGCGCCCGCCGGCATGCATATCGGAAGTCAGGTAAATCAGTCGTTCGGGTTTCTGAATCAGGCAGGTAAGCACATAAGGCGCCAGCACATTGACTGAAAAAATCTGCTGCGCCGAGGCCTTATACACCCCGGCATTATGGATAATGGCGTCAAAATGCCCCAATTGGTTGACCTGCTCTGCCAGCGCCTGGGTTTCCTCCAGGCTGGAGAAATCACCCGTTAAAACCGCCTCTGCTCCCTGTATCTTTTGTAAAGTCTCTTCTTTTCGCCCGGCATTGCGGGCATGCAGCACCACCCGGTGCCCCTGTGCTATCAGTGATTTTGCCGCCAGCAGGCCCAGCCCGTCTGAAGAGCCGGTAATAAATATTCTTGCCATTTGAGGATGTGTTGGTGAAAAAGCCTGCGTGAAGGACTGAACAGACATCAGCCCCGCTCCTGCCCATGCAGTTTGCTGTATAAAGATCCGGCGTTTCATGTTATAAAGATAACGAAAATTCCGTTGATAATTTTTCTTCTTCAGCATGTATTCAAATTCTGCCAATAGGTGTTTATCAAGCCGGTGAAAAACAGAAAACGACCTGAATTATGAGCGATTTGAAAAAAAAGCAGGGAATGTTTTGCTACAGAGCATTATTATCGTAATATTGCGATATTAAAATACGAAATCAATGGGAGCCACTAAAACAGATCACTTCACCGACCGCCAAAACCAGGTAGCTACTATCGCCAAAGCCCTGGGCCACCCCGCCCGGATAGCCATCATCGAGCATTTGCTTAAAGTCAATGCCTGTATTTGCAGCGATATCGTGGAAGAGCTGCCCCTGGCGCAGCCTACCGTTTCCCAGCACCTGAAAGAATTAAAAAACGCCGGGCTGATAAAGGGGAATATTGAGGGGAATTCCATCTGTTATTGCATAGATGAAAGTACGTTTGAGGTACTGAGCAGCTATTTGTCAGCTGTTATATCAGGGCTAAACAACCGTCCGGAGTGTTGTTAAGGTTTTTAAATATCGTAATATTACAATAAAACAATAGGAATAATGGAAAATGACATCAAAGAAATGGTAAGACAAAAGTACGCGCAGATAGCCCTACAGGACAAAGACACCAATGCGTCTTCCTGCTGCGGTGCGGGCGGCTGCAGCACGGAGGTCTATAACATCATGAGCGAAGACTATAACGAGCTGGGCGGCTATAACCCGGAAGCAGACCTGGGCCTGGGCTGTG
Source organism: Leadbetterella sp. DM7 (assembly GCF_040829825.2). Classification (NCBI taxonomy): domain Bacteria; kingdom Pseudomonadati; phylum Bacteroidota; class Cytophagia; order Cytophagales; family Leadbetterellaceae; genus Leadbetterella; species Leadbetterella sp. DM7. Next base: position 16,564 of record NZ_JBFOLH020000011.1, on the reverse strand, counting down.
GGCTACCCACTCAATACGCCAAAATAAAAAGGGGAGATACGGTAATTGACCTGGGCAGCGGGGCAGGTAATGACTGCTTCATTGCCCGGAATGAAACCGGGGAAGACGGCAGGGTGATCGGTATCGACTTTACCCCTGCCATGGTCGACAAATCAAGAACCGCCACCCAAAAAGCAGGTTTTATGAATGTGGAGTTCCGGCTGGGCGATATTGAAAATATTCCCGTTTCTGACGGTGTGGCAGATGTGGTGGTGAGCAATTGTGTCCTGAATCTTGTTCCCGACAAAGAGCGGGTTTTCAGGGAGATTTTCCGGGTACTGAAACAAGGCGGGCATTTCAGCATTTCAGATGTGGTCCTGGTCGGCCACCTTCCCGAAGCATTACGCAGTGCCGCCGAAATGTATGCAGGCTGTGTAGCCGGGGCTATTCAGAAAGACGCCTACCTGGAGCTGATCACTACCGCCGGCTTTTCCAACATTACCCTTCAAAAAGAAAAGCCGATCACCGTTCCCGATGACATTCTAAGAAATTACCTCAGCGAAGATGAGCTTAAAAGCTTCAAATCAGGAAATACCGGAATTTTCAGCATCACGGTTTATGCAGAGAAATCTAAAACCTGCGGTTGCGGAACGGCATGCTGCAGTTGACATTTCCCCCCCTGCCTTCTCTGATCCGGCAAAAGTCACAGGCAACCAGAAAGAAGTAATGCGGGAGTTCCGGCTGGCATAATACCTGATAAAGGACTACTGCGAGCGTTTTGTACAAGAGAGTTCCGGTGTCCGGGAAACGTTTACCTGTTTGAGTACACCGATTTACAGGAAATTGCAAAACAAACGATGACCAGCAGGCCAAATACCTTAAACAGGATAGCTATAAACAGAACCAGGAACAGCAGTAAAACCCCATAAAAATACCGCTTAAAGTCTTGTGTTACCGTCAGCAGAATCGCTCTGAAAAAGAGCAGTAGGGCTACCGAAAACAACGGGGCCCGGTAAGCCGGCAGGGCGGCGAAGGCGATCATCTCGGGAAGCAGCAGCAGCATCCACATGAAGCTGATTTGCAGAAAAACCCGGTAGGCCGGAACGGGCAGGTTCCTGTAAAAGCTTAAAAACATAGTGTTAAACCTGTTTTCTTCAAACAAAAGGTAGGCATTCGACACCGCGGCCAGTAATCCGCATACCGCGTTAAGCTGGTAGTTGTTCATATCTTCCCGGAACAGGAAATAAACGGCAAAAATCAACAGTAAGCTGAGTGATTTTGACAGGAAGAATGTACCCGTCAGTTTTTCTGCTGCATAGAGCGGGAACATCGCAAACAGGGGTTTCTTCCAGCCGGTAATATAGCTGCTTAAAAATGAGGCAGAATCAAAATGCCGGGGAGAATTTAACCGGTTAACCAGCAGCACCGAATTAATGGTTACACCCACACCGGCCAGGCACAGCAGCACCAGGGGTATAAGGTAGTAGCCTTTGACAATGCCGACCACCACTGAAAAAACAATAAAAACCAGGAAAGGCAGGGAAATGCCCAGGCTCACCAAAACCCAGCAAAGCAATTGCCGGCTTTTTTGCAGGGAATTTATGCTATAGAACAAAAAAGTATATTGCGGATCGGGCAGCAGCTCTTTTATATATTTATTTACCCGGATCAGGAAGATCACAAAAAAAACGGCAAAAAGCCCTGCAAACAGGGGCTCGCTCACTACAGATATGGTCAGCAGCAGGTTATGATAGACCTTCTCGGAAAAGCTGAGAAGGGAGTCTTTCAATACCGGGGTAAAAAAGAAATAGACCCCGAAAAGGGTAAAGAAGACGAGTATCTGGCTGGCATGGGCCCGGTAGTAGCTTTTGACAAAAAGCTTATACAAGACACGGGTGGATCTGATCATAGAAGGTGCAGTGTCTTTTTATCCATTAACCATTGGCTTGTATATAAGCTTTGCGGAATTTCCTGGTGTGATGTCACCAGGAACGACGTATTGTACCTCCTGTAATATTCTTCGATCCATGCCAGCACCACAGCCGTTGAAGCGCCGTCAAGCGTAATCAGGGGCTCATCCAGAAGTATCACCTCTGCCTGGCCCGTGAAGGCGAGCACCAGGGAAAGCTTTTTCAACATCCCGCTGGAATAAGAGGAAACCGGATCGTCCAGGAAGTCAATCTTCATCTGTTCTGTCAGGGCTTCCGCCCGGGGTCTGTCGGCCGATTTGGTCTCGCAAAAAAGCTCAAACAGGTCGTTTCCCGTCAGGAAAGGCGGGAAAAGCGGTTCCGCTTCTGCAAAATTGACCTTCCTTCTGTATTCTACCGGATTTCTGACCAGGTCAATGGTATCGTTTAAAACAATCGTACCTTTAAAGCTGCAGATACCGGCTACCGAGCGCAGCAGTGTGCTCTTCCCTGCCCCGTTCTCCCCTCTGATCCAATGAATACCCCTGTTCAGCTTTAATTCAGGAATATTCAGTATTTCTCTCGCACCGAAATACTTTCTGTAATTCATTAACGCAATCGTTTCAAACGGCATACGGGTAGTTATACATATTATGTTTATTAACGAACGGATCAGGATGCTGGTATCTGCTTATCATTGCCCGGGAAGGCTTTTTAAGAGGACTTGAATGATTTCCTTTGTTCCGGTGTTATTTATGTAAGCAGTAATGACCATAAATTTTAAGACATGGAACCGGTAGCACCTAAAATGAAAGTGGAAGTATGGAGTGACATTATGTGCCCGTTTTGCTATATCGGCAAACGCCAGTACGAGGCGGCATTGGAAAAATTTGCCGGCAGCAGTCGCGTGGAAATTGTCTGGAAAAGCTTCCAGCTTGATCCTTCGGCTCCTGAAACGGCCACCGAAACCCACCTCGACTACCTGGTTAAACGCAAGGGAATGGATGCGGAGCAGGTAAAAGGAATGCTGGAAAACGTTACCCGGTATGCGAAAGAGGTAGGCCTGGAATACGATTTGTATAATTCGGTAACCGTTAATTCCATGAAAGCCCACCGGCTGATCCAGTTTGCCAAAACAAAAGGACTGGGCGACGCCATGGAAGAGAGGTTGTTCCGCGCCTTTTTTACCGAAAGCAAAAACGTGGCCGACATAAGCACCCTGACTCAGCTGGGCAAAGAAGCCGGCCTGGATGAAAGCGAACTGCAGGCGGCTTTTACCGACGACGAGTACGCTTACCGGGTAAACCAGGACATACAGGAGGCCCGGCAACTGGGCGTTACGGGTGTGCCGTTTTTCGTATTTAACCGTAAATATGCCGTTTCCGGGGCCCAGCCCGCAGAACTCTTTCTGCAAACCCTGGAGAAGTCATTTTCCGAATGGCAGAAAGACCATCCTGAACCCCAATTAGAAGTAATTGAAGGGCAGGTCTGCACCCCTGACGGGAAATGCGACTGATCTGCCCTGGTATTATTTCTTAAGCCATTCTTTCAACAATTGCGCTGCCCGGGGCGTACGTTTCATTTTACTTTTACGGTGAACTCCGTGCCTTTATTGGGATAAATGGTGGTGGAAATATACCCGTTTTCAGGATTTCGCACATAATCCAGGTAATCCTGCATGGAGGGTTTGTATTCTTTCACATCATCTACGGCTATTACTGCCCCTTTTTTCAACCGGGGTTCTATCAGTTTGAAAACCGGGTAAACCAGGTCAGGCCAGCCGTCCAGAAGTACAAAATCTATTTCAGTATCGATGCTTTTCAAGGTTTCCAGGGCATCGCCTTCCCGGAGCTCAATGTACTCCGACAGCCCGGCGTCTTCAAAATTCTGCCTCGCTGCGGCCACCTTATGTGGCAGGTATTCGGTAGTGATGACTTTCCCCCCATTGTCTTTGGCCGCCTTGGCCAGGTACAGGGTAGAGATACCGTATGATGTACCGAATTCTAAAATATTTTTAGCGTTCAGGGCCCGGGCCTGCATATACAGGAACGTGCCCTGCTGGGGAACGACAGGAATGTATTTGTCATCGTAAAAGCGGACGTTCTTTTCCGTTTTCCAATGGATGCCCTTGCCGAAGAGCTGAAATGCCTTGGGCAGGAGGTGCCAGATAACGGAATTGATCTGCTTTACGGCATCTTTATAGAGTCGGGTCAGAACGGCTTCCACTTTGGGGTCGTTCAGCACTTCAAATAAATCGGGAGTTACTTTTGGCATACGAATTAGTTTGTTCATTCAGCGCCTGATCCGGTTCGGCAGCACACCGAATTTTCTTTAAACGCGGCCGAAAAATGGCGCGGGTTTTTATATCCTCAAATATGGGCCACTTCCCCGATGCTCATGTCCTGGGTAAGCATCTGTTTTGCCTTCTCTGTTTCAAATAATCCGTTTTGCGGACATTATACTCCCGCTAACGCACCTGCCGGCATCATCCGCTTTCCTATATTTGCCCAAATTTAAAAATTATTTAGAATTATTCTTAATAAACTTTGATTTATCCATGAGTAAACGAAAAACGGGCATTGCACGCCTGCTCGAAATAGCGGGAAGGAAGAAAGGGCTGCTGCTGGCCTCCGGACTGTTGGCGGTTATTCACGCCCTCCTGAGCCTGGTGCCCTATGTGCTGGTATTTTATATTATCCGGGAGCTCACTACCCAAACCGTAGATTTTGAGCTCATCCGTACCTATATTATCCGGGCGGTTATTGCTGCCGTGGTGAGTATGCTGGTGCTGTTCCTGTCGGGAATTTTATCCCATATCGCCGCCTTCAACATTCTTTTTGAGCTGCGGAGATACATTACCGACAAAGTAGGAAAAATGCCCATGGGTTACCTGACCAACCGTAATTCCGGAGCCCTCAAGAAGATCCTTTCCGATGATGTGGAGCGTATCGAGAATTTCATTGCCCACCAGATCCCCGACTTTGTGAAAGGGGTAACGCTGCCGCTGATCACCATTATCTACCTGTTTTCCCAGGATTGGCGGCTGGCAGCCATCAGCTTCGTGCCCCTGCTGGTGCTGGCGGTTCTGATCCCCAAAATGTATGGCGGAAAAAACCGGGAACAGATACAGAATTACCACCGGTCGCTGGAAGACATGAATGCCGGTATCGTAGAATACGTGCGGGCCATGCCGGTCATGAAGATCTTCGGGCAATCGGCCGAAACATTTGAGAAATACGGGAATGCCGTGAAGCGTTTTAACAGCTTTGTAGCCGACTGGGTGAAGATCAGTACGCCGGGTTTTGCCATCTTTATGAGCTTTACCAGCAATGCCATGCTGCCCGTGCTGGCCCTGGGGCTGTACCTGTATTTTCAGAACGGGGTTACCCTGGCCACTCTCCTACTGTTCCTGATCCTCGGGACGGGCTATATCAAACCGCTGTTTGTGCTGAGCAATATGGGGATGCAGCTTTCTATCATCAACCGGGGTGTGGAACAGATTGACGGCCTGCTTCACCAGGAAGATCTGCCGGAAAGCACCACCCCGCAAAACCCGGAAAGCTACGGTATCCGGTTTGCCGATGTGTCGTTCGCCTACCAGGATCAGAACCGGGTGCTGCATAACGTCAGCTTTGAAATACCGGAGAAAACCATCACCGCGCTGGTGGGGCCTTCAGGTGCAGGCAAAAGCACCATCGGGCAGCTGTTGTCCCGCTTCTGGGACGTCAGCGAAGGAAGCATCTCCATTGGCGGGAAAGACATCCGGGACTACCCGCCCGGGCAGTTGATGCAGATGGTGTCTTTTGTTTTCCAGGACAGTTTCATGTTCCAGCAGACTATGTTTGAAAACATCCGTATGGGCATGGACAAAAGCCGGGAAGAGGTGGAAAATGCGGCGAAAGCAGCGCAGATACACGAGCTGATCCTCAGCCTGCCCCGGGGATACGATACCCTGTTCGGCCAGTCGGGCGTGCACCTGAGCGGTGGTGAGCAGCAGCGCTTTCAGCTGGCCCGGGCCATCCTGAAAGACGCCCCCATCCTGATCCTCGACGAGGCCACCGCCTTTGCCGACCCGGAAAACGAGTACCGGATACAGCAGGCCTTCAGCGAGCTGATCAAAGACAAGACCGTGCTGATCATTGCCCACCGCCTGAGCACCATCACCGAAGCCGATACGATCCTGCTATTTGATCACGGGAAACTAAGCGCACAGGGAAAGCACCAGGACCTGCTTCAAAACAGTGCGCTTTATGAGCGCATGTGGAATGCACATATCCGAGCCAAAGAATTTGTAATATCATGATAAAGAATTTAAAATACGTTACTTCGTTTAATAGGAAAGGCACCTGGGAGGTAGCCTTAGGAGAAATCGCCCACAGTCTTTTTGTGGCCGCGCCATCAGGCATTTTACTGGTGATTATTTGGGAGTTGTTTTCCGAACACCCCAACATCACCCGGGTCTGGTCGGTGACAGGCCTCATGGCCGTTATGCTGGTCATCCAGTTTTTTATTGCTTCGCGCTCCATGGTCAGGTCCAATATCTGGGTTTATGACCTGTCTACCCGCCTGCGGATCCTGCTGGGCAACCGCATCCAGAAGTTTTCACTGGGCTTTTTCAAGAAAAAAGACCCGGGCGAAATCGCCTCGGTGGTGCTGCAGGACGTGGCTAATTTTGAAAGCATTTTCGGCCACAGCGTGGGTAACCTGGCCGCTGCCGTCTTCGGCACCGTGGTATTATCGGTTTTCCTGCTCGTTTATGACTGGCGGCTGGCTCTTTGCCTGCTGGTGGCGGTTCCGCTGATCTACCCGTTCCTGTGGCTGGCCGATTACCTGGGCAGCCGGCTTTTTAAGAAGCAGATCGCTGCCCGCAATGACGTGGGAGCCAGATTCCTGGAATATGTACAGGGCATCCGTCACCTGAAGTCGTACGGGCTCACCGGCCAGAGGCACCAGGCGCTGGAAGCCGCTTTTGATGACCTCCGCAAAAAGAGCATCCGGATGGAAGCCCTGCCCGGGCCGATCGTAGTGACCACCACCATCATTTTCGAGGTATGCTTCCTGGGCATGGTAGCGCTGGGATTGTACTACCTGAGCGGAAACAGCATCACCGTTCCGGTGCTGATCACTTTCCTGATCATGGGCTACAACCTGTATAACCCGCTGAAAGTGCTGATGGTAGATTACCTGATGCTGCGCTACATGAACGAAAGCCTGAACCGGGTGATCGGCGTGCTGGAAGAACCCACCATGGAAACCGACCGGGATGAGCTCCCGCAAAGCTATGATATCGTATTTGAAAATGTAAGCTTCGGGTACCTGGATAAGCCCACGGTTCAGCACCTGGATTTTACCATCCCCGAAAAATCCATGCTGGCGCTGGTAGGCCATTCCGGCTCGGGCAAGACCACCATCGCCTCGCTCATTGCCCGCTTCTGGGATGTGAACGAAGGCAGCATCCGGATAGGCGGAACGGATATCCGGCACATCAACCAGGACAAGTTTTACCGGCTGATCAGCGAGGTTTTCCAGGAGGTCTACCTTTTTGACGACACCATTTATAACAACATCAGGATCGGGAAGCCCGATGCCACCCGGGAAGAGATACAGGAAGCCGCGGCCAAAGCCCAGGTGCCGGATTTCGTGCAGGAATTTCCGGATGGCATGGATACGTTAGTGGGCGAAGGCGGCAGCAAGCTCTCCGGCGGACAGAAGCAGCGCATCAGTATTGCCAGAGCCCTCCTGAAAGATGCACCCATTGTTTTACTGGACGAAGCCACCGCCAGCCTCGACCCTGAAAATGAAATATACATCCAGAAGGCCATCCAGGAGCTGGTGAAATCCAAAACCGTGGTGGTGATTGCCCATAAGCTGGCCACCATACAAAACGCTCAGCAGATTATTGTACTGGATAACGGACAGATCATGGAAAGAGGCACGCACGGTGAACTGCTGGGCAGGCAGGGTACGTATTGCAGGTTATGGGAAATTCAGCAGAAGTCCGGCGGTTGGAAAGTAAAATAGTTTAGACTAATTATAAATAATGCAGCTATCTCTTTTGGCAAAATGCCTGGTTTCGTGTTATTTTTGTACCTATGAATACGTCTCAAACCGCCGGAACACCCGTCTGGCTTATCCTTACAGTACTTACAGCATACGTTCTGTTAGCCATATCCACTCCTGCTTCAGGTCAGAATAAAGATATAACGGTCAAAGGGAAAGTGCTGGAAAGTACCGGCAAAGCCCCCGTGGAATATGCCACTTTAATTCTAAAAGACCGGGATAATACGATCATATCAGGAACGTCTGCCACAGATACCGGGGAGTTCGAAGTGACGGTTCCCCAGGCTCCGTTTTTAATAGAAATCAGCTTTATCGGCTTTGTAACCCGGGAAATAAAGCTACCGGAAGCGGTGAACGGGCAGATCCTCCTCGGTGAAATACTGCTGGAGCAGAATGCCCAAACCCTGGCAGAGGTGAATGTACGGGGGCAGCGCTCCCAAACCGAGTTTCACCTCGACAAACGGGTCTTTAACGTAGGCCAGGACCTCAGCAGCACCGGTGCCAGCGCACTGGAGGTATTGAATAATGTGCCTTCTGTAACGGTCAATATCCAGGGACAGATCAGCCTCCGGGGCAGCCAGGGGGTACGCATCCTCATTAACGGCAAACCCTCTGTGATGGCCTCCGAAGGCGGCAATGCGCTCGGTTCCATTACCGCCGATATGATAGACCGCATAGAAGTCATCACCAACCCTTCGGCCAAATACGAAGCAGAGGGTACCTCAGGGATCATTAATATTGTCCTGAAAAAAGAAGATAAAAACGGGGTAAACGGCTCGGTTACCCTGAACGGCGGCATACCCAATAACCACAGCCTGGGGTTCAGCCTGAACCGGCGTACCCCGAAGCTGAATTTATTCAGCCAGATCGGCGTGGGATACCGTACCTTCCCGGCCGGGTACCGGTCGGTTAATACCAGCGGAGATTCTGAGGTGGAAAGTTCGGGAAGCAGCAAGATGAACGAGCAGTTTTATAACCTGGTGCTGGGGGCCGATTACAACCTGAACAAGCTTAACCTGATCTCCGTATCCGGGCTGTTCGGCTTTGAGAAAGAAACCCAGACTTCTGACAATCACTTTTTGCTCAGAAATGCCGGCGTGACGCAATCCGGCTGGACCCGAAACGAATCTACCCGGGCCGATAACCCCAAATGGCAGTACGACGCACAGTACCAGAAAAGCTTTGAAGATGATGAGAAGCACAAGCTGCTGATCTCTTCCACGGGAAACTTTTTTGCAAAAGACCAGTATTCTGATTTTACACACCGGCTTTCACAAGGCGTAGCGTCATTTACCGACCAGAAATCACACACGGATTACGGCGAAGCAGAATATATTTTCAAAGCCGATTACACTAAACCTTTCTCCAAAGAGTGGACCCTGGAAACCGGAGCCCAGTACCAGCTCAACGACCTTTCCAGTGATTTTGCCGTACAAAACCGGCAGGACGATAGCTGGGTGACCGACACCCACCTGGCTAATATTTTCGTTATGGACCTCGACGTACTGGCCGCTTACGCCACGGGAGCCTATGAAGGCAAAAAAGCCGGGATAAAGCTGGGCCTGAGGGCAGAGAATACCTTCCTGGACACCCGGCTTGAAAATACCGGGGAAACCAGCCGTCAAAGGTATCTTAACCTGTTCCCGAGTGCGCACACCTCCTATAAGTTTACATCGAAGCTTTCTTTACAGGCGGGCTACTCCCGGCGGATCTACCGGCCGGGGCTGTGGGAGCTTAACCCCTTCTTCAGCATTCAGAACAACTATAACATCGAGATGGGGAACCCCCTGCTTACCCCGGAATATACCGACTCCTATGAAATTACGGGAATCTACGATTTTTCTGCCGTCAGCATTAACCTGGGCGCCTATCACCGGTACACTACCGATGCCATAGAAGACATTTCCACGGTGGAAAACAATATCCGGACCACCCTCCCCGCCAATATCGGCACGCGAAAAGCCAACGGACTGGAGCTGAATGCCAAATACGCTCCCGGGAACCGCTTATCGCTCAGCACCGACCTGAATTACAATTACTTTACCCGGAACGGCGCCTACGAAAGCACGGTCTACGAATTCAGTGCGGACCAGTTCACCAGCCGGCTCACCTCCAAACTAAAGCTGCCCGCCGGGTTTGACCTGGAGCTGACCGGGAATTACCGCTCGGGCTACCGCACCATACAGGGCTATGTGACCCAAGCTGCCTATATGGACCTGGGCGCCCGGAACAAGCTGTTTAAAGGCCGGGCTATCGTTAACCTGAGCATACGCGATGTCTTCGCTTCCCGGTTCTTCGAAACCGTCATGCATCAGCCTGATTTTGAGCTCTACAGTCGCCGGCGGCAGGGGCGTTTTGTAACCCTGGGCATCAGCTACGGCTTCGGTAAGGGCGAAGCCATGCAGTTTTCGGGGCAGAAGATTTTTTAAGCATTTCTGTAAAAATTTCAGCCTCTTCTTTAAGAATAACTATGGACGGCCCCTCCGGCATACTAAAAATAACGAAAGTCAGGCAACAGCAATGCCCATTTATACTATAACGTTTTTTTCGTGTTTCCCGTACGGATTACACCCTGTTTCTGTTTAAAAGCGGCTGCCGGCATCCGGTAAGACCGTTACCATTTTTATGCAGAGCGGGAATAATTTTACTTGCCCTTTTCCGAATCCGCGTGAAAACGCAATAACCGGTCACCGGAAAGGGAAATACGGGAATGTATCAATAACTTAGCGGATCAAAGCCCCCAAAAGCATCACTCATATCAGCAGGTTCGGGGTAAGCGGGGAAGAGATGGCCGCATTTTATCAATTGATCTCTGCGGGCCTGCAGAAGAAGCTGGGCAATATTTTGTTCCAGCTGCCCCCCTCCTTCCACTACACTCCTGAACACCTGCAGCTCATCTGCGAAAAGCTGGATAACCGTTTCAGCAATGCAGTCGAATTTCGGCACAAGAGCTGGTGGCAGCCGGAGATTTTCGAACGTTTCCGGCAAAGCAAAATCATTTTTTGCGGGCAAAGCTACCGGGTGATATCCCGGAAGCGCTTGTCGTCAACAACCCTTCCGCCTACTACCGCTTCCACGGGAAACCGGTTCTGTATACATCAGAATACCCTGAAGAGGCCCTGCAGAATCTGCTTAAGCAGCTTGAACAGGGTATAAAAAAGATGTTCATTTATTTCAACAATACCTGGGGAAATGCCGCTATAAAAAACAGCCGGCAGATGCAGGAACTGGTGTTTAACGGGGAGTGAAAGGCAAGGTTGACGATTTAACATTTAGTTTATGAAATATAATTTATTAACACGTTCTCTAAAACGCAAAGATGTGGGTGTGGCCTTTGGACAGACAAAAGAGTTGTTCGATTTAAATTTTGTTGAAGGGATTCCCAGAATGAATCAATTGGAAGTTTTACCCGAATACCATGGAAACTTAAAGAATGATAGATTTCCTGACTTTGAGCCCAGAATCAAATTCGAGTTAAGTGAAAAGGGGAAGTTATCTGATTGGGTTGGTATACCTAATATGGTAGCGAATGGTATGCTGGTGAGTCCTAAATTTAAGGCTTTATTGGAGCAGTTTAACCTTATGGAGCATCGCTTTTATGAGGGACAAGTAAAAACCGGAGTGTTTTTTAGAGAATATTTTTGGTTTCATCCGCTTAGCGAACACGCAGAACGATTTGTAGATTTTGAAAATTCAATATTCAAAGAGACCAACGGAAATCTGGTTAAGCTAAAGTCGTTAAAAGACTCCTTGGGCTATTATAGTAAACACAATGTTTCAATTGATATGTATAAAATAGTTCTGAAAGAAAATTCTAAACACATAGATTTATTCTATATCCCATACTTTCAATTTTCCACAGAGTTCTTTATCTCCGAACGTTTAATGAAAGCCATAAAAAAGGAGAAGATCACCGGGATAGAGATAAAAGAGCAGGATTTTCTGGGAGATTTATGAAATACTACTTATTAACTCGCTCTTTAAAGCGTAAAGACGTGGGTGTGGCCTTTGGACAGACAAAGGAGTTGATTTAAATTTGGCATTTATCCACTAAATAAGTGCCTTTAAGGGATCAATTCCTTAATTTAAAGCTTTAAACTTGGGATTATAGTGAAAGTTTACTATTCATTCATTACATTGTTTTTTATTTGTTGCTCATGTTATACTAAAGAGAGCAACATTAAAGTACTAATTGATGAGATTTATGTTTCATATTACCCATCAAGAAACAGCTATGATGTTGATTCTGTCAGATTGAGAATATTAGAGCCTGTTAACAATACCAAAATTGAAAAAGTAGTTGTCGATTTTAGGGATACGTTAAAATTCAAATCCCAAAGCCTGGTTTTATCAGATAATTTAGTGTTTGTAAATGCAGTCTATAATGGTGCTAATAAACCTTTTATTTGGAATGATCCATTTGTAAATAGTTTTGATGTCTCACTGGATTCTGTAAGACGATATCTCAAAACATATATTATTAAAAATAATATTTTTAGTACTTATACAACAAAATATGGCAAAAGTAAAGTAGAATTTTTTGATACCAGTAAAATACATTTGAAAGAGCTTTACGGAGGACTATGAAGAGTCAAGTAATGTAGCAAAGGGGTTGATAACCCCTCAGTATGGCTTGAGAGGTTGATTTTGATGACAGGCATAAAAATAATAAGGTAACCTTCGGGTTGCTTTCTTTATTTTTGAAGCTTTAAAAGGCAGAATAAAATAAATGGCTCGCACGTGTATCAAACGTGTTGGTATTCTTGTCGAAATGTAGCAGCAAATTGATTAAATTTGAATACACAAAAAGCAAAAACAACGCTTCATATTATTTGCTCCAGACCGTCAAGCTCCGTTGTATTAAAAACGACAACAACTGAGGAAGCGATGAAAAGCCCCTCACCATTGTATCGGCTATCCCCGATGATATCAAAGTCACTTCCAACAGTCCTGTGGTCAGCGGCGGTACCGCCCTGCTTACCGGTACCTCGGTCAAATGTGTTAGCCCAAATTCAAACGGAACCTGTACTTACGAGTGTGTAGATCTGGAAGCAGGTGCAGGCCTCGGTTCTGAATTGGTAGACATGATGGCCTATGGTTTTGTAGGAATTATGGGTACTGTAGCTGCTGCTCCGGCAACAGTTGCATTAGGAGTGGCTGCCGGTAGACAACTTTGGGTCAGACTGCAGCCGGGCAATTCATTGCTAGTAATAGGGGACAATGGATAACAACCAGCTTTGCAGAAGCGTGGGCGTTCTGTTATACCTGCAATGAAGAACAAGTTTGCTTCGAAATTTGCCAGGGTACTGGCTGGAAATATAGTGATAGACGGAGCACTTAAAGTGACAGCTTCTACTCTGAAACCAATAGGCAAAAAGCTATATGCAGAAATACTTTAAAACCCTAAATTTGCCAAGTTTGCAAGGATGCCGGAAATGGTACAAGCAAACTGGCGGAAAGTTATTGAGAAGTTTAAGGTTGTTAGGAGCGCGGGTAGATCTATTTTACAGGAAATAGATAATTATGCTGCACTAGCAACAAAGCAAGGAAGTAAATCGAAAGTAATGCTTGGGAAATATAATGGTGGAGCGGCAACCAGTTCTATAAATCGAGCAGGAGCAGATCATTGCTATTCTGACATGGGAGATAATAAATGGAATGAAGCAATGGCTTTAGTAGGTAATAATTTGGACGAATGTGGAAGATTAACAAAAAGTTTTGAGATGATCAAAAGATACTGAACAAAGAGTTTTATTTTTCACATAATCCAGTAAGTGCTGATGGCTTTTTCCTTAGAGAGGTTAATTATCTTACGAAGTTATTGATTTAGGAAATAGTTTATGGAAAGTAATATGGTAAACAATACTTATAACTTCCGAGATGGGAAAAAGCCTTTAGCTATTTAATTAATTTGATAGCTGAAAAATTTTCAGAATTTATAGTTACAAAGAAAACAGATATTGATATGCAAAAAAACAAATTTGGTTTCTTTGCAATATGGATTTTATACAAAAAAATTGAATTTAAAATATGTTGTGAGCGAGGGATACTACATTACAAATTAGAAGTCGATAATACAGAGATTGGATTGCATCATTTTGATGAAAAAATGAATGATGTTTTGGCCTTTAGTAAAGAGAATATAGAATACACTTTAAATGTAATCAAACGCTATATAAACGAAAAAAGGGATGTAATGTACAAAGGAGTTGCTAACCTCTTATATAGGTTGATTTTGATGACCAGAATAAAAATTAAGGCAACCTTCGGGTTGCTTTCTTTTTAAACATGGAAAGGTGAAGATGAGTTAAGGGGTGGAAAAAAACTTCATCTCACCCGTGCTAACACCCGTATTGTACAGATTTCCGGTGTCATTTTCGAGTACTCCGGTGAATACCGCCTGAAGATTACCAGCGGGGGTTGCGAGATAGAAGTCAGCGCCCGTATAGATGTAGACCTATACAATAATTTTTATATCACAACAATTCCGAATGAAAGAATAAATGAATTTTTAAGAAGGCCCGGAGATGTAAAAAATATTATTTTCCATGAAACCTTACATGTAATAGACGGCTTGGATAATCAAGGAGATACTACAGTTCCTGGAATTGTTGCACATTTGTTTATTTATCATAAGCAAGTTCAACATTTTACATACGATAAATGTTCTAGTTTTAATAAGGAGTGTGTTAGAAAGAGAGTAAATACACTTTTAGAGAGCTTAGTGAATAATCCAAAAATCCAATCAGAATGGAGAAAAAAATTCAAAAGTATAGGATATTGATAATTCTTATACTTTTTAGTATTTTATCCTGTTATGAAAAACAGGATAAAATTACCTTTTCAAAAACAAAAATTGAAAGAATTGTAATCTTAAGGGACCCGATTATGAATAAGCACCGAGTTGATTCAGTCTATTTAAGAACGGAAGGCGTTGAACCCTTATCTATTTATGGTGCCAAGCTATTTTGGGACTCTCATTACATTGAGCCTGTAGTTATCTCAATAAATAATTTTTCCTGGTCTAATCTTATTTTAATTCATTTTGACCATATAGACCTATTTCCATTCGAGGATGAGAAAGTAGTTGACACCAGTATACCCATGTTGAAGTCTCTACTCAAAAATAAACTTCATATTGAACTATACGATTTTAATGATAAAAGCCCAATTGATGTATTTATAACTGATACATCAAAAGTTTTTTTCCGAACAGTTATCCCAAGTGAATAAAAAGTTTAACAATGCAGAAATGCTTTGGGGTAATGTATCAAATGTATTGGTGATCTTGTCAGAATTGTAGCAGCAAATTGATTATGCGTAGATTGAAATAAAAACTTTCCGGAAAGATAAGTACATATATTACCGGTACCTCGGTTAGTGGAGCTAGCCTATTTATTTAATGAAATTACATTAGAGAATCGGAAAAGGTTAGATTCTTATACAACTGGGGTTGCTATTGTATCTAGAAAAGCCACAGAGTTGATAGATATTGACATAACAACATTAAGTCTTATCTTTCTGAAATGAAAACAAAATACGCCTCTCCAAAGACAATTAGTGCAGGTACATTTAATCGACTTCCTCAATTGGGCAGTAGGCAAATAAGTGGAGAAATGATTTTAGAAATTCCTATGTCTAATTCGTCATTTAGTGATTTGGAAACGTATAAAAATATTGCAAAATCATATGGAATTACAATTAGACTCGCTCCGGAATAATCAGGACTTTTTTAAAGAAATTCTTAATAATATAAATTTTTATGACAGGGTTGTTTATTTAAAAGAAAGGTACCCTTATTATAAGAACGGAAAACGATTTTATGACTTTAATAAACTCCCTGATAAAAATGAAAAAAAGAGTATTATCGAAAAGACTCTTAAGGGAGTAGGTTATCCTATTGACTTTAGAAAACAAGAATGGGTTTTTTCATTAAATAAAGAAAAGGATAATTTTATTACAATCGGACGAATAAAAATAGATGAGAGTAGTATAGGTGGGACTATAGGTGTGTACTATAAAGAAGAAGAGCCTCAATTCCTTATTTGGGGTAATTTGTTTGATAATCTGATACAGAAATTTAATGGATATGAAAACGAAACATATCGATTTTGTGCTTTAAATAACATTGATATTGACCATATAACTTTAGAGATTATAAAAATATTTGAGGATTTCTCAAACGAGTTTTATCACAAAATCAAAACATGGAATTACAATTAGACTCGCTCCGGAATAACGGGGAATTTTTTAAGGAAATCTTAGATAATTCTGGATTTTATGATCAAGTGACTCATTTACGAGAAAACTTCCCTTATTCAAAAAGGGGGGAGGTGGCTTTTTAAAGAAAATAAAGTACCAGATAAAAAAAGAAACAGGAAATCATTGAAAAGTTACTTAATATTTCTGGCTATCAGTATGAGTTCTCCAAAAGAGATAAACTTTTTTTCTTTTAAAAAATACTTTAACGAGTATATTATGTATTGCCATATCAATGCCATTTAGTTAAGGAAAAAAGCATTGAAGCATATTAGGTTATAATGTATAAAATGCTTAAATTTAATACATAATAGAAAGGGGGTTATTTAACCCCCGAAATCGAAATGAGTTAATAAATA